>NZ_JAGGLJ010000035.1 GCF_017874395.1 Peptoniphilus stercorisuis | reverse complement strand
TAGGTAGTTGCAGAATAGGAATTTGATATTTAAGGATACTTATCCCCAATTAAAATCTTTAATGGGCAAATAAAATAGCTAAATTACTAAGTTGCTAACAAAAATAGGCTCAGCAAATAAAAGATTAAACCTAATCTTCCGGATTTGTTTTAATATATATTTGTTAATTAAGCGATTAAAGATTTGATGGCTAAAGGGTTTTTAGATTTACCAGTTTTAAAGATAAGAATAAATGCTATCAATTGTGAAATACATGCAAGTAATATATCTGATTTTAACGATATGGTATTTCTAACCTTAGAGATTTTGATTTGAATAAAGTTTTTAATTTGACAAATTGATCTTTCACAAATAGTTCTAAGCTTGTACAGCTTTTGCCACTTGAGACTATCTCTAGGCATAGAAGTATTGAACCTGTAATTGTGATGAATAGTAAGGTTTTTAGTACGTCCACACTTTGAGGAAGTACAAGGGTTTTCACAACTTAAAACATATTGGGTTTTGCCATTAACAGTAGTTTTTTTAGACTTAGGACAAAGATATTTAACTCTATCAGCTCTACCTTTTTCTCTACAAACACCATCATAAACCATTGGTAAAGAGGAGTCATTAGGACAAAGAGGAATCCCAATTTCATTAAAACCAGGCTGTGGTAAATCCTTAGAATTACGAGTATTTAAGCTGATAATAGGCATAATTTCTTTTTCATGAAGATAGGCATAATTATCATCAGCATCAAAACCAGCATCGCCTAAAAAGTATTTATATGAAAAATCAGGATGTAATTGAAAGTGAGTTTCTAAAGCAGGAATCAAAGACTTAGCATCAAAAGAATCCTTAATATCCTGAGGTCTTAAATCCTTGGAAAGAGAATTATCACTATTAAAGAAATTAATATCTCTAACAAGCCCAAGAGCATTAGTAGAAATAATACACTTTAAAAAATATCCAAAATGACCATTGAGATAAGTAAGTTTTGCATCAGGATTAGAAGAAGCAAACTTAGGCATTTGGCCTTGTGCATACTTTTCAATATCGAAACCTGGATTAGGATTATCCTTAGCAAATGAATTATAAAAAGTCTTAGATTTTTTAAGTTGTGATTGATAAAACTTAGGATTGTTTTCAGTAACATAAGCTTCAATACCAGTAGTATCGGTAATTAGAATAGAAGATAAAAAAGAATTAACTTCTTTAGATATATCCTCTGTTTTATCAACAAGATTATGAAATAGTTCATTAAGATCATCTAAATACTCTGATTTGAACCTAGAGAACTGTGATTTATGGGGAACCTTTAAAAAACCGCAAAACTTACGAAGTTCAGAAGATATAGATAAAAATGTAATCAAAAGATCTACAGAAGGTATAGCTAAGATGTTTTT
>NZ_JAGGLJ010000034.1 GCF_017874395.1 Peptoniphilus stercorisuis | reverse complement strand
AGTAACATATAATGCCCCTTGACTAGTCAGTGCTCTACCCCCTTGTCATTGTTCGCTAAAGGCTAGCCCTAAAGCTATTTCGAGGAGAACCAGCTATCTCCGTGTTCGTTTGGCTTTTCACCCCTATCCACAGGTCATCCGATAACTTTTAAACGTTACCCGGTTCGAGCCTCCATTGAATTTTACTTCAACTTCACTCTGCCCATGGATAGATCACACGGTTTCGGGTCTATGGCAACAAACTTTCGCCGGTTAAGACTCGCTTTCGCTACGGCTCCGGAGCTGTACTCCTTAACCTTGCTTATTACCATAACTCGCTGGCCCGTTCTACAAAAAGTACACGATCCTGGTTCTTGCCAGTTTCGCTGCTTGTAAACATTAGGTTTCAGATTCTATTTCACTCCCCTCCCGGGGTTCTTTTCACCTTTCCCTCACGGTACTTGTTCACTATCGGTCACCAAGTAGTATTTAGCCTTGGGGGGTGGTCCCCCCGTATTCCCACAGAGTTTCACGTGCTCCATGGTACTCTTTTAGACTAGTTTATCTTCGTTTTCGTTTACAGGGCTATTACCTTCTTTGGCTCATCTTCCCAGATGATTCTACTAACTATTTTAACATGTCGTCAATTTGGGCTGTGTCCCGTTCGCTCGCCGCTACTTAGGACATCGAGTTTTCTTTCTTTTCCTCGGGGTACTTAGATGTTTCAGTTCCCCCGGTTCGCCTTGTATGACTATGTATTCATCATACAATACCATTACTGGTAGGTTTCCCCATTCGGATATCTGTGCTTTAGCGGATATTTGCTCCTACACACAGCTTTTCGCAGCTTATCGCGTCCTTCATCGCCTCTTGGTGCCTAGGCATTCACCTAATGCTCTTATTAACTTGACCTTTAATCATTTTATTGATTAGTTTTTTATTAATGACTATTACATACATTCCATTAGAATGTAATATTCACTAATTCCTTTGTTATTAAACACACTGTTTAATATCTATCCAGTGAAATGTTTTATCTTTATTACTTTATTTTAGAAATTTAAGATTTGACATTTCATTTTTTATGAATGTTTTACTTCTATTTGTAGTTTTCAAGGTTCTTACAAAGTATTTAAACTTTGAATTGGTGGAGATGAGGAGGCTCGAACTCCTGACCCCCTGCGTGCAAGGCAGGTGCTCTCCCAACTGAGCTACACCCCCACGGGTGTTTTTTTAGTTTTTTAGTTTTTTAGTTTTTTAGTTTTTTAGTTTTTTAGTTTTATATATAATATAAATAGTGTAAGAGTGAATAATACACTCTTTTTTATATCTTATAAGTTAAATACCTAATCTTGCGATTAACTATCTACTTTAAGACTCCTTAGAAAGGAGGTGATCCAGCCGCACCTTCCGATACGGCTACCTTGTTACGACTTCACCCCAGTCATTA
>NZ_JAGGLJ010000033.1 GCF_017874395.1 Peptoniphilus stercorisuis | reverse complement strand
AAATAACCTTGATAATTAAATAGTGTAAGAGAATAAACGAATAAACACATAGCAAATATAAAGCTTAGCGGAAATAAGTCAGTAATAGACTTGAGCAAAGCAGTATCAAATTTTAATTGAGAGTTTGATCCTGGCTCAGGACGAACGCTGGCGGCGCGCCTAACACATGCAAGTCGAGCGATGATATTTTTTCAGATTCCTTCGGGATGACGAAAAGAAGGATTAGCGGCGGACGGGTGAGTAACACGTGAATAACCTACCTTTGACACAGGGATAGCCTCGGGAAACTGGGATTAATACCAGATGATATATCTTCATCACATGATAAAGATATTAAAGTGATTTAGCGGTCAAAGATGGATTCGCGTCTGATTAGCTAGTTGGTGAGATAAAAGCTCACCAAGGCA
Organism: Peptoniphilus stercorisuis; assembly: GCF_017874395.1. GTDB lineage: Bacteria > Bacillota > Clostridia > Tissierellales > Peptoniphilaceae > Anaerosphaera > Anaerosphaera stercorisuis. The sequence continues at coordinate 1,265 of NZ_JAGGLJ010000033.1, read as the reverse complement.
ACGATCAGTAACCGGCCTGAGAGGGTGAACGGTCACATTGGAACTGAGACACGGTCCAAACTCCTACGGGAGGCAGCAGTGGGGAATATTGCACAATGGAGGAAACTCTGATGCAGCGACGCCGCGTGAGCGATGAAGGTTTTCGAATCGTAAAGCTCTGTCCCATGGGAAGATAATGACGGTACCATGGGAGGAAGCCCCGGCTAACTACGTGCCAGCAGCCGCGGTAATACGTAGGGGGCTAGCGTTGTCCGGAATTACTGGGCGTAAAGGGTTCGCAGGCGGAAATACAAGTCAGGTGTAAAAGGCGGAGGCTTAACCTCCGTAAGCATTTGAAACTGTATTTCTTGAGATATGGAGAGGCAAGTGGAATTCCTAGTGTAGCGGTGAAATGCGTAGATATTAGGAGGAATACCAGTGGCGAAGGCGACTTGCTGGACATATACTGACGCTGAGGAACGAAAGCATGGGTAGCAAACAGGATTAGATACCCTGGTAGTCCATGCTGTAAACGATGAGTGCTAGGTGTCGGGGGTGACCTCGGTGCCGTAGTTAACACAATAAGCACTCCGCCTGGGGAGTACGTGCGCAAGCATGAAACTCAAAGGAATTGACGGGGACCCGCACAAGCAGCGGAGCATGTGGTTTAATTCGAAGCAACGCGAAGAACCTTACCAGGACTTGACATAATATTGACCGGTATAGAGATATACCTTTCTCTTCGGAGACAGTATTACAGGTGGTGCATGGTTGTCGTCAGCTCGTGTCGTGAGATGTTGGGTTAAGTCCCGCAACGAGCGCAACCCTTATCTTTAGTTGCCAGCACGTAATGGTGGGAACTCTAAAGAGACTGCCGTCGATAAGACGGAGGAAGGTGGGGATGACGTCAAATCATCATGCCCTTTATGTCCTGGGCTACACACGTGCTACAATGGTTGGAACAAAGAGAAGCTAAACAGCAATGTCATGCAAATCTCATAAAGCCAATCTCAGTTCGGATTGTAGGCTGCAACTCGCCTACATGAAGTCGGAGTTGCTAGTAATCGCAGATCAGAATGCTGCGGTGAATGCGTTCCCGGGTCTTGTACACACCGCCCGTCACACCATGGAAGTTGGCAATACCCGAAGCCGTCGAGCTAACCGTAAGGAAGCAGGCGTCGAAGGTAGGGTTAATGACTGGGGTGAAGTCGTAACAAGGTAGCCGTATCGGAAGGTGCGGCTGGATCACCTCCTTTCTAAGGAGTCTTAAAGTAGATAGTTAATCG
>NZ_JAGGLJ010000032.1 GCF_017874395.1 Peptoniphilus stercorisuis | reverse complement strand
ATGTTTTCCCATAAAAAAATAACACCTCCAAAGTTTTCTAAATTAAGTATATTATACTTTTTATTTAGTGTGTACTCTAGAGGTATTATAATCTAACCCAGTTTTTTTATTTCTTATAAACGCTATTAAGTATTCTAGCAAGTAAAAATATTGAAAGAATAAGACAAATTCCCTCAGATAATATTGAAGAATACCATATATATTCATTCCCTAATATATTAGTAGTAAATATAAGAGATAGTATAATCAATACAAAAGATCTTGATATATTAATTAAAATTGAATAGTTTGCTCTTAATAGTGAGGAGGAAAAACCTGCAATAAGAAGATTAAATCCAACAAATAAAAATGATGGAGCAAATTTTCTTAGTGCTATTACAGAATAGTTAATTAAATCAACATCCTTTGGATCAAAGAATAATAAAAATATGTTTTTCCCAAATAAAAACACAATAGACACTGCAACAATACTTACAAGTGCAATGGAAAAAACGGAATATTTAAATAGTTTTTTGTAGGCGTTTGGTTCTTCGCTTCCATAATAATAACTTACAAGAGGCTGAATGCCTTGAGTTATTCCTACAAAACACATACATACTATTTGATTTACATAGGATATAACAGAAAAAGTTGCGATTGAGCTTTTTCCTAAATCCTTAATCAAGAATATATTATAGAAGAAAACAATAACTCCAATGCCGATTTCTGAAATGAAATCTCCAAAACCTAAAGGTATTATTTTCTTAAAAAGACTAAAATCAGGTTTGAAACTAACAAATCTAAGAGTAGCATTTCCAAATACAAAGTGAAGTGTAAAGATTAGAGTAGATAGCACTTGTGAAATACCAGTTGCCCAAGCAGCTCCCTTAACACCCCAATTAAAAACTGCAACAAATAAATAGTCTAATAGAATATTTGCAACAGCGCTTGAAAAAACACCTAGAGTTGCAGTTGCAGGAAAGCCGTCAACTTTAACTAAAACTTCAAAATTATAAGAAATTATAAAAAATGGAGCAAAAATAATTATAATGTGTAAATAATCTACTACTAATGGAAGAAGATCTTCATTAGCTCCTAAAAATCTTGCAATATGCTCAACATTAAAAGCACATATAATAGCAAGTATAATAGCAAAGATAGTAATTACAACAACTGTGAAACTAAAAGTCTCCTTAGCTTCAGATTCGTGTTTTTGTCCAAGTAATACTCCTATAATAGTCTGTGTACCTACTGCAAAGATTATTGCAACAGCAAATAAAGTATTTACAAAAGGCATAGACAAGTTAACAGCAGAAAGGGCTGTTTCCCCAACGAAATTTGCTACAAAAAAACCATCTACCATAGTATATAGTGAAAAGACAAGCATCGCTGCAACAGATGGTATGACAAAATGTAGAAATTTCTTTCTTAACGAATTAATAATAAAACCTCCTTAAATTGTAATAACATATATTATAGTAGGAATATATTTGAAAATCTATACAAAAGGCTAAAATAAGATACTTAAGTAAGAATATAAAGTAATATAAAAATAAAATTTTAAAATTTAAAGAATTCTATTGACATTATATTCAAAAGTAGATATACTATAAAAGTTCCTGAAAAAAGGAATATTGTTAAAACTTAATAAAAACATCTTAAAAAAGTTCTTGACAACAAGTCTTAAAAGATGTATACTAAATAAGTTGTCTTAAGTAAAACTTGAGT
>NZ_JAGGLJ010000031.1 GCF_017874395.1 Peptoniphilus stercorisuis | reverse complement strand
TGGCGGAGAGGGTGGGATTCGAACCCACGTGGGCTTGCACCCTAACGGTTTTCAAGACCGCCCCGTTATGACCACTTCGGTACCTCTCCAATATTTAATTAAACAATGCTTAAAATGGTGACCCATGCGCGATTCGAACGCGCGACACCCTGATTAAAAGTCAGGTGCTCTACCGGCTGAGCTAATGGGTCATTTTAAATGGCTGGGGTGGCAGGACTCGAACCTACGCATGTCAGAGTCAAAGTCTGATGCCTTACCGACTTGGCTACACCCCAAAAATATGGTGCACCTAGGAGGATTCGAACCCCCGGCACACGGATTAGAAGTCCGTTGCTCTATCCAACTGAGCTATAGGTGCACGGTAAATTTAAAAACATTATTAATTTAATTGTGGTGCACCTAGGAGGATTCGAACCCCCGGCACACGGATTAGAAGTCCGTTGCTCTATCCAACTGAGCTATAGGTGCACAATATTTGTTTTTTATGGAGCGGGTGAAGGGAATCGGACCCTCGCAACCAGCTTGGAAGGCTGGGGCTCTACCACTGAGCTACACCCGCGAGTTTAAATTAAAACTGGTGGGGGAGAGTGGATTCGAACCACTGAAAGCTGAGCTAACGGATTTACAGTCCGTCCCCTTTGGCCAACTCGGGAACTCCCCCTTAAATCTGGAGCTGGTGAGAGGACTTGAACCCCCAACCTACTGATTACAAGTCAGTTGCTCTACCAATTGAGCCACACCAGCAAGATCTTTAAGTTAATGTTTTAAATATAAAATTTTGGCGACCTGGAAGGGACTCGAACCCTCGACCTCTAGCGTGACAGGCTAGCATTCTAACCAGCTGAACTACCAGGCCGCGTATGGTGGACACAATAGGGCTCGAACCTATGACCCCCTGCTTGTAAGGCAGATGCTCTCCCAACTGAGCTATGCGTCCATATATTAATTTTATATAATCTATTTAGTTTTCAATTATTTTAATCTTGGTGACCCTGCCGAGAATCGAACTCGGGATACCACCGTGAAAGGGTGGTGTCTTAACCGCTTGACCACAGGGCCTTTTGAAGTTTTGGTAGCGGCGAACAGACTTGAACTGCTGACACTGCGGGTATGAACCGCATGCTCTAGCCAACTGAGCTACGCCGCCTAATTTAGTTTTCTTAGTCATTTAAAAGACTAACTTAGTATAACATAATATAAATGCCGTGTCAACGGATTTTTTATGGTAGCGGGAAGTGGATTTGAACCACTGACCTTCGGGTTATGAGCCCGACGAGCTACCGAACTGCTCCATCCCGCGTCATTTATTTTTATAGCACCTTTAAATTGGTGCCGAGGACCGGAATCGAACCGGTACGGTGTTTAACCACCGCAGGATTTTAAGTCCTGTGCGTCTGCCAGTTCCGCCACCCCGGCATTTATTTTTATGGCTCTCAGGGTGGGACTCGAACCCACAACCTACCGGTTAACAGCCGGTTGCTCCACCATTGAGCTACCTAAGAATACTTCGCTGAGTTTACTCAGCTTTTATTGATTTTTCAAACTGGCGATTATCTACTCTCCCAGGCCGTTGCCAGCCAAGTACCATCGACGGTTAAGAGCTTAACTACTGTGTTCGGTATGGTTACAGGTGTGTCCTCTTTCCTATTGTCACCAGATTAAAACTACAAATATTTTCTTACATTCATTTCAGAAAACTATGCTACACACAACTTTGTTAGAGTATATCCTAGTTTTTTTGGTCAAGTCTTCGACTTATTAGTACTCTTTAGCTACATACATTACTGTACTTACACCTTGAGCCTATCAACCTCATTTTCTTCAAGGAGTCTTATCATATGGGGAAATCTCATCTCGAGGAGGGCTTCGTGCTTAGATGCTTTCAGCTCTTATCCCTTCCAAACTTAGCTACCCAGCCGTGCA
>NZ_JAGGLJ010000030.1 GCF_017874395.1 Peptoniphilus stercorisuis | reverse complement strand
TATTCAAAAAGCCTTAGGATACTTATCTCCCTTAGAATACAAATTAAAATATCTATAATATTTTATTTGATGTGTACTTGACAGGGCATAGTATCGATGAGGCTCTTTTTTTGTGCGATAAAGTTTTAAAATGTAAATATTAATTAATAACCTCTAAAATCATGTAGTAAAATGGATAATTGTTCATTCTTTTTTATAAAATCTAACAAAACATCTTCTGTTATATGGAATTGCTTTCCATCCTTTTTTTTAGTGGCCAGTAATTGTTCATTTTTATCATCAGTAATTTGAAAACTGTGGACTATACGATTACGCATATTTATTAATTCGGAAAAAAGTTTTGATATTTCAGTATTAGATGATTTAGAAATAGTTTCTTTTATTGATTTTTCTAAATTTCCTGAAGGCAGATCTATTAAAGAATGCCAATCATATTTATTTTCAGAATCCGAATTAAGAATATTTTCAATAATAAATGAATTATTTGAATTAAAAACACATATAGCACTACCTAGAAGACTTCTATATTTTTCAGATGGCAGTACTTGTCTGGTATATGGTTCATACATAGATATTTCCTCCAATCTTTAAAAAGAATATATTAACTAATATATATAATATAACATAAATTTAAAATTCAAAACAATGATTTTAAATTATTTTATCGTTTTAGTGTTATTTATATGCTATACTACTGTAAAAGGAGGGATAAAATGCAATATATGAATAAATTGTTCTATAATTTAAGGGGATATGATGAGAAAAAAAGAAAGTTAGAAGAAAGATTAAAATATGACTCAATAATAAGTCCAAATCTAAAAATCAAACCTATTAATCAGTCAAAAATTTATGAACTTTACTATATCCCTACTATGAAGACTATAGACTTAATAAATTCTATTTCAAAAGATGATATTATTTTAGTAGATCTATATAATGAATTACCTGATGTAGCTAAAAAAGCATTTTTAATTGATATGTTAAGTTCTGAATTATTTAGTACAAATGAAATTGAAGGTGTTAAAAGTAGCAAAGAAGAATTAGTATCTACTACAAAAGAGGTTTTAAAAAGTGAAAATTATAATACAAATCTAAGATTTTCAAATATAATAAACTCTTATTTTCAGCTACAAATGAACAATTTAAAAAGACCTAAGGATTTTAAAGATATAAGAAAAATATATGATGAAATTACAATTGATGGTGTATCAGAAGAAGATCTTCCAGATGGAGAATATTTTAGAAAAAATCTTGTATATATCCATAAACAAGGTAAAGAAATTCATCGTGGAGTAAGTCAAGGTGATAATACAGAAGAATATATAATATTAGTATTAGAACAATTATTAGATTTTTTAAATACAGATGAAAAGTGTAATAGTCTTATTAAAAATGCTATATTTCATTATTATTTTGGATATATACATCCATTTTATGATGGAAATGGTAGAACAAATAGATTTATATCCAGTATTTATTTAAAAGAAGACTATTCGTGGCTTACAGCTCTATCGCTTTCTCAAGGATGCAATGAATATAGAAACTTATATCTAAAAGCCTTTGATATGACAAATCAGGTTTCTATGCAAGGAGAACTTAACTTTTTTGTAGATTCATTTTTAGAAATTTTAAACAATGGACAGAATATCTTAAAAGATAATATAAGTAATAAAATGATTCTTTTAGAATTAGCTTATAAAAAATCTGAAAATGATAAGAATATAAATGAAGATAAACTTTTATTAAATATAACAAAAGTTGCAATTGAATTAAGTTTATTTGGCTTAAATGATTATATAGATATAGATCTATTAAAAGAGGTTTTAGGATATAGCGAACAAACTTTAAGAATTAAATTAAATAAATTAGTTGAATTAAATATTTTGGAAAAAATTAGTAAAAATCCTATAAAATGTATTTTAAATAACGCTTATTTAGAAGAGAAGTTTATATAAAAAAAAGAGCCTGATGATACTATGCCCTGTCAAGTACACATCAAATAAAATATTATAGATATTTTAATTTGTATTCTAAGGGAGATAAGTATCCTAAGGCTTTTTGAAT
>NZ_JAGGLJ010000029.1 GCF_017874395.1 Peptoniphilus stercorisuis | reverse complement strand
ATAATCAGTTAAAGAATGATGAATTAACAGGGCAATTAACCTTTGATACATCAAATCCATTTAAGTAAGAAATAGCAAGTGACAGGCTCATTTTTACGCCTTTTGAGGCGTAGCAAGTAAAAAAGGGCCTTGTGCCCGTAAATTAAAAACCACCGGCTAGGCCGGTGGATATTTATTATTTCTTATAAAAAAATAGACTTGTATTTTAAGGAAAAGTAGATATAATAAAAATATATTGACTACATTTGTAGTCGGATTAAAAAGAGATAATAATACATTAAATATAAATTACTAATAATATATAAAAAAAGTAAATATTATAATTATAAGTAAAAATAATTATTTAAGGTATAAATTAATTATTAAGAGAAGTGAGAGGTGATATTTTTGAAACAAAAATTTGATGTAAGTGGCATGACTTGTTCAGCTTGTCAAGCTGCTGTTGAAAAAGGTGTAAAAAAACTTGATGGTATAGATAAAGCAGATGTAAATCTTTTATCAAATTCACTAGTAGTAGAATATGATGATGAAAAAATATCAGATAAAGATATATTAAATGCAGTATCAGATTCTGGATATTCAGCAATTATTCATGGAGAAAATAAAGATACTAAAAGTTCAAATCTAGAAAAAATAGATGTATATGAAGAAGAAGTAAAAGAAAAGAAAAATCAACTGAAATATTCTTTACTTTTTTTAATTCCTTTAATGTATGTTGCAATGGGACCTATGATGGGACTTCCACAACCAAGTTTTTTAGTTGGTATAGAAAATTTATTAAATCTTGGGCTTGTTCAAATGCTTTTGACAATTCCAGTTTTAATTATTAACTCACATTTTTTCAAAAATGGATTTAAGACATTATTTAGACTTGCTCCAAATATGGATTCACTTATAGCAATAGGATCAGGTGCAGCTTTTGTATATGGAGTATTTGCAATATTTAGAATATCAACTGGAATGGGACATGGAGATATGGACTTAGTTCATAAATATGCACATGACTTTTATTTTGAATCAGCAGCTATGATTTTAACTTTAATAACACTTGGAAAATCTCTAGAAGCTCGTGCAAAGAGAAAGACATCTGATGCAATAAATTCTCTAATGGATCTTACTCCACAAAGGGCAACTATTGAAGTAAATGGAGTTCAAAAGGAAATAGATGTATCAGATATCAAAATTGGAGATATTATAATAGTAAAACCAGGAAGTAATATTCCAGTAGATGGAGTAATAGTTGAAGGAAATACTTCAATAGATGAATCAGCACTAACAGGAGAAAGTGTGCCAGTAGAAAAGACAATAGATGATAAAGTCCTTGCAGCAACTACAAATAAAGCAGGATTCTTTAAATTTAGAGCAACACTTATAGGTGAAGATACTACAATTGCAAAAATAATAGAACTTGTTGAAGATGCAAATACTACAAAAGCACCAATTGCAAAAATGGCAGATAAAATATCAGGAGTTTTTGTACCAGTAGTAATAGCAATTTCAATAGTAACTGCAGTTTATTGGGGAATAAAAGTAGATTTTGAAATGGCAATCTCAATGGCAATAGCAGTTCTTGTAATATCTTGCCCTTGTGCTTTAGGACTTGCTACACCAGTTGCAATAATGGTTGGAACTGGAAAAGGTGCAAAACTTGGAATACTATTTAAATCAGCAGAAAGTTTAGAAAATCTTCACAATACAGATGTAATACTTTTAGATAAAACAGGAACAATAACAAAAGGTATTCCATCAGTAGTAGAAATAAAATTAAATGAAATAGAAGAAAGAGAATTTATAAGTATAGCAGCATCTCTTGAAAAAAATTCCGAACATCCACTAGCTCGTGCAATAGTAAGATATGCAGATGAAAAAAATATAAAATATACAGATGCACAAAATTTCACAACACTTACAGGTATGGGAGTTTTTGGAAATGTTAATGGAAAAACTTATATTACAGGAAATTTAAAACTTATGGAAGAAGAAGAAATAGATACAGATAAATTTATAAATACTGCAGATGAATTTGCAAATAATGGTCTTACACCAATATATTTTGCAGATGATGAAAAAATAATAGGAGTAATTGGACTTCAAGACACAATCAAAGAAACATCAAAAGATGCAATAACAAAACTTAAAAAACTAGGTAAGACAGTTTCAATGGTTACAGGAGACAATGAAAAAACAGCAAATGCAATAGGTAAAACTCTAGGACTTGATAAAATATATGCAGAAGTAATGCCTGAAAATAAAGAAGAAATAGTAAGAAAATATCAAGAACAAGGTAAAAAAGTTGCCTTTGTAGGAGATGGAATAAATGATGCTCCAGCACTAGCAAGATCAGAAATAGGTATAGCAATAGGAGCAGGAACAGATATAGCAATAGAATCAGCAGATATAGTTTTAATAAAATCAGAACTTTATGATTTAGTAAATGCAATAAAACTTTCTGATGCAACAATAAGAAATATAAAACAAAATTTATTTTGGGCGTTTTTCTATAATACTTTAGGAATACCAATAGCAGCAGGAATATTTTATACAAGTTTTGGTCTAAAGTTAAATCCAATGATAGGAGCACTTGCAATGAGCTTTTCATCAGTATTTGTAGTTACAAATGCACTTAGACTTAACACTTTTAAAGCAGAAAAGTAAAAAAATTAATAGAATATTATCAAAAAAATATATATAGATAAATAAATTAATATGAAAAATAGTATTAAATTAAATCATTATATAGATTGTATTCTTTAATTTCATAAAGTACTATGATATAATTATTTTAGGTAATGGTTTTCAAATTATTATTAAAATAGTTATAAATAGTATGACAAAAGGAGAATATAATGGATTATTCAAAAGAATATGCTGAGAAGTTAATTAGCGCTAAAGAAGCGGCATCAATGGTAAAAAGCAATGATTGGGTAGACTATGCCTGGGCTGCTCAAACTCCTGTTGCAATAGATAGAGAACTTGCAAAAAGAGTTGAAGAATTAGAAAATGTTAAATTAAGAGGCGGAGTACTTTTAGCAGTACCAGAAATTTTCAAAGCAGATCCAAATGGAGATACATTTATTTGGAATGCATGGCATGCTGGGGGACCAGATAGAGGAAGAATTAATACTACAGATGGAGCATTTTATATTCCACTTAGATATTCAGAACTTCCAAAATATTATCGTCAAAACTGTGAAGTAGATATTGCCTTTATCCAAGTTCCTCCAATGGATCAACATGGATATTTTAACTTTGGACTTAACGCATCTCATTTAATGGCAGTATGTGAAGTAGCAAAAAAAATAGTAGTAGAAGTAAATGAAAATATGCCAAGAGCACTTGGTGGATTTGAAACTGAAATTCATATATCAAAAATAGATGGAATAGTTGAAGGAGATAATCAAGGACTTCCAGAACTAGCATCAGGATCTTTTGGAGATGTTGATAGAAAAGTAGGAGAACTTATTGTAAATGAACTAAGTGATAGATCATGTTTACAACTAGGAATAGGAGCAATGCCAAATGCAGTAGGATCACTTATTGCAGAGTCTGATCTAAAAGACCTAGGAGTTCATACAGAAATGTATGTAGATGCCTTTGTTGATTTATATAATGCTGGAAAAATAACAGGAGCATACAAAAATGTAGATAGATTTAGACAAACTTATGCCTTTGCAGCAGGATCTAAAAAACTTTATGACTTTATAGATAATAACCCACAATGTATGGCAGCACCAGTTGACTATACAAATGATGCAAGAATTATTTCTAAAATAGATAATTTTGTTTCTATAAACAATGCAGTAAATGTGGACCTTTGGGGACAAGTATCATCTGAAAGTTCAGGAATGAAACATATTTCAGGAGCAGGTGGACAACTAGACTTTGTACTTGGATCTTACCTAGCAGAAAATGGTAAATCATTTATTTGTCTATCTTCTAAATTCTACAATAAAAAATCAGGAAAAGAAGAATCTAGAATTACTTTAAACTTTGAGCCAGGTTCAGCAATTACAGTAGCAAGACCAAATACTAACTATATAGTTACAGAATATGGAATCTTCAACTGTAAAGGTAGATCAACTTGGGAAAGAGCAGAAGGAATAATAAATCTAGCAGCTCCAGAATTTAGAGATGATCTTATAAAAGATGCTGAAAAAGCTAATATTTGGAGAAAATCAAATAGATAATAAATAGAAAAATTTAGAAGGGCTTGATACTATGCCCTGTCAAGTACACATCAAATAAAATATTATAGATATTTTAATTTGTATTCTAAGGGAGATAAGTATCCTAAGGCTTTTTGAA
>NZ_JAGGLJ010000028.1 GCF_017874395.1 Peptoniphilus stercorisuis | reverse complement strand
TCACATAAATACGTTAATGAAGCACCTTCCTTATATTCTTTGACTATTTTGATTTTTTCTTCTAAAGTTCTTTTAACATGTTTTCCCATAAAAAAATAACACTTCCAAAGTTTTCTAAATTAAGTATATTATACTTTTTATTTAGTGTGTACTCTAGAGGTATTATAATCTTAAAGGTCCTTTTTAATTATTAAGTTTTAAATCTCCATCTTTAATAAGCCCTTTTTTCTTCATTGGAATATATACAAGAAGTGAAATTATAGCAGGTAATATTATATGAAGAAGTAATATTATGAAAAATAAATCTTTAGTTGAATAAATATTTTTCATAGAATTATAAGTTTCTATTTGTCCTACAAGTCCACTTGTACCCATACCAGAGCCAAGAGGAGAGTTCTCCATTTTAAAAACTATTGTAGAGATTGGTCCAAGTATTGCAGAGGCAAGAGTAGGTGGTATCCAAATTTTCGGATTTTTTACAATATTTGGAATTTGAAGCATACTTGTTCCAATGCCTTGAGCAAGAAGTCCTTCTAATTTATTATCTTTATAAGATATTACAGCAAATCCAACCATTTGAGCACAACAGCCAACTGTTGCAGCTCCTCCAGCAAGACCAGATAAGGACAACATCATACATAGTGCTGCTGATGATATTGGAAGAGTAAGTGCAATTCCAACAAGAACTGAGACTATAATTCCCATAGTAAAAGGCTCTTTTTTAGTGGCAAACATTATAATATTTCCAAGTGAAACCATAAAAGCTTGAATATATGGCCCTATAAATGTTGCAATAATTGCACCAGATAAAACAGTAACTACTGGAGTTAAAATAATATCAAGTTTAGTTTCTTTAGATACGATTTTTCCAAGTTCAACAGCAATAATTGTTGAAAAATAAACTCCAACAGGCCCACCAAGTTTATAAGATGCAACACCTACTAAGGTTGATGAAAATAAAACAAGATCAGGTGCTTTTAATGAATAAGCTATTGCTATTGCAATTGCAGGACCTGTTGCTTCTTGTGCAAGAGGCCATATTACATCAGATAAAAATGAAATATTAAATTCTGTTCCTATTGTATTTAATATGGTTCCAACAAGAAGAGATGCAAATAATCCATAGGCCATTGCACCTGTTGCAGTTACAAGATAAGTTCTAAGTGATAAATTTACATTTTTACGTCTTAAAAATTCTTTCATAGTATTCCTTTCTATAATTAAATAATAATTGCAAATTAACATCATTATAACATAGTAAAGTATAAAAGATGAAAATAGAAAAATTTAAAAACTTTACATAAACTTTACAATAGAAATCTTTGGACTTTACAAAGTAAAGATATAATAAATTTGAAAATAGAGAAAGGGTGGTATTTTATGAATTTAAAAAAGAAATTATTTTTAGTATCGTCAGTTTTAGTGCTTAGTTTATCTCTTGTAGCTTGTGGTGGAAACAAAGATGAGAAAATCAATGTAGTAACTCGTGAGCAAGGATCGGGAACAAGAACAGCTTTTACAGAAATAACAGGTATTTTAGCTAAAGATGAAAATGGTGAAGAAATAGACAATACTTATGAAGAAGCTATTGTTCAAAATTCAACTGATGCAGTTATGACAACTGTTGCTGGTGATGAAAGTGCAATAGGATATATTTCTTTAGGATCTTTAAATGATACTGTAAAAGCTCTAAATGTAAATGGAGTAGTGGCAAGTGCAGAAGATATTAAAGATGGATCTTATGAAATTGCTAGAAATTTTAATATTGTCTATAAAGATGGTATATCAGATGAAGTAGAAGACTTTTTAAAATTTATGACAAGTGATATTGGCCAAAAGATAGTTGCAGAAGAAGGATATGTTGGCGAAAGTTCAACTGGAGAATATACTCCTATTAATAATAGTGCTTCTATAACTATAGCAGGCTCAACATCTGTAAACCCTTTAATGGAAAAATTAGTAGAAAGATATAAAAAATATAATCCTGATTTTAATGCAAATATTCAAGCAACTGGTTCTTCTGCTGGAATAAAATCTGTATTAGATGATTCTGCAGAGCTTGGAATGAGTTCAAGAGAATTAAAGGATTCAGAAAAAGATTTAAATGTAGAGGTAGTTGCAATAGATGGTATTGCAGTAATTGTAAATAATAATTCAAAAATAGATGATTTAAAATTAGAAAGTATAAAGGATATTTTTGAAGGAAAGATACAAAATTGGACTGATCTATAATGGAAATGGAATTAGTTTTAAAAAATAAAGGAAAAAGAAATAGAGACTTTAAAGAGGAGTCAATGAAATATTTCTTTTTCTCCTGTGCTTTATTGTCTGTATTTTTTATAATTTTAATATCTGCTTTTATATTTAATGGTGGATTTGTATTGATTAAAGAAGTTGGAATAAAGGATTTTATATTTAATACAAAATGGGCTCCTTTAAATACTCCGGCATCTTATGGAATAGGATCTATGATTTTAGGTTCTATTATTATTACATTACTTGCTTCTGTAATGGCAGTTCCAATTGCAATATTTACAGCTTCTTATCTTGCTTTTGACTGTAATAAAAAAGTTTATAAGTTTTTAAAACCTGCTCTTAATTTAATGGCAGGTATTCCATCAATAGTATATGGTTTTTTTGCACTTACTGTAATAGTTCCAATTATGAGAAATATGTTTGGTGGAAATGGAATGAGTATTTTAACTGCAAGTATACTTCTTTTAATAATGATACTTCCAACTATAATAAGCATTACAGAATCTTCTTTAAGAACTGTTCCAAAATCTTATTATGAGGGAAGTATAGCTCTTGGTGCAGATCATGAAAGAAGTATTTTAAAAGTTGTACTTCCTGCTGCAAAATCTGGAATATTTGCAGGAATAATACTTGGAATAGGACGTGCTATTGGAGAAACTATGGCAGTTATACTAGTAGCTGGAAATCAAACTAGACTTACATTTAATATTTTTAAGGGTATAAGAACAATGACTACAAATATTGTTCTAGAAATGGGATATGCAGAAGGTCTTCACAGACAAGCTCTAATTGCAACTGCTTCAGTATTATTCATATTTATATTAATAATAAATATTTCATTTTTTATATTTAAGAAAAGAAGTGAAAAAATATGAAAAAGAAATTAAGTTTTTATAAAATAGCAACTAGGCTATCAATGTTTATAACTTTTGGATCATTATTTGTAATAGTTTCTTATGTACTATTAAGGGGAATACCAAATTTTAAACTTAGTATGCTTAGTTTAAATTATACAAGTGAAAATGTATCAATGCTTCCATCTATTATAACAACATTAATAGTAGTTGCTTTATCAATTTTAATAGCAACTCCAATAGGAGTATTTACTGCAATATATTTAGTAGAATATGCAAAAAAAGGATCAAAGGCTGTAGATATTATAAGACTTGCAGCAGAGACATTAGCAGGAATTCCATCAATAGTATATGGACTTTTTGGAATGATTTTATTTGTAAGTACACTTGGATTTAGATATTCAATATTATCAGGTGTATTAACAGTATCAATAATGATATTGCCATTAATAATTAGATCAACAGAAGAAGCATTAAAATCTGTATCAGATAGTATTAGACAGGCAAGTTTTGCACTAGGTGCAGGAAAATTAAGAACTATATTTAAGGTAGTTCTTCCAGTAGCAGTGCCTGGAATAGTATCTGGAATAGTACTTGCAACAGGAAGAATAGTAGGAGAGACAGCTTGTTTAATATATACTCTTGGAACAGCAACAAAAATTCCAAATAGCATATTTTCATCCTCAAGAACTTTAGCACTACACATGTATATGCTTTCTTCTGAGGGTAAACATATTGGTGAAGGGTATGCAACTGCAATGGTACTTTTATTATTTGTACTTTTAATAAATTATATATCAAATAAAATTGCAAGTAAGTTTATGGAGGCAAAAGTTTGAAAGAAAAAATTAAAATTAAAGATCTAGATTTATTTTATGACGATTTTCAAGCTCTTAAAAAGATTAATTTAGATATTTATGAAAAGCAAATAACAGCTTTTATTGGGCCATCTGGATGTGGTAAATCAACTACACTTAAATGTATAAATAGAATGAATGATTTAGTAGAAGGTTGTAGAATAGATGGTCTTATAACTTTAGATGATGAAAATATATATGATAAAAATTATGATGTTAATAATTTGAGAAAAAGAGTTGGAATGGTATTTCAATCGCCAAACCCTTTTCCAATGAGTATTTATTCTAATATAGTTTATGGACCAAAAACTCATGGCATAAAAGATAAAAATAAACTTGATGAAATAGTTGAAAATTCTTTAAAAGGTGCTGCAATTTGGGATGAGGTGAAGGATCATCTTGATAAAAATGCACTATCTCTATCTGGTGGTCAACAACAGAGAATTTGTATTGCAAGAGCTCTTTCTGTTAGTCCTGAGGTTATTCTAATGGACGAACCAACATCTGCACTTGATCCTATTTCAACAGGAAAAATAGAAGACCTTGTAACAGAGCTAAAGGAGAACTATACTATAATTATGGTTACTCATAATATGCAACAGGCTTCAAGAGTTTCAGATAGAACAGCATTTTTCTTAAATGGAGAAGTAATAGAATATAATGATACATTTAAAATATTTTCAACTCCACAAAATGAGAAAACAGAAAACTATATAACAGGAAGGTTTGGTTAATATGAGGACAAGATTTGATGAAGAGCTTAATCTTTTAAATAGTGAAATGTTAGAAATGGGAGTTTTAATAGAATCTGCAATAAAAGGGGCAGTGGACCTTTTAAATAATAGAGACAGACAAAAAGCAGAAAAAATATTTGAATATGAAGAAGAAATTGATAAAATGGAACTTTTAATTCAAAATCATTGCCTAAGACTTCTTTTAGAACAACAACCTGTTGCAAGAGATTTAAGAACTATATCTTCAACACTTAAAATGATTACAGATATGGAAAGAATTGGAGATCAATGTAGAGATATTGCAGAAATTACTGTAAATTTACCAGAGGGATTTAAGGTAAAAAGTATGGATCATATTATAGAAATGGCAGATGCCACTATAAAAATGGTAAATGATACATTACAATCCTATGTAGATCGTGATATTGAAAAGGCAGAAAAAATTGTAAGAGATGATGATATAGTTGATGACTATTTTATAAAAGTACGTGATGATTTAATTGAAATGATTAAAAACGATACAATAGATGCTGCTGCAATTGTAGATTTAATGATGATTGCAAAATATTTAGAAAGAATAGCAGATCATGCTGTTAACATTTCAAAATGGGTGATTTTTTCAATTAGGGGATAATATGATTATATATGTAGTTGAAGACGATATTTCTATATTAAAATTAATTGAATATGCATTAAAATCTAAAGAATATGAAGTGAGTCCCTTTGAAAATGGAAGTGATTTTTTTAATTCATTAAAAGATGAACTTCCAGATTTGATTTTATTAGATATAATGCTTCCAGATATTGATGGAATGGAAATATTAAAAGAACTTAAGAAAAATTCAAAAACAAAGGATATTCCAGTAATGATGCTAACGGCAAAAGATGCAGAAATAGATATAGTTACAGCCCTTGATAATGGAGCAGATGACTATATGACAAAACCTTTTTCTGTGCTGGAACTATTATCAAGAGTAAATGTATTACTTAGAAGATTAAATAAAAATCCAGAAGAAAGTATTGAATATGGTGGAATAAAAATAGATCTTTTAGGAAGAAATGTATATATTGATTCTGAAAAAATTGATTTAACCTATAAAGAGTTTGAGCTATTAAATTATTTAATGGACAATAAAAATATAGTCTTATCACGTGAAAATTTAATATCTTCTGTGTGGGGTTATGATTATGAGGGAGAAACTAGAACAATAGATATGCATATTAAATCCCTTAGATCAAAATTAAAGGATAAATCAATATATATAAAAACAATAAGAGGTGTTGGATATAAATTTAGTGTAGGAGAATAAAATGGAAAAAAGAATCTTTAGAAGACTTTGCATCATAGCTCTTTTAACACTTGTACTAAGTACAGTTTCTTCTTTAACTATATATTATAATTTTTATAAAACTCAAAGTGAAAGAGATTTATCTAGCTTTGGAGAGTTAATAAAGATAAATTTAGAAGAGGTAGATGATGATTTAAAATATTTAAATGATATAAAAAATGTAGATTCTCAAATAAGAATTGGATATTTTAATTCTAAGGGAGAGGCTCTTTTTGATTCAAAAAAAGACATAAGAAGTCTTACAAATCATATGGATAGACCAGAGTTTATAGATGCTAAAAAATATGGTATTGGAATGGAAAGCAGATATTCTACAACTCTATCTAAAAGTACTTATTATATTGCATATAATTTAAATAATGAAAATGTTGTGAGAATATCAAGAGAAAAAGAAAATATTTTTGGAGCATTTTTAAAAGTTTTGCCAATGGATATATTACTTTCCATTGTTATTTTTATATTTGCAATTATATTATCAAAATATGCAACAAGAAAAATCTTACAGCCTTTAAATGAAAATGCAGAAGATTTAGAAAATATTGATATAAATGAAATTCCAGAAATAGCTCCTTTTATGAGACAAATAAAAAATCAAAATAAAACTATAAAAAAACAATTATTAGAAATGGAACAAAATCAAGATACTATATCTGCAATTCTTGAAAATATGACAGAGGGAATTGTAATAATAAATAAAAATAGAGAGATTTTAATAATAAATGAATCAACATCAAAATACTTAGGAAGTAGTAAAAACTTAGTGGGAAGAGATGTTTTAGAGCTTACTAGAAATGCGGAACTTTTAGATTCAATAAAAAATGCCTTTAATGGAGAAGGTGCAGAAGGTATTTTAGAAATTGAAAATAGAAGTATAAAATATATTTTAAATAGTATTTATACAAGAGATAAATTAACAGGAGTAATACTATTATTAATAGATGAAACGAAAGAAAAAAGAAATGAAAAAATCAGATCTGAATTTTCTGCAAATGTATCTCATGAACTTAAGACTCCTTTGACATCAATATATGGATTTTCTGAACTGATAAAAAATAATATGGTAAAAGATGAAAAAGACAAAGAAGAATTTATAAATAGAATATATGAAGAATCAAAAAGACTTTTAGTTTTAATTGATGATATTATTCAAATATCTAGTTTAGAAAGTAATGAAAATATAAATAAGACAATAGTTGATTTAGAAGAAATAGTAAATAGAGTAGTAGAAAATAATTTACAAAATGCTAAAAATAGAAATATATCTATTGAAAAAAGTGGCAGTGCAAAGATAAATGCAAATGCTACTATGATGTGGGAACTTATTACAAATTTAGTTGAAAATGCTATTAAATATAATAGAGAAAATGGATTTGTTAAAATTAATATTAGTGAGTCTAAAGACTATGTGGAAATGAAATTTATAGATAGTGGTATTGGAATATCTGAAAAAGATCAAGAGAGAATTTTTGAAAGATTTTATAGAGCGGATAAATCAAGATCAAAAAAATCAGGTGGAACAGGACTTGGACTTAGTATTGTAAAGCATATTGTAATAAGTCATAATGGAGAAATAAAAATAGAAAGTAAAGAAAATATAGGAACTACTATTATAGTAAAATTGCCAAAATAAAAACTCCCAAAGATACTATGCCCTGTCAAGTACACATCAAATAAAATATTATAGATATTTTAATTTGTATTCTAAGGGAGATAAGTATCCTAAGGCTTTTTGA
>NZ_JAGGLJ010000027.1 GCF_017874395.1 Peptoniphilus stercorisuis | reverse complement strand
GGAACCTTTAAAAAACCGCAAAACTTACGAAGTTCAGAAGATATAGATAAAAATGTAATCAAAAGATCTACAGAAGGTATAGCTAAGATGTTTTTTACAATAAAAGCATTAAGCATAGATTCAAGAGAAAAATCTCTTTTAGAACCAAACTTTGAATAATATTTTTGATAAAAAGAAAAAGGGATAAAATCACTGATATTAATAAATTTATTTAATAAAGAAAGTAAATCATCTTGATTTTGATAATAAAACTTATCAAAATCAGTAGAAATATCACAAAAGTTTAATTGATGAGCTGAAACTGGCATGGGATTCTCCTTTCTTTCATTTTGAGTTATACACAACTTGATACTGTATATATACCCAAAAATGGGGGAATTCTAGCCATTTCAATATAGAAAAATGTAGTATATATGCGAGTTGTAGAGTTCTGCAACGAGCTAATATAATTAAATAAAGGAGGAATTATATGAAAATCGCAATAGCTAGTGAAGGATTAAATGTTTCAGGACATTTTGGACATTGTCCATTTTTTACTGTATATGAAGTAGAAAATAAGGATATTAAAAATAAGATAGAACTTGAAAACCCAGGACATAAACCAGGTGCATTACCAGTATTTTTAAAAGAAAATGGTGTAGATGTAATAGTTTCTGGAGGAATGGGAGCTCATGCAATAGAAATTTTTAATGAGAATAATATAGAAGTAATAACAGGAGCTACTGGATCTATTGAAGAAAATGTAAAACTTTACATAGATGGCAAATTAGAATCATCAGGATCAGTTTGTCATAATCATGAACATTCTCATGAATGTGGAAACCACTAATAAAAAGGTGCCTTTAAAGGTACCTTTTTTTAATTTAAGTTGTAATATATTATCAGAAATAAATTAAAAATATTTTCTAAAAATAGATTAAAATGATAATAAATATCAAATAAAATATTAAGGAGAATATTTATGAATTTAAAAAAATTAAAGAAATCTCTATTTGCCATTACTTTTATTTCGGCAAGTATATTATTAAGTAATAATCTATATGCTATTAATGGTGAAAATTACATAGCGAATAATACTCTAAAATCTCAATCTATTAAAAGTATAGAGGGAATTAAAGTAGATGTTATATCATCATCAACTGTAAAAAGGGCAGAATTTAAATTAAAAGAAGAAAGTGAAAATAATAAAGATTGGTTTAATAATATTTATGAAATAAAACATGGATATGCAACTTTAAAAAAATCTAAAGAAGATAATTTTAATACTATGCTTGGTAGAACTTTTTATCTAGATTATCCTTTTATAAAACTTGAGGGAACTCTTGGAATTATAGACTATGGAGAAAATAAATATATTATAAAATCAAAGGGTTACGAAGATTTAGCCTTTGATTATAACTTTGAAAAAGCTGTTAAAATAAATGCGAAAATAAAGGGGAAATACTCAATTGATAAAGATGTATATATTGAAATAAATAGTGATATTGATCCAAATAGTGCAATACTATTTTATTCTTTAAATAGAAAGCCTATATATAATGATAAAGTTCGACTTGAAAAAATTGACAATAAAACTTTTCTAGTAATAGATAAATCTTTATTAAAAGAAGGAAATAATATTTTAGAAATTATTACAAATGTAAATGCACCTATGGAAAATGTAGATTTAGAAATAAATGTAGGTAGTTTACAAAAACTAAAAATAAATCAAGAAGTAAATCCTATAGATGCAGGAAGTGTTATTTTACCAGAAGAAGTTTTTGAAGAAGATAAAGTTAAAGTAGATGTAGATGTTAAAGAAAATTATGAATTTTTAAATTATACTATAAATGGTGAAATAGTTTCAGAAAATAGTGAATATGTATTTATTGTCAAAGAAGATTTAGTAATAGTTGCAAACTTTAAAAAATTAGAAGAGAAAAAACCAGAAGAAAAGGAAGAACCAGAAGAAGAAAATAAAGAGGATAAGGAAATAAATAGTGAAGTATCAAAAAAATCTTTAAATAAGAAAAGAAAAAATAGGTTAAAGAAAAACAATATAAAAGAAAAAGAAGAAATAGATTATTTATATAAAGAAAAAGAAGTTAAAAATAATATAAATCTTTTAAAGGGTTATTCAGATGGAACTTTTAAACCAGATAATAATATTACCATTGCTGAGATTATTTCAATATTTGCCCAAATAGAAAATAAAAATATAGAAAATAAAAATTTTAATAGTAAATATAAAGATGTAAATAGTAGAAAGTGGTATAGTAATAGTATTTATAAATTAGAAGAACTTGGATATTTAGATGAAGCTTTTAAAGGTGAAAATTTAAATCCAAATAAATATATATCAAGAGCTGAATTTTCAAGTATTGCAGCAAACTTTATAGAAAGTAGCAATGAAAATAGTAATTTTAAAGATGTAGATGAAAATCATATATCAAAAAAATCTATTGATAAATTATATTCTAAAAATTATATAAAGGGTTATTTAGACGGAACTTTTAAACCAGATAATAATATATCAAGAGCTGAAGTTGCTACTATATTAAATAGAATGCTTGAAATTAATAGTAAAGAAAATATAGAAAATTTAGAAAATAAATACAGTGATCTAGATAAAAATCACTGGGCATATTATGAAATACTTTCAATAAGTAAATAAAAAAGTAGACCATATGGTCTACTTTTTCTTATATAAATAAGTTAACTCCAGATTTTTCAGCATCTCCTAAATAAGTTGCAACTCCACCTATTTCAACACCATCTACAAGTTCTTCTTCTTTAATGCCCATAACATCCATAGACATAGAACAAGCTATAAATTTAATTCCAAGTTCTTTTGCATTATTCATAAGAGTTGGAAGGTCATCTACATTTTTTTCTTTCATAACTTTTTTCATCATTTTTGAACCAAGACCACCCATATTCATCTTAGAAAGTCCAAGTTTATTTATATCTTCTGGAAGCATTGTATCAAACATTTTTTCCATAAACATTTTATCTACATCAGCTTTTTTCTTAATAATAGAAAGTCCCCAGAAAGTAAAGAACATAGTTACTTTTTTGCCCATTGAAGCTGCTCCAGTTCCAATAATAAAGGCAGCCATAGCCTTGTCAAGTTCGCCACTAAATACAACAATAGTAACTGAATCATGTGTTTCAAAAACTCTATTTTCAGAGTTTGTCTTTATTTCATTAGAGCCTTTCATAACATAGGCTTTATAAACTTTATCTTCTTCAACAATATCTATAAGAGTATTTTTAGTAGTTTTACACCAAGCTGCTATATCTTTAGTAAAACCAATATCCGTAACTAAAACCTCAATAATTTCGCCATCTTCTATTTCTTGAATGGAATTATAAACTCTAGTAATAGGGCCAGGGCATTGTAAACCACAAGCATTTATTTTAATACTTGCATTTATATTATTAATATCTAAATCTAAGATTTCTTTTTTTACAGTTTCTGCTGCTTTTTTACTTTTTAATTTATAATTTGCAATTTGATAAGTTTTATATCCACCATCTAAAACAATAGCTTCAATATTATTTTGTGTAAGAATTCTATATCCAATATAAGCTCTAAGAGATACTCTACAATAAAGTACAACTTTTTTATCTTTAAGTTCATCTAGATGATTTCTAAGTTCTCCAAGAGGGATATTTATAGAACCTTCAACATGTCCCATATTAAACTCTTCTTTTTCAGAAACATCTACAAAGATATAATCCTTATTTTTGTATTCTTCCACTTCACTATATTGAATAAATTTAACCTTATTATTTAAAATATTTTCTGCAACATATCCAGCAAAATTTGCAGGAGTTTTAGCAGCATTAAAAGGTGGAGCATAAGCAAGTTGTAAATTTTTAAGTTCAGTAACTTTAAGACCTGCATAAATTGCAGTTGCAATAGTATCTATTACTTTATCAGCACCATCAAGAGCAACACATTGAGCACCTAGAATTTTTTCATCATTATCAAAAATAACCTTTAGATGCATTGGGAATGATCCAGGATAATATGCAGCATGATTTACAGGGTGAAGATGTATTATATTATAATCTCCACTTAAAGATTTTTCGTTTAGACCAGTACTTGCAGCTTGAAGATCGAAAACTTTTGCAATACTAGATCCTAAAGAACCATCATATTCTCCATTAAGTCCATTTAAAATATCTGCAACCATTCTACCTTGATAATTTGCAGGCCCAGCTAAGGCGATTTGAGTTTTTTCCTTAGAAATAAAATGCTCAACTTCAACAGCATCACCAACAGCAAATATAAATTCATCAGAAGTTTTCATTTTGCTATCTACAACAATACCGCCACGTTTTCCAACTTCAAGACCAGATTCAACTGCAAGTTTATTTTCAGGTTTAACTCCAATAGCAAGAATAGTAATATCTGATTGTATTTCTTCCTTACTAGATAAAACAATAGTTTTTCCAGAATCTTTAAATTCAGAAACGCCATCATTTAAAATAAGTCTTACACCTTTATCTTCAATATGCTCATGAAGTTCTTGTGCCATTTCAAAATCAATAGGAGCCATAACTTGATCACTCATTTCAACAAGAGTAGTTTCAAGACCTAGATTTTTAAGATTTTCCATCATTTCAAGACCAATAAATCCTCCACCAACAACAGTAGCAGTTTTTGCGTTGTTTTTTTCAATGAATGATTTGATTTCATCAGTATCAGGAACAGTTCTTAAAGTAAAAATATTACTTGCTTCATTAATACCACTAATAGGTGGTTTAATAGGGCTAGCACCAGGAGATAAAATTAAATAATCATAGGATTCTTTACCAGACTTACCATTAATATTTTTAAATTCAATATTTTTTTCAGCTCTATTTATTTTAGTAACCTCAGTATTATTATGAACCTTCATATTAAACTTATTTTGCATCTGCTCAACACTTTGTAATAGAAGAGCATCTCTTTCAGCGATTTCTCCACCAATATAATAAGGAAGTCCACAATTTGCAAAAGAAACATATTCTCCCTTTTCAAATAAAACTATTTCAGCATCTTCGTTTAACCTTCTCATACGAGCTGCAAAGGAAGCTCCTCCAGCAACTCCACCAACTATAACTATTTTCATATATCCTCCAATATTAATTTAATTAAATTTCTAGTATTATCATTTTTAATAGAATAATAAATTTTGTACCATCACGACGACCTTTTAGTAAACCTTCTTTTTTCAAAATCCCCACATGTTGAGAAATTGTAGATTGAGGCATATTAAGACAATTTGTCATATCAGAAACTTGTCCCTCATCTTTTTCACTAAGTCCTCTTAAAATACATAACCTAATAGGATGTGCAATAGCCTTTAAAATATTTGCTTTTTCTTCTAGTAAATCATAATCATTTATTAAAAAATCTTCCATTATATTCCCTTCGTATCAATTAATCTATATATCGTTATATTACGATATTACAATATTTCTGAGAAAAGTCAATAGTTTTTAATTAAATATTTAACAATCTTAATATTTTTAAACCTTTTATATATAAAAACAACTTGATATAATAGTTTTAATAATTAGAAAGGGCGTATAAATTGAAAATAGATAAAAATGTAGAACTTAATATAATAGATTTTGATTATAAAGGTAATGGCGTAGCAAAATATGACGGTAGAATAGTATTCTTAGATGGAGGAATAATCGGAGATAAAGTACTTGCAAAACTAACTCAAGAAAAGAAAAGTTTCTATAAAGGTAGAGTACTAAAAATTATATCAAAATCAAAGAATAGAGTAGAAAGTAAATGTCCTCATTCAAATAGATGTGGTGGATGTGACTTCTTAGAATATGATTATAGTGATCAGCTTAATTGGAAAGAAGATAAAGTTAAAAATGATTTATTAAGAATAGGTGGAGTAGATCCAGAAATAGAAAATATTCTTGGAATGGAAAATCCATATAATTATAGAAATAATATACAGCTACAAGTAAGAGATGAAAAACTTGGATTTTTTGAAAAAAACTCTAAAAATATAGTGCAAATTGACTCTTGTAGAGTTGCAAAAGAAGGAATTAATGAAGTAATTAAACTACTTAAAAACTGGAAAGGATTAAGAAGTGTAAAAACTATTTCAATTAGGGAAAATTATAAAAAAGAAATAATGATAGTATTTATTACAGAAGAAAAAGTTCAAAAACTTAAATCTATATTATCAGAACTAATAGACTTAAATGTAGTTTCAATATTTGAAAATGTAAATAAAAAATCTAAATACAGATTTTCAGAAAACTTCAATAAACTTTATGGAGAAGACTACTTTATAGATAAAATTGGAGAATTAGAATTTAAATTATCTCCAGAATCATTCTTTCAAGTAAATCCATATCAAGTAGAAAAATTATATAAAACAGCACTTGATAATCTAGATATAAATAAAGAAGACATAATATTTGACTTATACTGCGGAATAGGAACACTATCACTAATGGCTGCAAAAAATGCAAAAGAAGTAATAGGTGTAGAAATAGTAGAATCAGCAGTAGATGATGCAAGAGTAAATGCAGAATTAAATAAAATAGAAAATGCAAGATTTATTGCAGGAAAATCAGAAGTAATAATAGAAAAATTAATAGAAGATGAAAAAACAGTCCCAAATAAAATAATATTAGATCCACCAAGAGCAGGAATAGATGAAAGTTTAGTTGAGAAAATTTTAGAAATAAAACCAGAAAAAATTGCCTATATATCCTGTAATCCATCAACACAAGCAAGAGATATAGCACTTTTAAAAGATGATTATAAAATAGAATTTGTAAAACCAGTAGATATGTTTTCTAATACAGTACATGTGGAGACGTGCGTCCTTTTGTCCCACAAGAATTCACACACGTCTGCACCATCTTTATAAACAGGAAAATTGAACAAAATAGACTTTAAGGGCAATTCAGCTTCATCACATGGAAAAATCTCTATTTCTTTGATTAACGAAGAAATCAGGGATTTTTTCTCTTCATCACTGATTTTATCGTATATCCTATCAAAGTTTGCCAGTAGCGTATAGATATTTTCTAAGGTAATGGCATCTTGTTCTACAGCTTTTCGGCGCAGCAGAACATCTTCAATTTTTACTTCAAGCTCTACGATAATGTCATATAGTCCATCAAGCCTGAGGGTCATATCATGGACTTTGCGTTCCCTAAAACGGGTATCCTCAGGCAGACTGTCGATTTCGTTTTCAAGTCGAGCTTTATTAATATCTACCTCTCTAAGCTTAGATTCATAGTTTTTTAGTTCTCTATTTAAAGTTGAAGTATCAATCTCTTTACCTATTCTTGATTTAATTTCCTCTGCAAAATCTTGGTTTTTAATCAGCTCTCTGATTGCTTCAATGACAAGTGGTTCAATATCCGTTTTTTTGAGCATAGATTTATAATCGCAGCTTTTCCCACGTGCGGTTCGTGATTTACTGCAAACATAATAGTAAATTTCTTTATATGTGCCATCCTTGTTTGTCCAAGCATGTTTGTTGGTGTATATCGGACCACCGCATTTAGGACACTTTAAAATACCGCTTAACAAATGCGCTCTATCACGACCTATTTTGGAAGGTGACTTAATGCCTGTCAGTTCTCTTTTCTCATGTGCAGCATTCCATAGCTCTTCACTTATAATTGCTTCATGTTGACCTTCGGCTATGATGTAATCTTCCTGCGGGACTTGCTTATATTCATTCTTACTTCCTTTTACTTTTTCACGTACACGCCTGCCATAAGAGATTTTGCCGCAGTAAACAGGATTATCAATAATCATCCTGATAAAATGTGTACCCCAGAGCGAAAGGGTGCCGTTATTTCGTTGTACTTTCTGAATACCTTGCAGGTTGAGGTAATTGGCGATTTTATGAAATCCCATGTTTCCATTCAAATATTTATCAAAGATAATGCGTACAGCCTCAGCCTCATCTTCTTGAATAAAAAGTTGTTTGTCCTTAAGGTAGTAACCATAAGGTGCAAAACCACCATTCCAACCTCCTTGACGAGCTTTCTCTTTTCGACCGTTCATTGTCTGCTCAATGATATTTTCGCGTTCTATTTCAGCAACAGCAGATAGAACGGAAATCAAAAGTTTTCCACTTGTTTGTGATGAATCAATTCCTTCCTCAATACAAATTAAATTTACGCCAAAGGCTTGAACGTGCTCTAATGAGTTTAAAATATCGGCTGCATTTCTTCCAAAGCGGGAGAGCTTATAGACCAATATGTAGTCAATCTTTAATCCGTTTTCGATATCAAATAACATTTGTTTAAATGCAGGTCTGCCTTCGATGGATTTACCGGATTTGCCGGCATCTTCGTAAATGTCTACAATCTCCATTTCTTCTCTATCGGCAAAACGCTTCAAGTTATTTTTCTGCCCGTCCAAACTGAATCCATCAACTTGCATTTCTGTACTTACACGGGGATAAAGCACACATTTCTTGCCACTCCTATTCATAGTCATACCTCCAATAAATTATTGGAAAACATCGATATATTAATATAGTCCTTACTCAACGCCGTCTATTTCGTTTAACACTTCAGCACCATGTTTTTCTACAATCTGAGAAAGTACATTTATAAAATCCTGAAATGATTTAGAGTTTGCATACTTGTCATCGGGTGGAGTAGTTTTGACTGTAGTTTCGGATAAACTTTTGATATTTTCCATTGCAATCACCTCCAAGTGTATTGCTTATATTAATTATAAGCATTTATTCTCATTATGAAAAGTTTGTCGCTGTATCAATTAGGCATACCATAAATTGAGTTATGCAAAAATATGGTATGCCTTAGTATTCTTTATGTGTCATATTTGCCACGCACCCTGACAAGGGGGATATTTTGAGCTGTCATTGGCTTGACATCATAGCCCCGCAATACCGATCAGCCTTGTCCCTTCAAGAGGCCGCAAATATCGCAGGAACTCCCCCTCAAATCTGTGGGGGGTCGTGAGAAAGTATCATTATTCCTGATGTGTGTCATCGCAACAACCGTGCCAATGGTTGGTCTAATGGCTGCATTTTATCGCTCCGACTGTGCAATGCACTGTCATCATGGCGCTGCCCATTATGCTGCTTCGCTTTTCAGCCACATAGGATTCGTACTCAAAATACCGTATATTTAATTGTCAAGGAACAACAAATCACATGACGCTAAACTCGTCTTACTAATCAGGACAAAAATCAGGCAAAAGTAAGGGGTGTTAAAGAAACTTTTTTCAAATGAGTAGCAGGTGATTTGTTGTGGTTAAGACTGGGATATGTTCTTCTTGTTAATTGAAACTAAATGGTTTATAATGGTTGTATTGATCTGTGGAGGTAGCACAATGAAAACTTCGGATATGATACGGCAGTTATGTGAACAAATGAATATCAGTGTTTCGGAGTTGGCAAGACGGTTAGGTCAGTCACCACAGATTCACCAATATTGGGGAAGCGGGAATATTTATTATTTGTTATACTGTTATATATAGTGGTCTAATGATGATTGTATTCACCAAATATCGATTGAAAGAGGGGTGGCTGATTGAAAAAGATTATTGTCAGCATTCCCAATGCCTTGCTTGCGGGCGGTGTTGTCATGTACCTAAAAAAGAATCCGGATTTCAAGGTATATCGCGAGGACAATCCTTCTGGAATTGAGGATTTATGTATCGCCTCAAAGGCAGATGTGCTGCTGGCGGAGGTGCGGTAGCGACCTCCCCACACCCTCGATGAATGGAATATTCGGGTAAAAGCAATCAAAAAAGGTCTCCCCGACTGCAAGGCGGTTTATGTAGTTGATGAAAACAGCTTTCCCGAGCTGGCCGACCAAGTGGCATTTGCCCGCAGCAACAGACTCATCGACGCTTTCGTCTATGGCACGGTTTCGGGCGAATATGTGACTGCCCTAATCGGCAGTTTGTAAGGAGGTAAATGCACATTTGCACACAAGAGAACAGAATGGAAGTAAATATCCGCAAAAGGTAAAACAACAAATAAAAGGAGGAAATTATAGTGAAAAGAAGAAAAGGATTGGCTTTTATCCTGGCTTTAAGCTTGGTACTTAGCTCATTCTCTGTATCCTTCGCTACAGACGTCGCAGAGGAAACTACACCTGTGACAGAAACTACAACAGAGGCAGTCGCACCTGTAGCAACCGCTACAAACACAGCCTTTGCTGACATCGCAGGACATTGGGCAAAAGATGCCATCGTAAAATGGGCAGATTACGGTGTTGTCAAAGGTTCTGATGGGGTTTTCCGTCCAGACGCACCTCTGACAAGAGCAGAAATGGCTACAGTACTCAGCAACTTGATGGACTATAAAGTTGCAGCAAAAAACAACTTCAGCGATGTTGCTACCGGAGCATGGTATGCAGACGCAGTTCTTAAAGCCAACGCAGCTGGCGTATTGAGCGGTGATGGATCAGGACTAGCTTCCCCATCAGCAAACATTACAAGGGAGCAAGCCACCTCCATGCTTGCAAGGGCTTTTGCAGTAGCTGATGCCAATGGAACTTCTTCAAGCCTGACAGACACCCAGAACATTTCTTCTTGGGCAAGACCAGCCGTTTTCGGTATGGAAGCAGCCGGATATGTAAGAGGATTTGAAGGAAAATTCAACCCTAAAAACAACATTACAAGAGCAGAAGTAATGACAATCATCAACAGCGCTGTAAAAGCTTACTACACAGCAGCAGGCACATATACAGAAAATGTAGATGGACTTGCAGTAGTTAAGGTACCCGGCGTAGTTCTTAAAGACGTAGTCATCAGCGGAAATCTTATCGCAGCAGAAGGTATTGCTAGCGGAGACTTGACCTTAGATGGCAAAACAGAAGTTAAAGGCAAACTCATCGTAAGAGGTGGCGGAGAAAACTCCATCATCATCAAAGGAAGTGCCGCTGTTTTATCCATCGAAGTTTCCAAGGTAGACGGCAAGGTGAGAATCTTTGCTGATGGAGCCTTGATTAAAGAAATTACCGCGCTTAAAGGCGAAATCATATTAGAAGGAAACTTTACAAACGTAGAAGTGAAGGCTGATGCTACTGTTATCATCAAAGGTAACGTAGGAACCCTTAGCATGGAAAGCAAGGGAACTGTAGACATCCAGTCCGGAACTGTTACAACCCTTGACATCCCTGCTGGTGCAACCGCTACAATTGCTGCAAACGCAACGGTAACCACAGCCAACATAACAGGCGCAGCAGACATTAAGGGAACAGGAGCAATCGGAACTGCAAACATTTCAGGAACAGGTGCAACCATTGTTCAGACCCCGACAGCAGTCAACGTTGCAGATGGTGGAGCAGCTACAGTAGGCGGTAAGACTGTAGATGGTGCTACCAGCGCTGCACCAAGCACTGGCGGCGGCAGAGGCAATTCCTCAAACACCGTAGCGGTAAGTGCTATTAGTGTGGAAGGTAAAGATAAAGCAACAACAATAACCACTAAGGGTGGAACACTACAGATGGTTGCTACTGTTACTCCTGCTGAAGCAAGTAACAAAGCAGTAACATGGAGTGTTGAAAATGGCACAGGAAAAGCAACAATCAGTGATGATGGCGTGTTACAGGCACTAACAAATGGAATAGTTACTGTAAAGGCAACAGCTAAGGATGGAACTAAAGTAACAGGAACATTAGAGGTTACTATTTCTGGGCAGGAAGTAGTGCCAGTAGAATCAGACCTAACAGCCTACAATGCAGCGTTAGCCGCAGTAGTAGAAGCTGATTACACTGTAGAAAGCTGGGAAGCATATCAATTAGTAGTAGCAGCTAACGG
>NZ_JAGGLJ010000026.1 GCF_017874395.1 Peptoniphilus stercorisuis | reverse complement strand
CCTCTATTATCAATACCTAAAGTACCTTCATCATATTTTTTACTCCAAGTAGATATAGTACCTGTCCCACTAATATCATATTTTTCACATAAATACGTTAATGAAGCACCTTCCTTATATTCTTTGACTATTTTGATTTTTTCTTCTAAAGTTCTTTTAACATGTTTTCCCATAAAAAATAACACCTCCAAAGTTTTCTAAATTAAGTATATTATACTTTTTATTTAGTGTGTACTCTAGAGGTATTATAATCAAAAGCAGTTTTTTTAATTTATTCACTTTTAATTGCATCAAGTGCAGATAATTTCATAGCACGTTTAGCAGGAAGATATCCTGATAAAACTCCAATGAAAGTAGAAAACAAAAGAGCAATAATAATTAACCAAATAGGTATTACTGAAATTTTAGCTTCAATAGAAGGATCAGCTCCTCCACCCATCATAGAACTAAGAAGCCAACTACTTGCAAAGAAGTTAAAGACAAAGGAAATTAAAAGTGAAAATATAACACCTACTATTCCTCCGAAAAATCCAATAAATCCAGCTTCAACTAAAAATAGTTTTTCAATATCAGAAATTGAAGCTCCAATAACTTTCATAACACCAATCTCACGAGTTCTCTCATAAATACTCATAATCATAGTATTAGTAATTCCAATTGCAGCAACTAAAAAGGCAATTGCTCCAATTCCACCAAAGATTGCTTGGAATATTCTAGCAGTTTGCTTTGAACTCTCAAGCCAATCTGTCATACCAGATGCCTCGTAGCCAAGATTTTTTATTTTAGCTTGAACATCTTTTACATTTTCCATATCATCTACTTTAACTTTAATAGTTGAATATTCATTAGAATCTTTTTCTCTTTTGTCTGCAGGAAGAGCAGCATTAGAAAGTTTTTTTAGTTTCTTAAGATATTCCATAGACATAAATACAGAAGAGTTATTTTCCCAGTCATTGTCATTATTGACTAAAACACCAAGGACTTTTATTCTTTCAACATAGGGTTTTATATTTTGATCTTGATCCATTTCATAAGAATCACCTAGTTGAATATCAATTTTACTTTTCATAGGTTTTATTTTAGTAGAGGCATCAATTCCAGGTCTTTTAGGATCTCTAAAATTTTGAGTAATGCCACCACCAAATATTACGCCATTTTTATCTCCTGAATTTAAAAGCCTACCTTCTTCTATTTTAAATCCAAAGGCTTCCATAGAATCAGGTGTAATTCCAATTATTCGAGTCCAGTCATTTGAATATCTTCCAGATATTAACTTTCCATTAGTTTCCATAATTGGCATAGTTGCACTTACATGATTTATTTCTTTGATTTCTGAAATGGCAGAATCATTTAGTTTTTTTTCTTTACTATTTGAATTATTATCTCCTGAATACATATTATTACGAATATCAAGAGTAGTTAAATCACCCATGGATTTTAAAAAGTTTTCTTGCGTTTGTTGAAGTCCAAAACCAAGAGAAAGCATAACTATAATAGAAGTTGCACCAATTACAACACCAAGTACAGTTAAGAAAGTTCTCAGTTTTCTGCTAAATAGATTTTTAAGAGCCATGGATATTAAATCATTTAGTCTCATTATAATCCTAGATCCTCATCATCATTTTTTTTCTTATCTCTTCTTTTTTTAATAAAGATTCCACTTCCAGCAAGAGCTATAATTAAAATAATTCCACCAATGATTTTTCCTAAAATTGGTTTTTTTGGCTCTTCAAAATTCATATCTTCATCACTAGGTCCCATATCATCCATAATTTCAAATTCATAATCACGTATTACAGATTGATTTTGTCCAGTTGAATCTTCAAAACTAAAAGTAAGAGTTATTCTTTTTTTGCCAGCAGATTCAGGAGTTATATTACAAGAAAAATTATCAGATGAACCTGGTTGGAAATTTCCCTTATAATATGTTGGAGTGTCAAATTTAAGTCCATCTCCTGTTATTTTAACCATTACATTAAATAGTGTAGCTTTTCCTGTATTGTAAAAATCAACAGATAAAGGTGTGTCCATTCCAATAGAAAATTCTCCTTCAGGGATTATTTCACCAACATCAAGTTTAGCCCTTTGAACTACTGGAACTCCAATTTGTTCAGTTGCTGTATATTTTTGAGCAGAACCATCTTCATACTCAAAATTTGCAATTACAGTATAAGTTTTAGCTGCAGTATCAGGAACAGTAGTAAGGGTTATTTCTTTTTCAACTTTAGATCCTGGTGCAATAGATGCTATATAAAAAGTATTTGAAGAATCAATTGGTGTAAATACTGAAGCTGAAGAACTAGATGCACCAGTTTGCTCTGAGCCACCTTCTTGTGATACTGACTCTTGAACATCTGAAGTTAAAAAGATTTTAATATTCTTAACAGCTTTAGATGCATTTGTATTATACAGTTTAAGTCTCATTTTAAAAGGCTTACCAGCTTCTATTATTTCTGGTTCAAAGGAATATTCTTCTATAATAAGTTTTGGTACAGTAGTTTCTCCCTTTTCTCCAGGTTCTTTCTCCTTAGGTGCTTGAACAAAAACTCCTGCAATTTGATTGGTTTCAAAGGGAGTTTCAGTAGTAGTCTTATCAGTGTATGTCGCTTTAAGCTCAACAGGATAATTTCTAGTACTTGCAGATGGTGTAGTTATAAAAGAAAAAGAAAAATGTGCACTTTCGCCAGGTTTTAAAGGCTGAGCATTGATTTGAGAAACTGATTTAGATGCAAGTCCCTCTTGATCTTTACTATCTGCTGTAACTTTTATATCCTTTGCAGTATATTTTCCAGTGTTTTTAAGGTCAAAGGAAATATTTACAGATTTATTTCTTCCAACTGGAGCAGTTGGGAAAGTTATATTTTGAAATTCTAAAGTAGATGGTTTAATATTTGATTTTAAAATATCTACAGAAAACTGGTAATTGCCCTCAATTGGAGCTGAGGTTTCTTTTTCTCCAGTAAATTTATAATCAAGTTTTAACATATAAGAACCAGGTTTTGTAGATTGTTGAGTTTTTAAATTAAAATAAATAAATCTAGATTGACCAGGTTCAAGTCTTGTAATATCAGTTGTAGAAAGTCCATCAGCAAGAGTTATATTATTATTTTCAAGACCTTCAAGGGAAATCTTAATATTTTTAGCAACAGAATCTCCTGTGTTTTTTACTTCAAAAGGTGCTTGAAAAGAAATTCCAGATTCTATTTTATTAAGCCACATAGAATCAACCTTAACTATTTCAACAGATGGATTTATTGCTTTTTCAGGAGCTATAACTCTTACGTATATAATTTCATCTTGTTCTTGAAAATTATTATCTACATAATATCTTAAATTTATCTTTACAGGGATAGTTTTAGATTCAAAGTTTTCATCAGTTTTGATTTTAAAATTTCCACTAAAATTATTCCCGTCACGTAAAGTCTCGTTTTCTTTAATATATCCATCTCCAGATATGTAAACTTTCTCAGGATTTTCAATAATAGCTTGGGCAGATACATTTTCAGCATCTTCACCACTATTATTAGTAACTCTTACATTTATATTTGCTTCTCGTCCTTCAGTAAGATTAATAGTTTGATCGGCTTTTACAGTAAGTTTAATATTTGAAATTTTGTCACTCTTATCATCTCCAGATGCTATTAAAAAATCGCTATTTTTCATTAAATTTGATTTAAAACTTGTTGCTTTAACTGGTGAAATTGAACTAATAAGTATAACTGAAGCAAGGATTAAGCTAGTTTTTTTATTCATTATTCCCTCCAATAATTCTAGGTATTTTTGCAATATTGTCTTTTACATCTATAATTTTGCCATCACGCATTTCAACAATTCTATCGGCATATATTGATGTTTCAGTGTCATGAGTTACAATAATAAGAGTTTGATTATAATCTCTTGCCATTTGACACATGAGATTCATGATTTCAAAGGATGTAGCAGTATCAAGATTTCCCGTAGGCTCATCTGCAAATACAATTCTAGGCTTATCTACAAAAGCTCTTGCAATTGAAACTCTTTGTTGTTGGCCACCACTCATTTCATTTGGTTTGTGAAAAAGTCTATCTCCTAGACCAACTTTCTCTAAGATTTCCTTTGCAAGTTCTTCTCTTTTATTTTTTTCAATTCCCTTAAAAATCATTCCAAGACTTACATTTTCCATGGCATTTAATGTTGGAATAAGATTATAAGATTGAAATACAAACCCGACATTTAGTTGTCTAAATTTAGTAATTTGTTTTTCGGATAATTTTATAATATTTATTTTTTTCTCAGTTCCAACAAAAATATCACCAGTAGTAGGTTTATCAAGTCCAGCCATCATATTTAGAAGGGTACTTTTACCAGAACCAGATGTTCCAAGTAGGCAAAGTATTTCTTCATTATATATATCTAGATTAATTCCATTTAAGGCATAGACCTTTTCACCACCCATATTATAGATTTTTTTTAAGTCTTTTATATTTATTAAAGTCTCTATTTTATACCACCAACTTTCTTGCAATTTTGATAGTAAAAGTATATCATATAGCTAAATATGAATGGTTACAAAAACATAACTAAGTTTTTAAAAATTTATTAAGATTTTTTCAAAAAACTTACTTGACAAGAGTCTGTGTTTTTGATAATATATCACTGTTAATTGAACAAGAACCAAAGACAGTAGGGAACGACAGTTTTAATAATCCTACCGAGGTAAGAAAATTTTATTTACTTATGAAATTTCTATCTCACTATGTCTTGGTGGGATTTTTTTATATTCGGGGGTGAAAGAGTGAAAGAAGAAAAACTTCAAATGAAAACCCAATTAGTGGATGAAATCAAAGAGAAGATTGAAAATGCAGAAAGTATCGTACTTGTAAACTATAGAGGACTTAATGTTGAAGAAGTTACAGAATTAAGATCTAACTTCAGAGAAAAAGATGTTGACTATAAAGTTTACAAAAACACTATGATGAGACGTGCATTTAACGAACTTGGAATTACAGAATTAGATGAACTTTTAAAAGGACCAAGTGCTGTAGCATTCTCTAATGACGACGCAGTTGCAGCAGCAAAAGTTTCTGCTGAATTTGCAAAAGACCACGAAAAGTTAGAAATTAAAGCAGGTATCGTAGATGGAAAAGTTATCGGAGTAGAAGAAGTAAAGGCTCTAGCAGAACTACCATCAAGAGAAGTACTAATCGCTCAAGTACTTGGAGGACTAAATGCTCCAATCCAAGGTCTTGCAAATGTACTAACAGGAAACCTAAGAGGTCTAGCAGTAGTATTACAAGCTATCGCAGACAAAAAAGAAGAAGAAGCTACAGCTTAATAGCAGCTTAGCAGATAATTAATTAAAAATTATTGGAGGTATTTTAAATGTCAGAAAAAATAGAAGCACTTATTGAAGAAGTAAAAGGATTAACAGTTTTAGAACTTTCAGAAGTTGTTAAAGCATTAGAAGAAGAATTTGGCGTTTCAGCAGCAGCACCAATGGCAGTTGCAGCAGCACCAGCAGGAGCAGCAGCACCAGCAGCAGAAGAAAAATCAGAATTCGACGTTGTTCTTAAAGAAGCAGGACAAGAAAAAGTTAAAGTTATTAAAGTAGTTAAAGACTTAACTGGACTTGGACTTAAAGATGCAAAAGCTCTAGTTGACGGAGCTCCTAAAGCAGTTAAAGAAGGAATTGCTAAAGAAGCAGCTGAAGAAATGAAAGCTAAACTTGAAGAAGTTGGAGCAGTTGTAGAACTTGCTTAATTAATTTAAAGTTTTAAAATCCGTATCAATTGATACGGATTTTTTTATGCAAAAAAATAAACCTGCAAGAAGCAGGTTTATAAAAATTTACTTTTTAAATTGTCCCAATAGGAATCTTTTGAGAATACAAGTCTTCTAATAGTTTTATTAGACATTCTAAGGTTCACTTTTTTTAGATTTGTAAAGAAATATTCTTTTCCATCAACTAAAAGTAAATTAGAATTTGCATATCGCTTTTCTGGAACTAAACTTATAATATGATTACCAGGAACTATTACAGGACTTTGTAATGACCTATAAGCAGTACTATTAACTGGAGAAATTGGAGTAAGTTGAATTACATTTAAAGTAGGATATACTATTGCACCACCACTAGAGAAGTTATAGGCAGTAGAGCCTGAAGGTGTGGATATTAAAAGTCCATCTCCTGAAAACTTTTCTAAATGATTTTTGTTTATAAAAACATGGGAATGTATCATTTTAGAGTTTTGAGCTTTAAGCACAACTTCGTTTAAAGCTGTTAGTATATAGTTTTTATTTTTAGTAAAAACTTCAGCACCTATTAAATTTAATTCTTCAACAGAGTAATTTCCTTTAATATAATCATTTATAAATTCGTCCATCTTATCTGGACTTATTTCTTGGAAGAAACCTAAATGGCCTGTGTTAATGCCAACATATGGGATTTGAGAAAAGTTATTTTTGTGAACAGCTTTTAAAAATGCACCATCACCACCTACACAAATTGTAAGTTCTGCTTTGTTGGAAAATTTTGTTGTAGGATTAAATCCCTTTGACTTCAATAAATAAATTAATTTTGAAGTGGTTTTTCTAGATTCAAAATTTGAATTAGATAAAATATTAATAATTTTGTCTTCCACAATGTCCTCCGTTTTCTAATTGTAAGTTCTATTAATTATATTATATAATATTATAAAAATTAAAAAAAATAAAGGGGATAGGATGTATAATTCTAAAGATTACTTTAAATATATAGCAAATAAGGATAATGTTAAGCTAAAAGATTATCTAAAAGACAATGGTATTTCATCGAGATTTTATAGAGAAGTGACAAGAGAAAGTGTCATTTTAGTAAATGATAAAGTAACTAAAAATAATATATTACTTAAAAAAGGTGATGAGATTTTAGTAAAAATACCAGAAGAAAAGCTAAATGCAGAAGCTGAAGAAGGTCCAATACATATATTGTATGAAGATGATGATCTTCTAGTTGTAAATAAAGAGCCTTATATGGTAACTCATACTGCAAAATCAAATATAAATAATACACTGCTTAATTATGCCTGTTATTATTTTAAGAAACAAGATATAAAAAGAAAAGTTAGATTTGTAAATAGACTAGATAGAGATACATCTGGAATAGTTATAATTGCTAAAAATTCACATGCTCATTCTACGATTTCAGCACAGTTTGAAGATGATACTGTAATAAAAAAATATATAGCTCTTACAAAAAATAATTTTAAGACTAATAAAGTGGGTATAATAGAACTACCAATAAAAAGAACTGAAGAGGGAATAAAAAGAACTATTTCAGAAGATGGTAAATATTCAAAAACTGGATATGAAGTTTTAGAAGAAAATGAAGATATAGCAATTGTAAAATTAAGACTATATACAGGAAGAACACATCAAATAAGAGTTCACTTATCTCATATGGGTTGTTCTATAATAGGTGATGAGCTATATGGAGAAAAATCAGATATTATAAATAGACAAGCGCTACATTGTTTTTATATTGAATTTGATCATCCAAGAAGTGGAAATAGACTAAAAATAGAAGCTCCCTTATTTGATGATATGAAGAAAATTTTGTAAACATTGATTACTAGAGGGTTTTAGTGTATAATTAATTTAGTAAATCTGTGGTATTCGATAACACTTCAGTTAATTCAACCGACAAAGATTATATGGGAAATCATATAGATTATTAGATAAAATGCCCTTTAAGGAGGGGACTTTAGAAAATAAGATGAGATTACCCACCTGCTGTTTAGCGGGTATGAATTAATGGAGTAACGGTACCGTGGATTTATTTTTTTGAATAATTGATAAAAATATAACAAACTTAACACTTAAGATAAACTAATATTCGTGATACAATATGAACATAAGTCTAATTATTGATTTAAAATAAGGCGCTAGGGTATAAATTATCATAATATAATATTAAATTTGATAGTAAGATACTTTTAAGATTACTATGATAAGGAGAGATACAATGGGACTATTTGATTACTTAGAAAAGAAAAAACGTGAAGAAAAAAGAAAAGAAGCTTTAAAAGACGCAGGAAAAGTTGCAACAGGCTTAGCAGCAGGTGCAGCAGCAGGATTATTATTCGCTCCAAAGTCTGGTAAAGAGACAAGAGATGAAATTGCTCAAAAATCAAAAGATGTAGCAGATTCAGTAACAAGTGCAGCAGAAGAAGCAGCAGATAGTATTCAATTTAAAGCTTATCAAGCAGGCGAACAAGTTAAAAAAACTTATGAAGATTTAAAAGAAAAAGCATCTTATAAAAAAGATGAAATAGAAGAAGACATTGATATTGCTAAATCTAAAGCTAAAGCTGTTGGCGAAATTGTAAAAGAAGGCGCAGAAGAAGCTAAAGAAGATGTAAAAGAAACAAAAGAATCTGTAAAAGATTCAGCAAAAGTTGTAAAAGAAAACCTTGAAAAAGGCGCAGAAGAAGTTAAAGAAGAAGCTAAAGAATCAAAAGAAAAAATTGATAAAGAAATAAAATAGTTAATAAGTAGGAGTTGGTAAGAATGCAAACGGCTATTACGCTACATGATCTATTGAGAATAATCTTATATTTAGCCGGTGCTGGAGCTCTTATTTATTTAGCTCTTGTACTAAAAAATGTACTGAAATTAGTAAATCATTGCAATGATATCTTAGAAGAAAATCATAAAATAATTGATGATACTATAAAAAAAGTGCCAACATTAACAGATAATGCAGTGGATATTACAAATAATGTTAATATCATTACAAAGGAATCATCAGAAATAGTAACAGCAGCAAGACCTGATGTGGAAAAAATAGTAAGCGCAGCAGGAAATGTAGCTCAAACTGTAGATGATATATCAAGGACAGTAGACACAACAACACTAAAGGTTAAAAGTACAGTATCAAATGTATCAGATACAATATCAGATACAGCAAAAACAATATCTATTAATGCAAATAATATAATAGATTACTTCTATATTGCAAGAGAAGTAGTCTATGCTATAAAAGATGTGTTTTTATCAAAATGATAATCTAAGAATAAAAAGCAGATTTCTAGTATAATTATATTGGAAATCTGCTTTTATTATTGTTTATTTTAATATATCTTTAGTATAATATACAAGGACATTCTTGGAGGGTATATGAAAAAGATAAAAATTATTGCAAATCCTAAATCGGGAAGAGAACAAGCATTAACAAAAATAAATCAATTAATAAATTTATTTAGTGAAGATGGATATAAAATAGATTTAAGATTTACTAAAAAAAGAAATGATGGAATGATTTTTGCAGAAGAAGATGAAGGTGAAGACTTAATTATATGCTATGGAGGAGATGGAACATTAAATGAGGTAGTAAATGGAATCTATCACAGAAATAGAAAAGTACCACTCGCTATACTTGCAGGAGGCACTGTAAATGATTTTGCAACTTTTTTAGATCTTCCAACAAATATAAGAGATTTTTATGATATGATAAAAGCGAATAATCAAATAGATGTAGATCTTGGAATGGCAGGGGAAAGAGTCTTTGCAAATGTAGCAGCAGCAGGATTGTTAACTGAGGTTGCATATACAGTTTCTGATGATTTAAAAAGTAAAATAGGTAGAATGGCCTATTACTTTGAAGGAATTAAAGAATTTGCAAGACTTAGGCAAATGGATGATAGAGATTTAATAAAAGCAAAAATTAAATCAGAGGAACTAGAATCAGAAGAAGAAATTCATATGTTTTTAGTTGCGAATTCTGCATCAGTAGGTGGATTTAAAAAAATAGCACCAAAAGCAGAAGTTTATGATGGTTATTTAGATGTTGTAATATTAAAGGGAATAACTTCAGGGGAAGTATTAGAAATAGCACCTTCAATATTAAGCGGAAAACACATAGATCACAATAAAATTATTTATCTAAAAACTAAAGAAATAACAATAGAAACAGATAAAAAACTTGTTGTAGACGTAGACGGGGAAAAAGCGGGGGAACTCCCAATGACTTTTAAAGTGCTAGATAAAGCACTTAAATTAATAGTAAGAGGAGGAGATTAATTTGGCATCGACTATAAAAGACGTAGCAAAAATGGCAGATGTATCAATATCAACAGTATCAAGAGTTATAAATGACTCAAAACCAGTAAGTCCTGAGGCTAGAAGAAGAGTACTTCATGCAATAGAAGTATTAGATTACAAGCCAAATGAAGTAGCTAGAAGTTTAGTTACAAAAAAATCAAACTTAATAGGAGTTATTGTAGATGACATTGGTTCATCTTATGTAAGTCAAATATTAAGAGGAGTAGAAGAAATAGGTAGAATGTATAAGTATGACATATTACTATCAAGCTCCTATGGAGATTCAGAAATAGAACTTAAATTTGCGAAATTATTTTCACAAAAGCAAGTAGAGGGAATTATTGTAATCTCAAATAAATTAAATCAAAAATTAATGTATAAACTAGAAGAAAGTAAAATCCCATATATTAATATGAATAGATTTTATAATATAGAAGATACATTGACAGTAAGAATTGACTATGAAAAAGCAAGTTATGAAATTACTAAATTCTTACAAGAACTAGGACACAAAAAAATAGATATTATTGCTATGAAAAAAGATATAGACAGAACTGAAGAAAGACATAAAGTAACTGGATATGAAAAGGCAATGAAAGAAGAAAACTTAGACACTAATGGAATATATACAATGGGTGTAAGTGAAAAAGATGTTCTAGATGTATCAGATGAAATAATAAAAAGTGTAAAAGATGGAACAACTGCTTTTTGTTGTACTCAAGATGAACTTGCAATATTTACAATAAATACATTAGTAGATAATGGATACAAAGTTCCAGAGGATATATCTGTAACAGGATTTGGTGGAACTGCTCTAAGTGGAATATATAGACCAAAACTTACAACTGTAAAAATACCATATTATGATATAGGTGCAGTTGCAATTAGAAAAATATTAAAAGAAATTAAAAAAGAAACAACAGAAGAAGAAGCAATAGTATTACCAGTTCAAATATTAAAAAGAGAAAGTACTAAGAAAATAGACTAATGAAAGCAAGTATAAAAATACTTTGTAGTGGTGAAATCTATAATCTAGGCTTATTAAGTGCCTTAAAGGGCGAAAACATAAAAATAATTAAAGATAAAAAGGACCTATCAGATGAAGATATACTAATAACTGATAGGTACTTTTATAATAGAAAAAGAATAATTATGATATATGATGATATATATAAAGCGCTACTGGGTAATGAAAGAGTAAGGCTTTTAAGAGATGTATCAGAAGAAGAGCTTATTATGGCTGTAAAATCAGCAAAACGTAATAAAACCTATATAGATAGTAAGATAGCTAAAGTATTAGTAGAACAAGATCAATTAGTATCTACAATAGAAACTCTAAATATAAGAGAGAAAGAACTTGTAAAGGGAATACTTAAAAATCTAACAAATAAACAAATGTCTAAAGCCTTGTTTTTAAGCGAAAAAACAGTTAAAAACAATCTAACTGATCTATATAAAAAGCTAGATGTAAAAGGAAGAACAGAACTACAAGAGAAAATTTATAAAATAAAAATGTAAAAAATGTATAATTTATATTGACATGAAAAGCATAGAATGGTAAACTATTAAAAGTCAGTAAAGCAAGAACAAATTGCAAAGAAGCTGACAATAAAAAATTAAAAAAATGTTAAAAAGTTCTTGACAAAGATCTTCAGATATTTTATAATTAAAAAGCTGTTGAAGTTAGACAGTAACTAAAAGACAGCAGATAAAAAGTTTAAAAAATATAATAAAAAAGTCTTGACAAAAGATAAAAAATATTATATACTAAACAAGCTGAAAAA
>NZ_JAGGLJ010000025.1 GCF_017874395.1 Peptoniphilus stercorisuis | reverse complement strand
TCAAAAAGCCTTAGGATACTTATCTCCCTTAGAATACAAATTAAAATATCTATAATATTTTATTTGATGTGTACTTGACAGGGCATAGTATCTATTGGGTGATTTTTTTATTGGAATTGAGATTCGTAAAGATCTTTATAAATTCCACCTTGTTTAATTAATTCTTCGTGATTACCTTGTTCTACAATGGCTCCATGATTCATTACTAAGATTAAATCAGCATTTCTAATTGTAGAAAGTCTATGAGCTATTATAAAGCTAGTTCTACCTTTCATTGCTTCGTCCATTGCCTTTTGAAGAAGATGTTCAAGTCTTGTATCTACTGAAGATGTTGCTTCATCTAGTATCAAAATTTCAGGATCTGCAATTAAGGCTCTTGCAATTGTTATAAGTTGCTTTTCTCCTTGTGATAAGTTTGATGATTCTTCATTTACAACAGTTCTATATCCATCAGGAAGTGTTCTAATGAAGTGATCGGCTCTTGCAAGTGTTGCAGCTTCTATTACTTCTTCAAAAGTTGCATCAAGTTTACCAAATTTAATATTTTCTTCAATAGATGTAGAGTATAGCCAAGGACTTTGTGATACTACTCCAAAAAGCGATCTTGACTGATGTTTAGAAAGTCTATTTACATCAATTCCATCTATTGTAATATTTCCTCCATTAATATCATAAAATCTCATAAGCAGATTAATAAGAGTAGTTTTACCAGCTCCAGTAGGGCCTACTACTGCAATAGTATCTCCAGGTTTTACATTGATATTAATATTTTCCATTAGAAGTTTATCAGGAGAATATCCAAATTTAACATTGTTAAAATCAATAGCTCCATCAATTTTTTCTTGAGATAAATCAATACTTTCAAGTACATCATAATCTTCTTCTTCCTCTAATATCTCTACAACTCTAGTAAGAGATGCAGATGCAGTTTGTAAAAGGTTAGTAAGTTGTGTAATATTTCCAACAGGTCCAGCAATTTGCCATACATATTGTATAAAGGCATGTATTTCACCAATTGCCATAGGAGATACTAATACAAGACCAAATAAAACAAGAGGTTTATTTAATACTGTTAGAACAAGTAATAAGAATAATGCAATATAGGAAAAGTGAATTACAGAACTTAAAAGTGGATTAATAGTACTTGATAAAAAGTTAGCTTGAAAACCTGTTGTATTAAGTTTTTCATTTACTTTTTTAAATCCTTCTATTGATTCTTCTTCTTGTCCAAATAATTGTATTACCATATGACCTGCATAGTGCTCTTGTGTATATCCATTTAAATCTCCAAGAGAATTTTGTAGTTCTTTAAAATGTGGATCAGATTTTCTTGTGATTTTTTTAAAGGCAAATACACATATTGGAATTATTAATAATGAAATAATTGTAAAAAATGGAGATAGATAAAACATAAAACAAATACTAAATAATGTATAAAGTAAAGATCCAAGTATATTTAAAAGTGATTGTTGTAGTGCTTCACTTATTACTGTTACATCTGTTGTAACTCTACTTAGTATTTCTCCTTGTTGTCTTGAATCATAATAAGACACAGGAAGTTTATTTAATTTATCATAAATACTTCTTCTTAAATCAAGAGTAGTATTTTGAACAGCATCAGAAAGTAAATAATTAGATACATAATCTCCAATTGCATCAGTAATTCCCACAATTACTATTATTAGGACGATTTTTCCAATATAATCAAAATTTATACCTCCAACATTTGTATTAACACGAGTTGCAATATTTCTAGCAAGTTCAGAAATTGCAAGTCCTATTAGAAAAGGGGGCATAGCACGAGAGATATTACAAATTATTGAAAAGAAAAAAGCAACTGAATATTTTTTCTTATAAGGTTCCATAAAAGATAATAATTTGTTGAATTTTTTATTCATCGTTCTAATTCCTCCTTTGTAAGTTGTGAGCTTGCT
The DNA here is from genome assembly GCF_017874395.1 of Peptoniphilus stercorisuis. Taxonomy (GTDB): domain Bacteria; phylum Bacillota; class Clostridia; order Tissierellales; family Peptoniphilaceae; genus Anaerosphaera; species Anaerosphaera stercorisuis. The sequence continues at coordinate 10,737 of NZ_JAGGLJ010000025.1, read as the reverse complement.
ATTTGATAATATACTTCACAGGATTTAAGAAGCTCTCTATGAGTACCAATACCAACGACCTCACCATTATCTATTACAAGGATTTTATCAGCATCCATTACAGTTCCAACTCTTTGAGCTACTATGAAAAATGTAGCATCTTTGATTTCATCTTTAAGTCTATGTCTTAAAATAGAATCAGTTTTATAATCAAGAGCAGAAAAGGAATCATCAAAAATATAAATAGGTACATTACGAGTAAGAGCTCTTGCAATACAAAGTCTTTGTTGCTGTCCACCTGATAAGTTTGTACCACCTTCAGATAGAACTCTTTCAAAGCCTTCGGGAGTTGAATTTATAAACTCCTTTGCTTGAGCAATATTTGCAGCTTTTTTTAAATCTTCCATTGATGCATTTTTATTTCCAAATTGTAGATTTTCTTTAATAGTTCCAGAAAATAGTGTTGATTTTTGAGGAACATATCCAATATTACCTCTTAAATGATCTAAATTATAATCCCTGATGTCAATATCATCTATTAGAATAGAACCCTCACTTACATCTACAAGTCTTGGAATAAGTTTCATAATAGTAGATTTACCAGAACCAGTAGATCCTATAAAGGCAATTGTCTCTCCAGGTTTAGATTTAAATGATACATTTTTAATTACAGGTTTTTCTGAATCATTACTATAGGCAAAGGAAACATTTTTAAATTCTACATATCCTTTAATAGTATTATTTTTTATAGCATTCTTTTTAGATTTAATATCTGGAGTTTCATCCATTACTTCTTTTATTCTTGTAATTGCAACTTGTGCTCTTGGAAGCATCATTAAAACAGCTCCAAGCATTAAGAAGGAAAGAAGTGCCATAAATACATATTCAATAAAGGCAACAAGCATTCCATATTCTAATACACCATCATTTACTTGAATAGCTCCTACATACATTACAGAAGATTGAACAACAGTAAAAATTAATGTAAATACAGGAGAAATAAAGGCAACAGTTTGAAATAGCTTTTTAGAAATATTTGCATAATTTAAACTTGAACTTTCAAATTGAGAAGCTTTAAAATCCTCTCTATTAAATCCACGAATTACACGAAGTCCAGTAATAGACTCTCTAATTTGAAGATTAATATTATCAAGTCCCTTTTGTTGTCTTTCGGAAAGTGGCTTAGTTTTAGTATTTATAAGTGCAATTGTAATAACCATCATAGGTATTGCAAGTACAGTAATAAGTGCAAGGGATCTACTTTGTCTAAATATTAAAAATACACTTACAATAAACATAAACGGAGCCATTATTCCTATTCTTAGAATAACAATTAAAAATTGCATAATAGTATATGCATCTGTACCAGTATTTGTAATTAGTCTAGAAACACCAAATTTATCGAAATTATCCTTAGATAAAGATTCTATTTTTTCAAATAGATCATTTCTAATATCACGAATGACATTTGAAACAAGTTTATTTGATGAATAGGCAAGTAGGATTAATAATAAAAGACCACCAATTGCAAAAAGAAACATAATTAAGGATAGTTTTAGAATATAAGAAATATTCTGATCCATAAAATTATTGTTAATACCCATTGCAATAATAGTTGGGATTCCAAGATCAATAAGTAGAAATCCTGATGCAGAAATTAAATTTAAAAAAAGATATCTTTTGTATCTTTTTAAGTAATTTAATACAAATTTCAATTAATAACCTCCTTTTAATTAAATTTGAAAAAACTCATTATTATATAGATACCTACTAATAGTAGAACCTATGCAATAGAGTAAAACTTATTTTAATAATAAAAATAAATGATTTTAAATAAAAAAAAGACTACCAAACCTAAAAAGGAATGATAGTTCGATGTTCTAATTAAAAATAAACAACTCATATTATTAAAATTGTGGTGCACACGAGAGGAATCGAACCCCCGGCCTACGCTTTAGGAGAGCGCCGCTCTATCCTACTGAGCTACGTGTGCAAAAGTCTACTATTATTTTATATTAATAAATTTTATGTGTCAATAGAAGTGAAATAAAAAAGGTGATGCATTGCACCACCATAATTATTCTTAAAATTTATCTTTAATTATTCTTCTTCATCTCTTCTTTTTAAATTATCTAGATAAATTGGTATTCTTGTTTTTAATTTCTTTTCTTTTTCAATTTGTTCTATATCTTTTTTATTGTTTTTAAAAAATTTATCTTCATTTACAATTTGTCTATTTTTAACAGCAAGTGTGCCGTTTTTGTAGACTTCTGTGCATAAATTTGTTGCAAAGAAATATAGTAAATAGTCTAGGTTTTTTGCCTCGAAAATTGCAATATCAGCATTTTTACCAGCATCTAAACTTCCTATATTTTTAGCTCTATCTACTGAATAAGCTGCATTTATAGTAACTGCATTAAATATTTCATTTGGCTCAAGTTTCATTGCAAGAGCTCCAAGTTGCATAATAAATTGAATATTTGCAGTAGGACAAGATCCAGGGTTTGAATCTGTTGTAAGTGTAATTGCCATTCCTTCATCTATCATTTTACGTGCTGGAGCATAGGAGTCTTCCATTAGTGAAAATGTAGTTCCTGGAAGAAGATTTCCAATTACTTCTGCTTCTGCAAGTTTTTTAATATCTTCATCTGTAACTACCATAAGATGCTCTGCTGATGTTGTCTTTAGTTCTGCTGCAACTGAGGATCCGCCAATTGACTCTATTTCATCTGCATGGATTCTTGTTTTTAGACCATATTTTTGTGCTTCTTTTAAAATTTTATAGGACTGTTTTGCTGTAAAAACTCCCTTTTCGCAGAAGACATCGCAAAATTCTGCGAGATTCTCTTCTTTTACAAGAGGAATCATTTTAAGAACTTCATCTACAAAATCATCTGGATTTTCTTTGTATTCAAAGGGAATAGCATGAGCTGCCATAAATGTAGAAACTAAATCTATTGCAAGATTTTCATCAAGAGATTTTACAACTTCCATTTGTTTTTTTTCATTTTCCCAGTCTAGACCATATCCAGATTTTGCCTCAACTGTTGTAACGCCGTGAAAAATCATATGATCTAAGAGTTTTTTGGATTTTAAATATAGTTCATCAAAGTCTGCTTTTTGAGTTTCTCTTTGAGTTGAAAGTATTCCTCCACCTCTTTTTAGTATATCTAAATAAGTAAGTCCTTTTAATTTATCTGCAAATTCATGTTCACGACTTCCTCCATATACTAAATGAGTGTGGCAATCTATAAGCCCAGGCATTGCAACATGGTTTGATCTTTCTATTAGTTCTGTTTCTTCTCCAACTAAATCCTCTGGAACATCGCCTTCTCCAACTTCATAAATTTTATTGCCATAAATTGCAATATATCCATTTTTTAAGATTTTTGCCTCTTTCATCTCATCTCCTCTAAGGGGATGACCTAGATCTATTGGGCAAAATATTTCATTTAGATTATAAATAATTTTATCTGCTATCATATTTTCTCCTTCTTTGTAGTATAATTTATATAAATTAAATATTGTCTTATATTATATTAGATTTTTCAAAGATTAAAGTTTATATATTTACAATTTAATTATACCCTTAAGCACAATAAAAATAATATTGATTATATTTTTAGGGTATTATATATGAGATAAAGTTTGTTGTTATAAGGAGGAATAAAATGATTACTAATGACGATATTAAAAATTCAATGACTATTTCACTTGATTTTGAAGAGCTTCCTGATAAGCCAAGTTTTGAAAAAGGCATAAGAAGAGCACCTGACAGAGGATTTCACCTAAATGAAGCACAAACAGAAATTGCACTTAAAAATGCTCTTAGATATATTCCACAGAGATTTCATGAGGAGTTAATCCCAGAATTTTTAGAAGAACTTAAAACTCGTGGAAGAATTTATGGATATAGATTTAGACCAGAAGGACGAATCTATGGAAAACCAATAGATGAATATAAGGGAAATTGTATTGAAGGTAAGGCTTTTCAAGTTATGATTGACAATAATTTAGACTTTGAAGTTGCGCTTTATCCTTACGAACTTGTTACTTATGGTGAAACAGGATCAGTTTGTCACAACTGGATGCAATATAGACTTATAATGAAGTATCTTGAAAATTTAACAGATGAACAAACATTAGTAGTTTCATCAGGTCATCCTGTTGGATTATTTAAATCTAAAAAAGATGCGCCAAAGGTTATTATTACAAATGGTCTTTTAATTGGTCTTTATGACAATATTGAAGACTGGGAAATAGCTGAGGAGATGGGAGTTACTAATTATGGTCAAATGACTGCAGGTGGATGGATGTATATAGGACCTCAAGGAATTGTCCATGGTACATTTAATACACTTTTAAATGCAGGAAGACTTAAACTTGGTATTCCTGAAGAGCGAGATTTAGCAGGAAAACTATTTGTAACATCAGGTCTTGGTGGTATGAGTGGAGCTCAAGGTAAGGCTGCAGAAATAGCAAAGGCTGTTGCAATAGTTGCAGAAGTTGACTTATCTAGAATAGAAACTAGACTTGAACAAGGTTGGATTTCAAAACTTGCACAAAGCCCTGAAGAAGCTGTAAAACTTGCCTTAGAATATCAAGATAAAAAAGAGGCAATGAGTATTGCATATCATGGAAATATAGTTGATCTTTTAGAATATATGGACAAAGAAAATATTCATATAGATTTATTATCAGATCAAACATCATGTCACAATGTATATGGTGGTGGATACTGTCCTAGTGGAATTACTTTTGAAAAGAGAACTGAACTTCTTGCAAGTGATGAAAATAAATTTAGAGAACTTGTAGATGAAACTTTGAAAAAACATTTTGAAGTTATTAAAAATCTTGTAGCTAAGGGAACTTATTTCTTTGATTATGGAAACTCTTTTATGAAAGCTATTTATGATGCAGGAGTAAAAGAAATTTCTAAAAATGGAATTGATGACAAAGATGGATTTATTTGGCCATCATATGTTGAAGATATTATGGGACCACTTTTATTTGATTATGGATATGGACCTTTTAGATGGGTTTGTCTAAGTGGAAAGCACGAAGACTTAGTAGCAACTGATAAAGCTGCAATGGAAGCAATAGATCCAAATAGAAGATATCAAGATAGAGATAATTATAATTGGATTCGTGATGCTGAAAAAAATAGCCTAGTAGTAGGTACTGAAGCTAGAATTTTATATCAAGATGAAGAGGGGAGAGTAAATATTGCCCTTGCATTTAATAAACTTGTAAGAGATAAAAAAGTTGGACCTATTATGATGGGTAGAGATCATCATGATGTATCAGGAACAGACTCTCCTTTTAGAGAAACATCAAATATTAAAGATGGATCTAATGTAACAGCAGATATGGCTGTACAATGTTATGCAGGAAATGCTGCAAGGGGAATGAGTCTTATAGCTCTACACAATGGTGGTGGAGTTGGAATTGGAAAATCTGTAAATGGTGGATTTGGACTTGTACTTGATGGATCACAAAGAGTTGATGAAATTATAAAATCATCACTTAGCTGGGATGTAATGGGTGGAGTAGCAAGAAGAAACTGGGCAAGAAATGAACATGCTATGGAAGTTTCAATGGAATTTAACAAAAAACACTCTGGTAAATCTCACATAACTATTCCATATATTGCAGATGAAGACTTAGTAAAAAAATCAGTAAAAAATATATTTAAATAAAATTAATTTAGAGAGCAAGTTAGCACTTGTTCTCTTTTTTATATAAAAACTTTAGTATAATGTATTGATAAATAATTAAAATGATATATAATAGAAACATTATACTATTATATAATAATAACTATAGTAGTGGAAATTGATTAAAGGGAAGTGAATTTTATGAAAGTTACAAAGATTAGAATAGGGACAATATCTGTTCCATTAAAGGTACCTTTTAAAACAGCCATTAGAACTGTTGAATCTGTAGAAGATGTAATTATAGAAATACATACTGATACAGGTGAGGTGGGATATGGAGAGGCGCCGCCTACTGGGCTTATAACTGGAGACACAAAAGGTGGAATAATTGGGGCCATAAGTGAGCAGATTTCTAAAGTTGTAATTGGCAGAGACATTGATGATTTTGAAGAAATAATGAAAGATGTGCAAAACTCTTGTATGTACAATACTAGTGCAAAGGCAGCAGTTGACATGGCACTTTGGGATTTATTTGGGCAGAAATTAAAATCACCTGTTTATAAAATTCTAGGAGGAGCAAAAAATAGCTTAATTACAGATATAACTATCTCTGTAAATTCCCCTGAAGAAATGGCAGAAGATGCAAAAGATGCAATTAAAAGAGGATATGACTGTTTAAAAATAAAAGTTGGAAAAAATCCTTCATTAGATATAAAAAGATTAAAGGCAATAAGAGATGTAGTGCCAGAAAGCACAATGATTAGAATAGATGCAAATCAGGGATGGGACAAAAAAGAATCTGTAAAAATATTGTCGCAAATAGATTCAGAAGGACTTAATATTGAATTTTGTGAACAACCTGTAAAAGCTAATGATATAGAAGGATTAAAATATGTTACAGACAATTCGCCAATAAAAATTTTAGCAGATGAGTCAGTATTTTCAGCAGAAGATGCTCTAAAAATAATGCAAATAGGAGCAGCTGATATGGTAAATATTAAACTTATGAAATGTGGCGGAATTTATAATGGGCTTAAAATTGCAACACTTGCAGAAATCTATGGCATAGAGTGTATGATTGGATGCATGCTAGAGGCGAAAATATCTGTAAATGCAGCAGCACATCTTGCCTGTGCAAAATCAGTAATAACAAAAATAGACTTAGATGGACCAGTATTATGTAGTGAAGATCCAATAATTGGAGGAGCAGTCTTTAATGAAAAGAAAATCACTTTAAGTGAAAATGCTGGACTTGGAATAGAAACAATAGAAAAAATTGAATATATAGACATTTTAAGATGATAGGAGAAAAAAGATGATAACTAATGGATTTACTTATATTGCAGTGCTTATTTTCTTTGCTGCAATTTTAATAACAATAGAATCAAAAAAGAAGCTGAAATTTTTTGAATATGTTCCACCAATAGTTCTTTTATACTTAGGAACAATGATACTATGTACTGTAAACTTCTGGGACTTAGAAGCTACAAAACCAGCTTACTCGGCACTTAAAAATAATATACTATATGCAATGATATTTTTAATGCTACTTAGATGTGATATAAGAAAAGTTTTAAAACTTGGACCAAGAATGTTATTTACATTTTTTACAGCATCAATATCCATCTCAATTGGGTTTATTCTAACTTATGCAATAATGCATAAATATTTAGGACCAGGAGCATGGAAAGGACTTGCTGCACTTTGTGGAAGTTGGATGGGTGGATCTGGAAATATGGTTGCAATTCAAGCAGCACTTAATATTTCAGAAGCTGAAATGGGATATGCATTAGTAATAGACTCAATAGACTATTCTATTTGGGTAATGTTTTTACTTTGGGCAATAACAAAAGCTCCAGTATTTAACAAATGGACAAAGGCAAATACAGAAGTTTTAGATGAAGTAAGTAGATCAATAGAAATAGAAATGAAAGAAAATAAAAAAGAAATCACCTTTCAAAGTATAATGCTTCTTACAGGAACAGCGCTATTTGTATCAGCTATAACACAAAACTTAGGAGTTTATTTTAATAATATAATGCCGCTTTTTGACAAAGCAACATGGACAGTTATATCAATAACAATAATAGCTTTAATTGCAGCAACAACACCAATAGGACAAGTTGCAGGATCAACAGAACTATCAAATGTATTCTTATATACAATAGTTGCACTACTTGCATCAAGAGCAAATCTTGCAGAACTACGCGACGCACCAATATGGATACTATCTGGATTTATGATACTAGGATTTCATGGAATAGTAATGGTAGTTATGGCGAAAATATTTAAACTAGATATGTTTACATCAGCAGTAGCATCTCTTGCAAATATTGGAGGAACAGCATCAGCTCCAGTTCTTGCAGCAGCATATAGTGGATCATTAGTTCCAGTTGCAATACTTATGGCACTAATGGGATATATAGTAGGAACCTTTGGAGGACTTATAACAGGAAATATAATGAGCATATTTGGATAATTAGAAGTAGAGAAATCTACTTCTTTTTTTATTTAAAATTAGACATAACAAAATATTGTTTAGAAATCAAGAATCATTGGTATATAATAAATGTTTGATATTAATATTAATTATATAAAATAAAGGAGCATTATTATGTTTGACTTAAAAGGTAAAGTAGCAGTAATAACAGGAGCTTCATCAGGGCTTGGCGCAGATGCAGCAATAGCTTATGCAAAATCAGGAGCAAATGTAGCACTTCTTGCAAGAAGAATAGAAAAACTAGAAAATGTTGCAGAAGAAATAAAAAAACTAGGCGTTGAAGTAATAGCTGTAAAATGTGATGTTTCCAATGAAGAATCAGTAAAAAAAGCAGTAGAAGAAGTATTAAATAAATTTGGTAAAATAGATATTCTTCTTAATAATGCAGGAGTTGCAGTAAGAGGAGATGTAGTAAATCTTAAAGAAGATGAATGGGATAGATCCTTTAACACTAATGTAAAAGGAATATATCTAATGAGTAAATATGTAATTCCAAATATGCAAAAAAACAAATACGGTAAAATCGTAAATGTTGCATCAATAAATGCAGTAATAGGAGATAAACAAGATATATTTGTAAGACATTCATACAATGCATCAAAATCAGCAGTAGTAGGACTTACTATGGGAATGGCAACATATTATGGAAAAGATAATATTACAGTAAATGCCGTAGGACCAGGATTATTTGAATCTGAAATGACAGAATCTACATTATTTAAATCAGATGACTTTATGAAAATGTATAGCGCACAAAACCCAATGAGCCGTGCAGGAAAAAGAGGAGAATTAAACGGACCAATACTTTTTCTATCATCAGATGAATCAAGCTATGTAAATGGTCAATTTATTGTAGTAGATGGTGGAATTAAATTTGTATAAAAATTTTAAAAATGTATAAAAATATAAAAGTAGTGTGCATACACTACTTTTTTTAATTTGAGTTAGATTTAAATAGACAATTATTAAATTTGCCAAAAAAACTAATAGTCTGTATTATCAATATAAGAATTAGTGATTTTAGCCTACTAATATAATTCTTTCAATAATATATGGTATTTATATGCTTATTAATGTAAAATATTATAAGAAGAGCTAATAAAAAGGGGTAAAATATGGAAACAAAAATTATTGCTGATACAGGTTGTGATTTAACTCATGAACTTGTTGAAGAATTAAATATTGATTTACTTAGCATAATTGTAACTCATGAAGAAGTTGAGTATAAAGATAGAATAGATATAACACAAAATGAGATTTTTGAGAAACAAAGAAATGGTGAGTCTTTTTCTACATCACAAATACCACTATTTGAATACTTAGAAACATTTGAAGCTTATGCTAAAGAGGGTGTTGATTTTATTTATCTTTCACTATCATCAGGAATGACAGGTGGATTTAATAATGCTCTTATGGCTATTAGGGAATTAGAAGCAAAATATCCAAATGTAAAAATGAAAGCTCTTGATTCAAAAGCAGCATCAGTAGGATATGGACTTGAAACTTATTATTTGGCAAAAGCTGCTAAAAAAGGTGCTGATTTTAATGAACTAATTGAACTATGTGAATTTTTATCTGAAAATATAAAACATGTATTTACAGTATTTGACATGGAGTATCTTTATAGAGGTGGAAGAATTTCAAGAGCTCAAAAATCAATAGGTAAAATTTTAAATATTAGACCTATTATAATAGCAGATGCAGAGGGCAAACTTAGTGTAGTTGAACTTTCACGTGGAAATAAAGTCTATAAGAGAATGATTGAAATAATAGAAGAAGAAACTAATGGAAGAGACCTATCTAAGGATATAATGTTCCCAGTATATGGTGAAGAAAAAGAGTTAATAGAGATTTTTGAAAAGAAACTTAATATTTTAAGTGAAAATATAACTCTATTACCTCAAAGATTAGGTTCAGCAATAGGAACACACACTGGACCAGATATTGTAGGTGCTGGATATTTAAGAGAAGAAATTCCTGAAAAGTTTAGGAGTTATTATGAATAAAAAAACAAAGACAGTGGCTCTTATAATAGTTCTTGTAGCTGCAGTTATTTATGCGATATTTAGTAGTAAAAATAAAGGTGCTACAAATGTTGGATTAACTGATGAACATTTTGAAAAGATTGAGCTTACATCAGATTTTAATAAAGATGAGTTAAAAAAAGCATCGGAAGAAGCTGTACTTTTAATAAGTAATTTAGATTTTGATAAACTTTTAGAGAAAAGCTCAAAAGAATTTAAAGAAATTTTTGGATCGGATACAAAAAGTGTTAATAAAGAAAAAGAAACAGTTAAGAAAATTATAGGAAAAAAAGGCAAGTTTGAAAATGTAAATACAGGGGAAATAGAATGTTATAAAGATAAAAAAACAGGACTTGTATTTGCAATAGTAAATTCAAAGGCTAAATATGATAAAGGCTCTATTAAATATGCAATAAGTTTTAATGAAGATAATGAAATAATTTCTTTTTATTTAAAGTAAATATAAAACAAAAAAAACTGGGTTAAGATACTATGCCCTGTCAAGTACACATCAAATAAAATATTATAGATATTTTAATTTGTATTCTAAGGGAGATAAGTATCCTAAGGCTTTTTG
>NZ_JAGGLJ010000024.1 GCF_017874395.1 Peptoniphilus stercorisuis | reverse complement strand
TTTTATCACTAGAGGTTTTTTAATTTTTAGAGAATTAACGCTAAAGCTTTACGGAACCCCCAGTCTAACTGGGGGTTTTCTATTTACAAAAAGAGAGATTAATCTCTCTTTTAATTTAAAATTTAGTTTTCTTCTTCCTCTTCTTTTTCTTGTCCTATTGGTTTCATTGTTGGGAAGAATACAACATCTCTTATACTTGGTTGATTTGTAAGAAGCATAATCATTCTATCTACACCTATTCCAAGTCCACCTGTTGGAGGAAGCCCTACTTCTAGTGCGTTTATAAAGTCATGGTCCATAGGATGTGCTTCGTCGTCTCCTGCTTCTTTTTCTTTAACTTGATCTTCAAATCTTTGTTTTTGATCTATTGGATCATTAAGTTCTGTAAAGGCATTTGCAAATTCCCATGTATATATAAATGCTTCAAATCTATCTGTTAGTCTTTCGTCTTCTAGAGATCTTTTTGATAGTGGTGATACTTCTACTGGATGTTTTGTTACAAATGTTGGTTGAATTAGTGTTCCTTCTGCAAATTCTTCAAACATTTCTGCTATAATTTTTCCTCTTGTCCAGTTTTCTTCTACATTTAGTCCTTTAGCTTTTGCTATGCTAATTGCTTCTTCATCTGTATCTATTGTATCAAAATCTACTCCTGTAGTTTCTTTTACCGCTTCAGTCATTGTTATTCTCTTCCATGGAGCTTTAAGGTCTATTTCTGTTCCTTGATAGTCTATTTTTGTAGTTCCATAAAGTGTCATTGCTGCATTTTCAAATAGATCTTCTGTTATTCTCATCATTTCTTCATAGTCTGTATATGCTTGGTATATTTCAATATTTGTAAATTCAGGATTATGTCTTGTATCCATTCCTTCATTTCTAAACATTTTTCCCATTTCATATACTTTATCAAATCCACCAACTATTAATCTTTTTAAGAATAATTCATTAGCTATTCTAAGTTGCATATCCATATCAAGAGTGTTGTGATGTGTATAAAAAGGTCTAGCATTTGCTCCACCTGCTACTGTTCCAAGTATTGGTGTTTCTACTTCTAAGAAACCTTTATTGTCTAAGTATTCTCTTATGGATTTTAGGACTTTTGTTCTTTGTATAAATACATTTTTTATTTCAGGATTTACTATTAAGTCTACATATCTTTGTCTATATCTTAAGTCTGGATCTTTTAAGCCATGGAATTTTTCTGGTAATATTTGTAGTGATTTAGTAAGAAGTGTAAGTTCTGTTGCTCTTACAGAGATTTCTCCTGCTTCTGTTTTAAATACTAATCCCTTTACTCCAATTATATCTCCCATATCAAGACCTTTTACGTCTTCATAGTTTTCTTCTAAAACGTCTTTTCTTGCAAATACTTGTATTCTACCTTCTTGGTCTTGAATATCTAAGAATGCAATTTTTCCATGACGTCTTTTACTCATTACTCTTCCTGCTATTGAAACTTCTTTTTCTTCAAGTTCTTCAAAGTTTTCTTTAATTTTGTTTGAGTAAATAGACACATCATATTTTGATATTTTAAATGGATCTTTTCCTTCTTCTCTTAGCTCTTCTAATTTACGTCTTCTTAAAAGTAGCATTTCATTAAGTCTTTTTTCCTCTTGCGTTTTTTTTTGCATTACTACCTCCTACTTATAAAGATATTGAAACCACTTCGTACTTAATCATTCCATCAGGGATTTCTACTTCAATTACATCTCCAACTTTTGCTCCTAAAAGCTTTCCGCCTACTGGACTTTCATTTGAAATTCTTCCACTTAATGGATCTGCTTCTGCTGAACCCACTATTGTAAATTCATCTTCTTCGCCATCTGATAGATCTTTAACTGCAACAGTTGAACCTACATTTACTATTTCAGTATTAAGATCATCTTCATCTATAACTCTTGCGTTTCTTACCATATTTTCAAGTTTAACAATTCTCTCTTCAAGTTGAGCTTGTTCATTTTTCGCTTCATCATATTCAGAGTTTTCAGATAAGTCTCCATATCCAAGAGCTACTTTAATTCTTTCTGCAACTTCTTTTCTTCTTACAGTTCTTAAATATTCAATTTCCGCTTCCATTTTCTCTAAACCTTCTGGGGTAAAGAATATATCTTTTTCCATTAAAATCTCTCCTAATATATATTAATTTAATCTGTTCTTACTCTTAAAAGTCTTAACAATTATAGTAAAAATAGCCATTCTTGTCAAGGTTTGGCAAGATTTACTATAAAACCTTCTAGTAAGATTTTTATTTCTTCAATATTATCAATTCTATTTAATTTATCTTTTATTTCTTTTGAACCATGCATTGATTTTAAATAACCTGCAAAGTGCTTTCTCATTTCTCTTACTGCTATTCTTTCACCTTTATACTTAGCCATAAGCTCTAAATGATATAATGCCATATTAATTTTTTCTTCATTAGTTGGCATAATATATTCTTCACCTGCAAGTTTTTTATATATTTCATCAAAGATAAAGGGATTTCCAATTGCTCCTCTTCCAATACTAACTCCATCTACACCTGAATATTTCATCTTTTCATAGGCATCTTCATAGGAGTTAATATCACCATTTCCTATTACTGGAATTTTAACAATATTTTTTATCTCTTTTATATAATTCCAATCAGCATGACCTTGATAGTATTCTTCTCTTGTTCGTCCATGAACTGTAATAAAAGATACCCCTGCTTTTTCAGCAAGCCTTGCAATTTCAATGGAATTTGTGTTTCTTATTCCCTTTCTGATCTTCACAGATACAGGAACATTCGAGTTATCTACAACACTTTTCATTATATCATAAGAAAGCTCTGGTTGGTCTAAAAGAGCTGATCCATTATTGTTTTTTATAATTTTTGGAGCAGGGCAACCCATATTTATATCAATTACTTTAAAATCAAGTTTATTTATATACTCTTTTACAACATATCCCATTATCTCAGGATCATCTCCAAATAGTTGAACACAAGCTCTTTCTTCCTTTGGCGAAATTTCTAAAAGTTCTCTTGATTTTTTATCCTTATAGTAAAGAGCCTTTGCACTTACCATTTCAGTAACAGTCATTGTAGCATTATGATCTGAACATATTTCTCTAAAAGCCACATCTGTATAGCCTGCAAGTGGAGAAAGTATAGCCCCTTTTAAATTAATATCTTTCAAGAAGATCATCTCTATTCTTATCGTAAATAGTCTTTAAACCATGTAAAGTTAAAAATCTATCTATTACAATATCATATTTAGAATCTTTAGTAAGAAGTGATGAAAATCCTCCTGTTGAAATAATATTTATATCATCTACTGTAATTCCAAGTTCTTCTACTATCTTCTCAATAATTCCATCTATCATAACACTATATCCATAGTACATTCCTGCTTGCATACTTGATACAGTTGTAGTTGAAATTACATGGTCTGGTTTTACTATTTCTATCTTTGGAAGTTTAGAAGTTCTCATAAATAAAGCCTCTGATGAAATTCCAAGTCCTGGCATAATAAGACCACCTAGATAATTATTATTATAATCTATAACACAAAAAGTCATGGCAGTTCCTATATCTATAATAATACAAGGCCCACCGTATTTTTCTAAAGCACCTACTGCATTTACTATTCTATCTGCTCCAACTTCCATTGGATTATCATATTTAATATTTAGTCCAGTTTTTAGTTCTTCATTTACAACTATAGGTTTTTTGTTAAAATACTTAATAATCATACTTGGAAGTGTATGCATTAAGTTTGGCACAACTGATGAAATTATTACATCATCTATATCATCTGGATCAATATTTGCATGTGAAAGAGTGCTATAAAAAAGCATTCCATATTCATCAGATGTTCTAGTTTTTACAGTTGATATTCTAAAGTCATGAACTAATTCATTTTTTTTATAAACTCCAAATACTATTGTAGTATTTCCTACATCAATTACTAATAACATATTCATCCTCATTTTCGAAATTTTTAATATTTTTAGTATATATTTATAAAAGTTAAATTGCAAGGGAAAAGCTCATTTTATCCCATTTTATTAGCAATAATTAAATAAGCGGAATATTGTTACTTAAAATTTATTTAAAGTTTACATTAAATACTAATTGACATAATTGTAAACCCTATTTATAATTAAAGTAGATTTTAACATTGGAGGATTTTATGAAAAATAATACGAAAAGTTTAACAAGAATTGCAATATTTACAGCACTTATATGTGTTGGTGCTTTTATTTCTATACCTATGTATCCTGTTCCAATAACTTTACAAAATTTCTTTGTATTTATGGCAGGACTTTTACTTAGCCCAGTTGAAGCATTTTTATCAGTTTTAATTTATATAATACTTGGACTAGTTGGTGTTCCAATATTTTCAGGTTTTACTGGTGGAATCCAATCAGTCTTTAAACCTACATTTGGATTTCTTATAGCCTTTGCAATTGGTGGATATTTAATTTCAAAACTCACAAAAGATACTATAAGTAGAAAGAAAATATTTATTACACTTATAATTGCAGAGATCCTATTTTATTTAATTGGACTTCCATACTTATATTTAATACTTAAATTTTATATTGGAAAAGCTCCAGAAAGTTTAATGGCTGTTTTATCTATGGGACTAATTCCCTTTATACCTGGAGATATTATAAAAATGATAGTAGCTACTGCTATTACACCAAAAATTAAAAAAGCTTTACAAAATGAAAATAGAAACTAAAAAAAGACCAAATCTGGTCTTTTTTTTAATTTCTATTTATTTTTCCTGTTTCTGGAAGTAAAAATGATCCTATGAAACAAGTTAACGAAAGCATTGCAGCTATAAAAAGTCCTACAAAATATCCTCTTGAGTCAATTATTCTTCCTATTAAATAATAGCTTATTGTTTCAAAAATATAAGATATTGACCAAAATAAACTCATAACTGCAGTAAGTCTTGATATAGTCATACCTTCTAATTCCTGAGGAATTGTAAAAAGAGATGTCAAAGGAAGATAAATAAATACTCCAACTAAAAAACTTGCAATTATTTCAATTATTGATGACTGAGTAAGTAGTAATATCACTGCACATATTGGCATTCCAAGACCTGAGTATCTAATTACAGGAAGTCTTCTTGAAGATTTCTTAGCTATTTTCATTGCAAAAAAAGATCCAAATAATCCACCTATTGCAATTAATACAGAAAGTAATTTTGCATCTATTACAGATAGACCTGATATTGGAAATATTGTCAAAAACACTAAAAATAGTGTAAGTCTTCCTGCATAGGTAAAGGGCAAAATCCAAGTGAATTTTTCTTTTAATTCTATACTTAATTTACTTTTCTTTTCATTTTTCTTAAGTATTTCAAAATCCTCTCCAAATATTATCCAAATTATAAATAATACTAAAGATATCATTGCAAAAAATGCCATTGAATACTTCCAATTTTTAAGAAGATTTACAACTGGACCTACACATATTAATGCAACTATTGATCCAATATTATAGCAGGCATTATTTACTGTATTTAAAAATGGCCTTTTATCTTCTGTAAAATAATTAATAACTACAGGATTAAAATAAACTATATATAATGCTCCTCCAAATCCCATAATAAATCTACCAAATATAAAAAATATATAACTTGGAGCTATAATTGCAATCATTGATCCAAAAAATATAGAAAATGATGCAAGCCCTATTGCCTTTTTAGGAAATAATTTATATAAGATATCTGCTGCTACTAAGTTTCCAAGTATTTTTGCAATTGTAATTGCATTTGATACAAATGTTGCCGATGAAAAAGTACTTAATTTAAAGTACTCCATTATTTCTGGCGTAAGAGTCGTTCCAACTATCCAGTTTACTCCGAAAAACACATATGTAAAAAACATTATTGTTTCTATAATATATGCCTTCTTACTATTTTTTATAGTTTCCATTTTCAACCCTTCTTTATTTTATAATATGAAACCTTAAAAAAATGATATATTATATATTCTACATTGTAAAGTTATACTATAAAAAATAGCTATCTCAAGGATAGCTATTTTCTTAGATATTTAATTTTTTAATTAAATCATTTTTTTCTTCTTCAAGAGCCTCTTCTTCTTTTACTCTTTCTTTCATTTCAGCTTCTATTGTTTTTTTAATCTCATCACTTAAAGCACGATTTGCAAAAGTATAAACTACATTATTTTCCTTATCTACATGTCTTCTTAAAAGCTCTGCATAACTCATTGCATAGTTTATAATGAATAATTTATTTCTTTGAGTTTTTTCTTTTTCATATTCATCTAAATATTTCTCAAGTTCTCTTACATAAAATCTTGCCATATCATGCTCTACAAGCATTCCATTTGTAATTAGTTTATTTGCAAGATCTCCCAGTTCTAATATCATATATTTAAATAAAATATCCTCTTCTTTTTTGTGGTGTTCTCCATCTGCAAATTTTCTAATAAAAATTATTACATTTCTAAAAAATTCTACATCTACATCTTCACCATTTAATATTTTTAAAGAGTTCTTTTCAATATTATTTGTAAGATTTATTATTAAATCATGTTCTTTTTCTAAATAATCTATTGTGTACATATTAACCTCTTATTTCATATATATTATCTAACTTTTCAAGTTTTAAATCTTTTCCAATTAAACCTTCTATAAAGGAGTTTCTTATTTTCCAATAGATATTACTATTTATGCCATAATTCCAAAACTCACTATGCTTATCTATTTCTATTTTATATTTTAATAAATTTTCATCTTCTTCTAAAATACTAATTGCATGATCGCAGGGCATTCCATCTAAAAATTTATTAGATATTTCAACAAATGCCTCTCTTGGATTTCCTGAAAAACTTTCTTCTTCTCCAGTGTTTTTTGCAATTTCTAAAATTTCATTTTCAAAAGTCTCATTTTCTTTTAATATTTCAGATACTATATAGGCAAGTTTATCTTCTACTATAGAAACTCTTTTTTGAATCCATGTATGAATATTTGATTCATCAATTATTTCATCTAAAGGAGCATAATCTATACTTTCTAGACTATTTAAACTTTCAAGTTCTATATTATTTTTCTCTGCAAAATCTATATATTTATTTGTTAATTTATCTAAAAATAATATTTTGTCATACATTATAAAATGTATTGGTGCTAAAAATTTACTCATAGACTTTTTCTAACTAATACTTCTACTTCATTAATATCAAGACCATGAACAAGTGCTGCTTCTTTTAAAGTTTCCATTTGTGAAGATGGACATCCTAAACAATGCATTCCAAGACTTGTTAATACATCTATTAGTTGAGGGTATTTCATAATAAGTTCTCCCATTGCCATATCCATTACATCATCACTTGATTCTTTTTCATCATTTATAATTAAGTTTTCAATATCTTCTTCAACAGTTGAAATTCCTGCAATTCCAAAATTATCAACTAATACCTTAGTTACATTTTCAGATAAAAATCCTGGAAGTGTAGGTCCTAGATGAATATTTTTAACTCCAAGTGCAAGTAGTGCAAGTAGAACTATTACTGCTTTTTGTTCATACCATGCAATATTATATACAATTGGTAAGTCGTTAATATCTTCAAGACCAAAGGCTTTTTGTAATGTCATAGCTATTACTACAAGTGAGAAGGAGTCATTACATTGACCTGCATCTAGCACTCTTGGAATTCCTGCAATATCTCCAAGATTTAATTTATTATATCTATATTTTGCACAACCTGCTGTTAATATTACACTGTCCTTTGGAAGTGCCTTTGCAAAATCTGTATAATAGTTTCTCTCTTTATGTCTTCCATCACAACCTGCCATTACTACAAATTTCTTAATTAATCCTTCATTTACTGCTGCAACTATTTTATCAGATAGCTCTATTACTTGATTATGAGCAAATCCACCAATGATTTCTCCATGTTCAATTTCTATAGGAGATTTACATTTTTTAGCAAGTTCTATTATTTCTGAGAAGTCTTTTTTATTTCCAATAGTTCCATCTATATGTTTACATCCTGGATATCCTGCATCTCCTGTTGTAAATAATCTATCTATATAAGATGCCTTTGGAGGAACGATACAATTTGTTGTCATAAGAATTGGTCCATTAAAAGATTCAAATTCTTCTTTTTGTTTCCACCAAGCATTTCCATAATTACCTACAAAGTTTTCATATTTTTTAAGTTCAGGATAATAATTTGCAGGAAGCATTTCTGAGTGAGTATATACATCTACTCCAGTTCCCTTTGTTTGTTCTAAAAGTTCTTTCATATCGTGAAGATCATGTCCTGAAATTAAAATAGCAGGATTATTTCTTACTCCAATATTTACACTTGTTATTTCTGGATTTCCAAAAGTAGTTGTATTTGCATAGTCTAAAAGTTGCATTGCTCTTACACCAAATTCTCCAGTTTTTAAATTCATTGCAACAAGTTCATTTACAGATAAAGAATCATCTAAAGTCTTTGCCATTGCATATTGTAAAAACTCACTAATTTCTTCATCATCATATCCAAGCATATTTGCATGATATAAATAAGCTGCCATTCCCTTAATTCCATAAGTCATAAGTTCTCTTAAACTTCTTATATCTTCATCTTTAGTTGCAAGAACACCAATCTCTGTAGATTTTTCTCTTAAAGCATCTTCATCTTTTTCATTATATATAGAAGCCTCTGTAAGTTTTGTTCTATCTAAAACTTCATCAATTATACTTTCTTTTTCATTTATTGTTTCTATTATTCTACTTAATATAACATCCTCATCAAAATTTGCATTAGTTATAGTTGTAAATAAATTATGCATTATAATTTGATTTGTAGTTCTCTTTATTCTTTTACCTTCTTCTCTTAATCTATTTGTAATCTCACAAAGTCCCTTTGTTTGATAAATAAGCATATCTTGTAAATTTGCAGTAGTTGCCTTTTTACCACATACTCCAGCAATTGTACAACCTGTGTTTTTATTTGTTTCCTGACATTGATAACAAAACATTTTATTCTCCATAATTGCCTCCCCTTTAATATCTCTTTTATATATATCTTTTAACTTGATTAAAGTATACTATATTATTTTTATAATTTATGTAACCTATGTTACATTATAAAAAATCTTTTAATAAATTTCTATTTAAACTTACTTTATTTTTGTCAATTTTAATTAGTCCATCTTCTTGCATATTCATAAGTTCTCTTGAAATAGAAGGCCTTGTAACTCCTAAAAAATCTGCAAGTTCTTCTCTATTTAATTCTAATTCTACAATATCTTTATTTTCTGATATTAATAAAAAGAATTTAGATAATTTTTGTCTTAGTGAAAAACTACTATATATTAAAATCTTTTGATTTAAATAAAAGGCTTTATTAGACAAAATTTCTAGCATATTATTTGTGATTATTTTAGAGTACTTATCATCTATATGAAATTCAAAGGCTTCTTTTTCTATTGACAATATTTTTGAATCTTCAATACTTAAAGCTGAATAATCATACTTTTTACTATCTACATATAAATAAACTTCTCCAAATACAGTGTTTTTTTCTCTAAATTGATTTATTATAGTTCTCTTTCCATTTATATCCATTCTCTCAACAGAGATACTACCTTCTAATAATATATATAAATATTTTGGCATATCATCTTGCTCAAATATATATTCCCCCTCTTTATAAGAACTTATAATGGCATTATTAATTTCTAAAAAGTTTTTTATTTCCTCTTCACTTAATCCCTTAAACAATTTTAACTCTTTAAACATATAATCACCTCTAGTTAATTATACAAATATTACAATTGTTAAGCAAAATTATATTTTTACCTAAAGTTCTATTACAATGTATATTTCATGCTATTTTAAGATAAAATCTGTTATAATAAAGAGGATTAAGGAGGTTTATACTACTATGAAGAAAAATAGGAAGCGACAAACTGGGGGAATGCTTCGATTTTCAAGTATTATAAAGATACTGTTAATAATAGTTTTAATGGTTCTTGTTATTCTTGGAACTTTCCTTGGAGCCTATGTATTATCTGTTCTTAAGCAAGCTCCACCTATTGAACCTGAAAATTATCGCAACCAAATAAAAGAAACATCTAAAGTATATGATGACAATAAGAATTTAGTTCAGACTCTTGTATTAAATGAGTTTTCTGAATATGTTAGTCTTGATTCTATTCCAAAGGATTTACAAAGAGCTGTAATAGCTGTTGAAGACGAAAGATTTTATGATCATAATGCAGTTGATTTTAAAAGAGTTGTAGGTGCAATTGTTCACGATTTAAAAACTAGATCATTACAACAAGGTGCCTCAACTATTACAATGCAACTTGCAAAAAACTTATACACTAATCAAGCAAAAAGCATTGATAGAAAACTTACAGATATATACTATGCCTATGAACTTGAATCTGTTCTTTCAAAGGATCAAATTTTAGAAGCATACTTAAATTCAGCTGGTTTCTCTAAGGGAACTGTTGGAGTTCAAGCAGCTGCAAAAACATTCTTCAACAAAAATGTAACAGAACTAAATCTTGCAGAATGTGCTTTAATGGCTGGTATTACAAATAGGCCAGAAAAATACTCTCCATATAATAGGGGAAATATTGAGCCTAATGACGACCTTTCTAAAACAGAAATTGTATTAAGACCTATTGCTGAAGGAGAAACTAATAATGAAGCTATTATTTCAATTGGAAAACAACTTTTAGAACTTGGAATTATAGATAATTTTGAATACAAACAAATTGAAAATAGCCAATTAGTTCCTATGAAAGCAGTTTTTAATCCAGTTTCTAAAGAAAGACAAGAACTAATTTTAAAACTTATGCTTCAACAAGGATATATTACAGAAGAAGAATATAATGAAGCTTTAGGATATGAAATTAAAATTAATCTAGGACAAAGAAGAGAAAAAGGAATCTCATCATTCTATGTAGATGAGGTGAAAAAAGAAACAATCTCAATATTAAAAGATCTAGGATACACTCATGAAGAAGCATCAAACAAGCTTTATACTGGTGGATTTTCAATTGAAACTTCTATGAATCTTGATATGCAAAAAAAAGTTGAAGATATAGTTTCTAATCCTTCTCACTACCCAGGAAACTTTACTGATGAAAAGGGAAACCCACAACCACAAGTTGCATCAGTAATAATGGATCCACATACAGGAGAAGTAAAAGCTCTTATTGGAGGACGTGGAATAGTTGGTTCTTCAAATTTAAATAGAGCGACAACTCCAAGACAACCTGGATCAAGTATAAAACCTATTTCTGTTTATATGACAGCTTTTGAAGATGGTGCTACTGCAGCAGATGTCTATTTAGACTCATCTTTAAATGGAAGCAAATTACCATATAAACCTAGAAATGTTGGAAACTCATATCAAGGTTGGACTACTATTAGAAATTTATTAAGAAAATCTTCAAATGTTGGTGCCTATCTTGTAGCAAGAGATATTGGTTCTGATAGAAATAATAAAGCAAATACTGCTTATAGTTATTCTCGTGCTGTTGATGAGAAAAAAGCTGCAACTATGATTATGGAAAATCTAGAGAATATTGGAATTTCATCTTTAGTATGGCCAGAAGATAATCCAGCAAGAAATGATATGAACTTCTCTGCTCTATCTCTTGGAGGTATGACTAAAGGTATTTCACCTCTTGAAATGGCAGGAGCTTATACTCCCCTTGCTAATCAAGGTGAATTTATGAAACCTACTTTTGTTCAAAAAATAACTACATCTTCTGGAGAAGTTATTTACGAAAATAAAAAAGAAGGCAAAAAAGTTATGTCAGAGCAAAATGCCTATGTTATAACTGATATTCTTGAAGAAGTTGTAACACAGACAACTGGTAGAAATGCAAACTTCCCAAGAATGCATATTGCTGGTAAAACTGGTACAACAAATAGTCAAAAAGAAGCTTGGTTTGTAGGATATACACCTTATTATGTATGTAGTGTATTTATTGGACGAGATGATCATAAACCACTTCCATTCTACTCTACTACTGCTGCTTCTTTATGGAGATCAATTATGCAACCTCTTCATGAAGACTTAGAAGATAAGGAATTTGAAGAACCTACTGGCATTAAAAAAGAATATGTTAAAGGTGTTGGAAAATCCGAATTAATAGTAGAAGGAACAGAAGCTCATTTTACTAATAAAATGGTAAGATATATTCCAAAACCAAAGCCAAAAACTAATGATGATGATAAAGACAATAAAAAAGACAAAGACGATAAAAAAACTGACAACAATGACAAAAGAGATAAATCATCAAAGGGAAAAAATAGCGATTATAGAGGTAGATAAATTAGGACCATATGGTCCTTTTTTATTGCATTTTTTTATATCTGTAATATAATTTATTTAACAATGAAGGGAGGCCAAATGAAAAAAACTAAAAAATATATATTTTTAACATTAATATTATTACTTCTTACCTCCTGCGTTCTTAAAAAAAATACACAGAATAATACTTCAAACGAACCAAATTTAATTAAAATAACAGAAGATTATTCAAAAGAACTTAGCGATGGAAGTTATAAGAAAAATAACTTTTTTAAAAACTTTAACACTGAATCTCAAGGCTCTATTGACAAAAAAGAACTATATCAAAGTATAGATCATTATAGAACAATTGTTGGAGATTTTAAAAGTATAGAAAAAGTTCAATTAACAGAACAAAGTGTACTATTAGTTTTAGACAATGAACATAGAAAAAGCTCTGAAGTCTATACTTATGACAATACGGGAAAACTCACTAATATTTCAACATTTCCAGGCTCTGTAAAAAAAGAAAGTAATAAATACTATTCTATAAAACCAATTGAGCTATATAAAGATAATCTAATAATCCCAGGCGCTCTTACAATGCCAAAAGATATAGAAAATCCACCAATTGTAATTATGATTACAGGTCTTGGACCTTATGATATGGACGAAACAATAGGGCTTTCTGGAAATCAACCCTTTAAAGATATTGCAATAGGACTTGCAAAAAATAATATTGCTTCTTTAAGATATGACAAAAGTATTTTACATGGCAATTTAAAAAACAGTATTGAAAATGAATACTTTAATGATTTTGATGCAGCCTATAATTTTGTAAAAAGCCTAAACAATGTTGATTTAGAAAATATTTATATACTAGCTCATGATCAAGGTGCAATGCTTGCTCCAACTATGGCAAAGAGCAAAAATATTAAAGGAATTGCACTTATGTCTGGTAGTTTAAGAAGTCTTTCAGATGTTATTTTTGATCAAAATGAAATGCTAATAAAACAAAGTAATGGACTTAGTGAAGAAGATAAGAAAAAGCAATTAGACAATGTTTTAGAAGAAGTGCAAAAGGCAAAGAGTATTAATAAAAACTCTAAAGAAGATGCCTTTGGTTTAAAAGCCTCTTACTGGGCAAGTCTTAATAGGCTAAATACTAAAGAAGATATTTTAAATTTTTCAGGAAAGCTTTTTATTATGCAAGCAAATAATGATTTTCAAATCCTTCCTGATAGAAATTACTATGAATATATTGAACTTTTATCAGAACATGAAAATGTTAAATTTAAGTTATTTGAAGGATTAAATCACATTTATTCAGAATCAGAAAATAATAATTATGATATGGGTATATATGACAAAGAGTCTGTAGTTAGACCAGATGTCATTGATGAAATTTCACAATGGATTAACAATTAGAAAAATAGCTTAGCTATTTTTCTTTTTATTTTATATTATCTATTGAAATATCCATCTCTTAGAGTAAAATAAAGCAATGGAGGTTTTATATGGAACTTATTAACTTTTTAAAAGAACAAGGAATAAAAGACTCTCTACTTTTAGATGTAGAGAATTTTTTATCCTTTTATAAATTAAATGATACAGCTCTTGAACAAAGAGTACCAACCCCAAAATTCAAATACTATGGTGTTGATGTTTGGGAAAAGGCAATAGCAGGAATTTTAACTGGAAATCACATTTTACTTTCAGGACCTAAAGCAACTGGAAAAAATGTTCTTTCAGAAAACTTAGCAGCACTTTTTCACAGGCCACTTTGGACAGTATCTCTAAATATCAATACAGATGCAGCATCTTTAATAGGAGCTGATACTTTTAGAAATAACGAAGTAGTCTTAAAAAAAGGACCTGTATATGAAGCTGCTGAATACGGTGGATTTGCTGTTTTTGATGAAATTAATATGGCAAAAAACGAAGCACTTTCAGTAGTTCACTCAGCACTTGATTATAGAAAAATAATTGATGTGCCAGGTTATAATAGACTTGCACTTCATGAAGCATCAAGATTTATTGCAACTATGAACTATGGATATGTTGGAACACGTGATTTAAATGAGGCCTTAGTTTCTAGATTTTTAGTAATAGATATGCCAACTATTACTGAGGCGAATCTTAAGGAAATGTTAGGAGAAAAAACAAATCTAAAAGAAGAATATATAAAAAGATTTGCGAAGTTTTTTATTGATCTTCAACAAAAATCTCTAAACTCAGAAATTTCATCAAAGTCTATAGATTTAAGAGGGCTTTTAAGTGCAATTGATCTTATGGAAAAAGGACTTAATATTAATCAATCTATTGAAATGGGAATGAGTCATAAGACTTTTGATCAATTTGAATCTGAAATTGTAAAAGATACTTTAGATACTCTTTTTGAATCAAAAATCACATCAGGAGATTTGTTTAATGGAAAATAGAATATCTAATATAGTTTGGACTGTGGCTGAGGATTATGATTTTAAAGTAGATTTAGATTTATTTTCTACTAATATTAAATCTCCTTATAAGGCAGCTCTTCTAGGATATTTTTATCAAATTTATAATATGGATCTTGTTGCAGATTTTTTAAATCGTAGTGCTAGAACAAAAAGTAATAATAAAGATCTTTTATTTATAGCAGAAATTACTATGGAAAATGCAGTTTCTAATTTTCTTATTGAAAATAGACCTGGTGTAGATGATTTTAAAATAAAATATGAAAAAGATATTTTACATCACTATACAATAGTAGTTCCAAAGGATATAAAAGAAGAACTTGAAAAATCTTATTATGAATATATAAATAATATTCCCTATAAGATAAATCATTCTCTTGAAAAACTTCTTCTTGATATAATTAAATTTAAATCTACTAAGACATCAGATTTAATTATTTTCTTAGACAAAGTTTACAAAAAATACTTTCATGTAAACACTACACTTAAAGAAGATGAAGAAGTTAAAAAAATTATAGAAAAATCTAAAAAAGAACCTACTTTATCTAATAAAACTATTAGAACTAAAAATGTTGAAAATACAAGCCTTGAAAACCTTGAAAAATTCACTATTGAATCTGCAGAATTCACATCTCAAGATTTCTCAGATTCTAAAATAGTTATAGATGATTTAAGTCTTAATAGTGGAAAAAATAAAAATCTATATGACACTATTAGAAAACACTATGGTGAAGAAACTTTAAATGAAAAAGAAGTTTTAAAGCTAGAAAATAAGGTCTGTACTGGTATTCATGAAGGTATAAAATTATTTTTTACAAAGGGTGAATTTAAACATAAAGATTCACAATATTATAAAAATCGTGCAGAAGATGCTTATATTGAAAACTTAAATACCTATAATGAAAATGAACTTATTTATAAAAGGGGCATTAAGAATCTAGAAGAAATTATAAAAAACTCTCTTCTTAGAAATACAGATGACTATGAAACTATTAGTTATAATGGAGATTTAATACCTTCTCTTATTTGGAAAAGTGTAAAAGGTATTGATAGTAAAATCTTTAAGAAGAGTTTTAAAGACCATAAGGGCGATATTTATGTAGATATTATACTAGATCAAAGTGCATCACAATATGAAAGGCAATCAAATGTTGCAATTGAAGGATTTATAATAGCAGAAGCTCTTACAAATCTAAATATTAAAACTAGAGTTGTTGGATTTAATAATTTTTTCAACTATATGGTTATAAGAGAATATAGGGATTATAATGATTCAAAAATTAAAAATAAAGAAATATTCAAATACACTGCCTCAGGTAGTAATAGAGATGGTCTTATAGTAAAACTAATGACTGAATTTATAGAAAAAAACCAACAGCAAAGACGACTTATGATTATATTATCTGATGGAAAACCAAATGATGAAATTAATCTAGGAATTATTGGTGGAAGAAGTTTAGATGCTAAAGATTATGTTGATGAAGATGCTATTTTAGATAGTTTTAACCAAGTTTTAATATCAAGACTAAAAGGTATTGATGTACTTGGTGTATTTATGGGAGAAGAAGAAGATCTTCCTGCAGAGAAAAAAATCTTCGGTCAAAACTTTGCATATATTACAGATATAAAGAGATTTCACCATGTTGTTGGAATATTTTTTAAATCTGTTGCAAAAGAATTTTATGATTAAAAAAACTCCCTTTGATTATAATACCTCTAGAGTACACACTAAATAAAAAGTATAATATACTTAATTTAGAAAACTTTGGAGGTGTTATTTTTTTATGGGAAAACA
>NZ_JAGGLJ010000023.1 GCF_017874395.1 Peptoniphilus stercorisuis | reverse complement strand
GCAACTTAGTAATTTAGCTATTTTATTTGCCCATTAAAGATTTTAATTGGGGATAAGTATCCTTAAATATCAAATTCCTATTCTGCAACTACCTAAAAGATTCTTATATATAAATAATTACCAAAAATACATATTCTTCAAACAATTTTAACTTTATGTATTATGATAGAAGGGTATATAATAAAAAATATTTTAAATAATAAATAGGAGGAATTTATGAAAGCAATAATTGGAGTAGTGGCAAATGTAGAAGAAAAAGAGTTTTTACCGAATTCTTATATGTATCAATATAGTTTAAATTCTTCATATTTAGATGCAGTTAGAAAAGCTGGAGGAATTCCAGTAATGCTTCCAATTTCAAATGAAAATAATATAGAGGAATACATATCTTTAGTAGATGGAATTTTATTAGCAGGAGGAAGAGATGTAAATCCGAAATTATATAATGAAAAAATAGAAGATGCAACTGTTCCTGTAATAGAAGAAAAAGACAAAAGTGACATTTTATATGTAAGAACTATGATGAAAAAGAAAAAGCCTATTTTTGGTATTTGTAGAGGTATGCAAATAATAAATGTAGCACTTGGTGGAAGTCTATGTCAGGACTTAGAATTATCAGGAAAAAATAAAAAAAATCACTTTAATTTAGAAAAACCTTTTAATGAAATACATCTTGTAGAAGTAGAGGGAAATACATTATTAAATAATGTTTTAGGAGATAGAATAAAAGTAAACTCAATACATCATCAGTCTATAAAAGATTTGGCAGAGGATTTAAAAATATCAGCTAGAGCCTTAGACGGAACTATAGAAGCTGTTGAAAATGAAAAATTTAATATATTTGGAGTTCAATGGCATCCAGAACTTTTATTAAAGGGTGGAAAAACTGATATGTTACTATTATTTGAAGAATTTATAAAAGTAGTAGAAAAATCAAAAGAAAATAAAATTGGATAATAAAGACCATTAGTAAATATAAGTGGGTATAGTTTAAACAATAGAGGAATAATTCAGACAATAAAAAAATGCTAATGTAAGGGTGATAGTATGAAAAATTGGTTTACTATTGAAAAAATAGACGACAATACTTTTGCAATTAGTGAATATAAACATGTAGAAAAACCACACTCATATCTACTAATAGGAGAAAAAAGAGCGCTTTTAATAGATTCAGGGCTTGGTGTAGGCAATATTAAAAAAGAAGTTGAAAAATTAACAAATTTAAATATTACTGTGATTTCTACACATGTTCACTGGGATCATGTAGGAGGGCATATTTTATTTAATGATCATTTAGTACATGAGAAAGAAAAAACTTGGATTAGTGATAAGCCATTTTTTACTTTGGAATGTATCAAAAATAATTTAAGAAGAGGCGTAGAAGAGTTTCCAGAAGAATTTAATATTGATGATTATAAATTATTTAATAAAGATGATATAAAAATTGTAAAAGATAATGACATAATAGATCTTGGTGGAAGAAAGATTAAAGTAATTCATACACCAGGGCATTCTCCAGGTCATATTTGTCTATATGATTTAGAAAATAAGTATTTGTTTACAGGAGATATGGCCTATAATGGAACTATATTTTTATTTTTCCCAACATCAGATCCAGTTGTATTTAAAAAGTCATTAGAAAAAATTAAAGATTTAGAAATTAGAAAAATACTTCCAGGGCATGGAGATTTAAATATAAATTTGAATTTAATAAAGAAAATTTATGAAGCCTTTAATGAAATTGAAAAAGATGGAATGCTCAAACATGGAAGTGGAAAATTTGAATATGAAGATTTTAAAATATTATTATAAAGAGATGTTTACCATCTCTTTTTTTATAAGAAGGTGAAATATGATTGTTCCAGAAAAATTAAATAAAAATGATACTGTTTCGATTATATCTTTATCAAGTGGAATACTTGGAGAGAATTATGCAAAACATCAGTTAAATCTAGCAGTGAAAAGATTGAATGAACTTGGTTTGCAAGTAAAATTTATGGAAAACTCCTTAAAGGGAATAGAATATTTAAAAAATCATCCTGAAAAAAGAGCAGAAGATTTAAAAAAAGCTTTTAATGATGAAAATACAAAAATGATTATATGTTCAATAGGCGGAAATGATACATATAAAACAATACCTTATTTATTAGAAGATAGAGATTTTATAGAAAGTGTAAAAAATAATCCTAAAATTTTTACAGGTTTTTCAGATACAACTATAAATCACTTAATGTTTTATAAACTTGGACTTAGAACATATTATGGTATGAATATATTAAATGATATTTCTGAATTAAGTAGTGAAATGTTGCCATATACTAAAAAATATTTTTTAGAGTATTTTAAAAATAGTGAAAATTTAAAAATTAAATCAAGTGATATTTGGTATGAAGAAAGAACTGACTTTTCAAATAAAGAATTAAATAAAAATAGAATTTCTCATAAAGAATTAAGAGGTTTTGAATTAATTCAGGGTAAAGAAATATTTTTTGGAGAACTTTATGGAGGTTGTATTGAGTCTCTATATAGTATTTATATAAATGAAGAAGAAAATAAAATAATGAGAAAGTATAATTTAATTCCAGAATTTAAAGATTTAGAAAATAAAATATTATTCATTGAAACAAGTGAAGATAAATCATCACCAGAAAAATTAAGAAAAATGTTGATTAAATTAATGGAAAAAGGGCTTTTTGAAAATATAAATGGACTATTAGTAGGAAAACCACAAGATGAAAAATACTATGAAGAATATAAAGAAATCTATAGGGAATTAATACCTAATTCTATACCAATTGTTTATAATGTGAATTTTGGGCATTCCTATCCAAGAACAATACTTGCATATGGAACAAAAATAGAAGTAAATATGAAAAATAGAGAAATTACTTATTTAGAAAAAATATTAAGGTGATAATATGAAAAAAATGCCAGTGATTTTTGTAGGACATGGAACACCTATGAATGCAATAGAAGATAATCAATATACGAGAAAATGGCAAGAGATAGGATTAAATATGGAAAAACCAAAGGCTATACTTTCTATATCTGCACATTGGGTTAGTGAAAATAATACTTATATACAAAAAGAAGAACATCCAGTACAAATTTATGATATGTATGGATTTCCGAAAAAACTATATGAATTAAAATATGAACCTATTGGTGATTTAGAATTATCTAATAGAGTAGAAGAGCTTTTGAATATAGATATAAATAATAAATGGGGAATAGATCATGGAACATGGGCAGTACTTTGTCATATGTTTCCAAAGGCAGATATTCCAGTAATACAGCTTTCTCTTGATTATAATAAAAGTTTTAAAGAACATTTTGAACTTGCAAAAAAATTAAAAGTACTAAGAGAAGAGGGTATTTTAATATTTTGTTCTGGAAATGTAGTTCACAATTTAATGCTACTTAATCCACAGGACTCTTCATTAAGTAAAAAGGGCAAGACTTTTGATGATTATATAAAGGACTCAATGTTAAATAAAGATTTTAAAAATTTATATAATTTAGAAAATAATAAAGATTTAAAAGAAGAATTTTATTATTCAGTTCCAACAAATGAACACTATCTACCACTTTTATATGCAGCTGCAAATTGTGATAATAGTGATAATGTAGTAGTATTTAATGAAGGTGGATCTATGGGAAGTCTATCTATGACAAGTTATTTAATAGGTGATTTATAAAAAAAGAGGTAATTATGTATAGTGAATATTTTCCGAAAGAAGATTGGGAAAAAAAGAATTGTAAAGATTTAAAGATAAATGAAGAAGTACTTAATGATTTAGATAAAATAATACCTTTAGAATATACAAATACAGAGGGAATAATAATTGTAAAAAATGGATATATTGCCTATGAAAAATATTTTAAAGATATAGATATAAATACTAAAGTAAATGTAGCATCTATAACAAAAAGTATTATTTCTGCTTTAATTGGAATAGCAATAGAAAAGAATATGATAAAAAGTGTAGATGAAAAAGTTATTAGTTTTTTTCCAGAATATAAATTCAAGAAAAATAAAAACAGAGATGAAATTACAATAAAACATCTTTTAACTATGACTACACCTTTTCCTTTTTCAAGTTTTAATGAACCAATGAATAAAATGAGAAGATCAAAGGATTGGGTAAAATACTCTCTTGAAATAATGGGAGAGGGAAATAAAATGGGAGTATTTAAATATTCTACTGCAGGAACACATATACTATCAGCGATTATTACAAAGGTTTCTGGAATATCTGCAAGAGAATTTGCGAATAAATACTTATTTAGAGAAATCTATGCAGATGAAGTGGAAGATTATAAAATGCCAGGCTATGATTTAACCTATGTATTTGGACTTGGAATAAGAGGCTGGGTAAATGATCCTCAGGGCATATCAGCAGGAGGATGGGGACTTACATTAAGCCTTAGAGATATGGCTAGATTTGGGCTACTATATGAGAGAAAGGGAATATGGAATAATGAAGAAATAATACCTAAAAATTATATAGAAGACTCTATAAAATATCACCATTATAATTATGGATATTTATTTTGGTTAAAAGAAATAGATGGATATTTTACCTTTTCAGCAAAGGGATTTGGTGGAAATATCATAACAATCATTCCAGAAAAAAATATTGTAGTAGCAATAGCAACAGATATTCAAAAAGATAATTTAAATAGAAAAGATATAATAAAAGACTATATATTAAAACTATAACCCACAATATTGTGGGTTATTTATTTTAAACATTTCTATCTTCAAATAGTACAATATCTTTACAAATAGATATTAAAGAATCTCCAAGGTGCTTTACATATCCATCTTTAAAGCTAAGTGATGTAACTACATCAGTCCAAGTTAGTCCTAACCATTCGTCTGTTGATTTTTCTACTATATTTATTTTATAGTATTCTTCTTTTGCATTTTCAAGATTTAGATTTTCTTTTATATCTAATACATCAACATGATCAAAGTTAGTATTTGGATCATTATCATCAAATATTATATTTATATTAATAAGAGCTAGTTTTTGAAGTTCTTGAGAGAACAATACTAGGTCTGGAAAAGTTTTTTTCATTTCTGGAAAAACGATATCATTTTTAGTAAGAAGATATACGCTTGATAGGTCTTCTTCACCTACTTCTAAAAATGTATCTACAAAGCAACGACTAAATTCTTCATGGCTTTCAAAAAAAATAGTAATTACATCTAAAAAAGAATTTCCCTTGCATGTTATTCCTGAAATATTATATATTTCTTCACTTGTTTTAAACATATGTATCCTCCTTAAGTCTAGTTAATTTTAGTATAACAAATAATGATAAAATATAATAGATTAGTAAAATTATAGATATTGAGATTTTTCCATATAGTAAATATCATCATTGTATAATACTTTTTTATTGCCTTTATATTTGTATCCAAGTCTTTCATAAAAGGGAGCAGCAGTAATTGATGCAGGAACTATTATTTTATTTGAGTTTTTAGATATTTCATCATTTTCTATAATATCCATTATTTTTCTTCCAATATTTTTATTTAAATGATTTTTATTTACAAATATTGCAAGAACTACTGCATTATCTTTATCTTTTTTCACAGCGCCACATCCAAGTATCTCACTATTATTAATTGCAATATACATATTTGAACTATTTGAAATATTTACTATATTTTCTGAGCTATAAGACTCTGCAAGACATTTCATATCTTCAAGAGGATAATCTTTAATGTTAATTTCAAAGATTGTATCTGAAATCATTTGCGATAGAGAATTTGAATATTTATCTTCAAATTTTATTATTTTCAAAAAATCACTACCTTTCATAAAATGGAATAATATTTTTAATTGCTTTTTTACTAAATTCTAAAGTATCTTTTGTATTGTAGGCAATCATATCTAGGGGAGTATTTACTAAATATGGATTTACAATTTGTGATATTTCATAAAATGTATTGTCAATATTATTATCTATATCAACTACAAGCAAATGACTTTTAGTATTATTATATTTCATATCTAAAATCCAACATTTATTAATATAGTCTTTTTTAATAAAATAAGATATTAACTTATCTATTAATTCATTTGGTATATCTGTAATTTCTTCAAAAATAATATCTGTATTAGGATCAATTTCTTCAGTAGTATAAGTATTTACTATATTTTCTTTTTGAATAGAAAGTCTATTTACAGATTCTTTATCTAAGGTAATTTGATGAGTGCTTGGATTTATTACAAATCCTTCTAAAAACTCATTATCAAGTATAGTTTCTTTCATATCATCAAAGGTCATAACTTGTATTTTACAATTATCTTTAAATAATGAATTGTTTTTTGCATTTTCAATATTTGTATAAACTGGAATAAAAAATTTATTTTGACTATTTTTTATAATCTTAAAATTAATATCATCTATAATTGCAAATAAATGTGCATTCATTATTATTTCATCAAAGGCAAAGTTAATAATTTCATGATCGTGGAATTTTTCCATATAATTTAATAAAGCATTAAGCCTTATATTTTCAAAATAATAACTTCCATCTGAAAGTATAATAGGTTTTATATTAGTTATAATATCGCCTTTATATAAATTCTCATTAGAAATATTAGAAAGAATAATTTTGATGTTTTCATCTTTTGATGCAGATTTAACCAGTTTATTTTGAGGAGTTTTTATTGATTTTATATTTGTTTTTATAATACTATTTCTAGGTCCTAAAATATAAACACTGTCTTTAACCTTTATTGTCCCTCTTTCAACTATTCCTTCTATGATTATATTATCTCTTATATTATCTATCATTTTAGTTGCTATAAAAATATAATTATTATCCATAAAATCCTCCTTTTTGTAAGCAATCCCTTATTTTTCTATATTCAATAATAGGAAGATCTCCTTGAAGTAAATTTTCCTTTATTTTAAGTTCTGATTTTTTAGGATTTTGTGTAATTACAACTCTTTTATCTTGTTTTTGAACAATGTTATTCATATATTTTCCTATTATAGAAATAAAACTATTTATAAATTTAAAATTTGTAATTTTATTATAAAATCTAATATACAATTTAGTGTTTTCATCATCGATAGGTGCAAAAAATATAAATATTAAAATATTATCAGATACATGATTAAGCCAAATATTTGGAAAATTAAATTTTAGAAAAGTATTTTTTATTTTACTTTCTTTAGGGCTTAAAGGTTTTTGCCCATTGTCAACTTCATTATTTGCACTTGTAATTATAGTCTTATTTTCAATTATTATAGTTTTTGGACCATTGACTAAAGTTTTATTTCCTCTACCAATAGTATTGTGATGAATAAAAGGAAGATGAATTACATCTAATTGATTTTCTATAGCTCTTGAATAATGGGTATTCCAAATATCGGTAATTTCTTTCATTGAAAAATTATCATCTTTTAGCTCTTCAAAAAATGGAATTTCTGATGAAACTTTATTATTTCCATACCAAATATAAATTATTTCATTTTGTTCTTTAACTAAAAAATTTTGAATATTAAATCTTTTCAAATTATCTTTTGAGAAATTTCCAAGAGCAGGAATTTTTTCGCAATTTCCATCTCCATTAAACTCAAGTCCGTGAAAAGGGCATTGAATACAATTATTTTGAACTTTTCCCTTACTAAGAGCAGCACCACGGTGTGAGCATTTATCTATTAAAGCATTAATATTATTATGATTATCTCTAAATAAAACTAAATTCATATTAAGTCTTTTTAACGAAAATAATTGATTTTTTTTTATTTCCTTGGATGAAGCTATAGCATACCATTGGTTTTTAATCATAGTTAATTCTCCTTTAAATATATATTATCACATTATTATAGCATTGCAATTTGGAAAATATATAATAATAAACCTTAAATTTATATAAAAGTATAATATTTTTAAATTGTGGTATATATAAAATAGATAGAATACAAAAATAGTGTATGAAGATAAAAAGAGGTGACTAAAATGAAAGTTGCAATATATGGTGCAGGTTCTCTTGGAACTATATTAGGAGCATATATTCAAAAGGGTGGAGTAGATGTAGATTTAATTACAAGAAATCAAGAACATGTAGATGCTTTAAATAAAAATGGAGCTCACATTGTAGGAACTGTAGATTTTGTTCAAAAAGTTAGTGCTATGACACCTGATGAAATGAAAGATAAATATGATTTGATAATTCTTGCTACTAAACAAATGGAAAATAATAAAACTATTCCAAAACTATTAAACTATTTAAAAGATGATGGAGTAATAACAACTATACAAAATGGTATGCCAGAACTTAATATTATTGATTTAATTGGAGAGGATAAGGTAATAGGCTGTGTAGTTGAATGGGGTGCTACTAGAAAAGAAGCAGGTGTTTCAGAACTAACTTCAAAGGAAGATAGTATGTCCTTTGAAATAGGCAGAATAGATGGAAAAATAACTGAAAAAGTAAAAGAAGTTGCAAGTGTATTAGAACTTATGTGTCCAGTGGTAATTAGTGAAAATTTTGTAGGATCAAGATTTTCTAAAATTTTAATAAATTCATCTTTTAGTGGAATGTCAACAGCACTTGGAGCAACTTTTGGAGAAGTTGCAGAAAATGAAAAATCAAGAATAGCTCTTCAAGGGATAATTAAAGAGGCAATAGATATATCAAAAGAAGCAAATATAAAAATTCCAGAAGTTCAAGGAATGGATATAGTAAAACTACTTGATTATAATAATGATGAAGAAAAGAAAAAATCCTTTGAAATAATTCCATTAATTATAAAAAATCATGCAAAATTAGAAGCTAGTATGCTTCAAGATATAAGAAGAGGCAGAAAGACAGAAATAGATTATATAAATGGAGTAATAAAAGAGCTTGGAGAAAAATATAATATAAAAACTCCCTATAATAATAAGACTATAGAAATAATAAAAGAAATTGAAAAGGGAAATAAAAAAGCTGAATTTAAAAATATTGAAGAATATAATAATATATAAAAATAAGACCTTATTAATTTAAGGTCTTTAATTTATTTTAAATAATATAATTTATTCCATTATTTCTTTCATTAAATTTTCAGCTTTATTTTTGTCCATATTGTGATAGAATTTTCCATTTATCATAATATTTGGTCCTTTGCTACATTGTTTGAAACAATTTTGAGTTGAAAGTCTTATTTTGCCATCTTTGGAAGTTTCATCAAAATCAATACCAAGAGTATTTTTTACAGATTTTATCACTTCAATAGATCCATTTTTCGCACATCTTGGACCAGTACAACAAATAACCTCAAACTCAGTTTTAGATTCTTTAATAGATTTAGTAAATTTAATAAGTGTTTTTACTATTTTATCATCAACATTTAAAAATTCTGCAATTTGTTTTTGATGAGCTAAAGATACATATCCAAAAGTATCTTGGCAAAATCTAAGAGCCTCTTTGACACCTTCTTGAGAGCCACTTTCAAATCTTTCAGACATATATTTAAGTTCTTCTAAAAAGTATAATTCTTTATTTTTTTCATCCAAGAAAATCACCCCTATATTAATAAAATCAATTATTATTTAACTTAATTATAGATACCCTAAACTATTTATTTTCTAAATTTTTAATATCTTCTCTTTTATTTATTGTATAAATAGAATTTAAAATAATAGCTACAATAGGTCCAAGAATTACACCAAAAGGTCCTAAAAATAAAGAGCCAAGAATAGTTGCAGCAAGAGTATAAATCGGTCTTAAACCAATGGAATCACCTAGTATTTTTGGTTCTATAATTTGTCTTATAATAACAAGACTAATATATAACAAAATAATATAGACACCAGTATTAATACTATTTCTAACAAAAAAAGATATAGCCCAAGGTATCATTACAATACCACTTCCAAGAACTGGAAAAATATCTACAATAGCTATTCCAAAAGCTTTTAAAATAAATTTATCAATTCCAATAAAATAAAGTCCTATGGATAAAATTAAAAATGTAATAATCATAAGTTTTATTTGAGCTTTAATATATCCCTTAATTCCAATACTAGACATATTTAAAACTTCTCTTAGATAATCTATATAAGTTCTCATAATTCACCTCTTATAAACTAATACCCTAAACTATTAGAAAATCCTTGTATTAAACTTACCTCTAAACATTCTATAAGCTGGATCTTTAGATTTTTTAGAATTTATTCTAGATGCTATTTGATTATTGCAAATAGGGCAGAATAGTCCATTTTCATTGAAATTTATTTTAAAAGAAGAGGAGATTATCCTTTCAATATATATATTTATTAAAGCGCCAGCACCAACTTTTTGATATTTTATAATTTCATTTTTACAATTTGAACAATTAATAATCATTAAGTTAGAATTTTTATATTTTTTAAAATATGGATTTTTATAAATCATTTAATCACCTAAATATAGTTTATCAGAAAAAAATACTAGATTAAAAAAGTATAGTATTGACAAAGTGAAAAGTAAATAGTATTATTTATTTGAACAATGTTCGTATGATTAAATAAAAAAAGCAAAAGGAGATATTATGGAAAAGAAAATAATGAATAAATCAATTTTATTTGCAGTTTTAGCAATGATTGCAGGAGTATTTTATAGAGAGTTTACTAAATTTAATGGATTTATAAATGAAAGGACAACTCTTGCATTTATGCATCCACATCTAATTATAATGGGAACTATATTTTTTATAATTATCCTATTATTTAATAAAAATTACAATTTTATAAATAAAGAAAAGATAATGAAATATTTAAATATATATTCAGTAGGACTTTTATTTACTGTAATAATGATGTTAGTAAGAGGTATTACACAAGTTTTAGAGATGAGTCTTAAAGTTGCAATGGATAAATCAATATCTGGAATAGCAGGAATATCTCATATAATTCTTGGAATTACTTTTATATTAATATTAAATGAAATGAAGAAATCTATAAATTAATATAATTAAAAAACCTACAAACTAGTGTAAATTAGTCAGTAGGTTTTTTTATAAGTTAAATATTATTTTTATTGTTATATATCCACATATCTTTAGTGATATACATACTTATATCATCATAAAAAACGCCATTTAAAGAAATATCATTTTTCATAATACTTTCAATTTTAAATCCAGCTTTTTCATAGGATTTTTTTGCTCTTTTATTAAAAGAAAAAACATCAAGAGTGATTTTATCTAAATTTAAATTTAAAAATCCATATTTAATAGTTTCTTCAATAACTAAAGAACCTATTTTTTTATTTCTTTCATTTTTCTTAAATATTGCAATTCTAAAATTTGCGGATTTATTTTTATAATCAATTTCATTTAAAACACTTTCACCAATAATATTATTAGCTGGATTTATAATAAAAAAATCAACTCTATTAGGATTATTAAGACAATTATAAAAATAGTTTTTAATTTCCTCATAGGAGAAAGAATCCTTACAGCCAGTAAAGATAGAAATATCTTCATCTAGTGGATTAAAATTATTATTGTAATAATTATCTAGGTCATCTATTTGCATTTTTCGAAGAATATAATTATTTTTAAGATTAATAATTTCATAATTCATAGAAAACTCCTTAATTAATTTATTTAAATAATTATACCATCTAAAAATTTAATAGAATAAGTTTTATTTATAGAAAATAGGGGAGAAATAAAATAGCAGAGTATTTGATATATTTAGATAAATATAGAAAGTAGGTATATTATGAAAAGCTTTTTAAAATCACTTGGAATAATTTTTGTAGTATTTTCTTCTATAGCCATTGTAATTTGTGCAGGAATTTCTATTATAGACAAAATTAAATTAAAGAAAATATAAAAAAGCCACTGACTTAAAAAGCCAGTGGTTATTTTTATTTTAATTTATTCCCACTCTATTGTAGCTGGTGGTTTTGATGTTATATCATAAACTATTCTATTTATATGTCCTACTTCATTTACGATTCTAACTGATACTTTATCTAGTATTTCATAAGGTATTCTTGCCCAATCTGCAGTCATAAAATCTGTTGTTTCAACTGCTCTTAATGCAAGTGTATAGTCGTAAGTTCTAAAGTCGCCCATTACTCCTACTGTTCTATTATTTGTAAGAACTGCAAAGTATTGGTTTATATTTTTATTAAGTCCTGCTTTTTCAAGTTCTTCTCTAAAAATATAGTCTGCATCTCTTAGTATATCTAGTTTTTCTTTTGATAGTTCGCCTATTACTCTTATTCCAAGTCCTGGTCCTGGGAATGGTTGGCGATCTACTAGATAATCGGCAAGTCCTAGTTCACGTCCTAGTTCACGTACCTCATCTTTAAATAACATTCTTAGAGGTTCTATTAAATCTTTAAAGTCAACTACATCTGGAAGTCCACCTACATTGTGGTGAGACTTAATTACAGCAGCATCACCGATTCCTGATTCTATTACATCAGGATATATTGTTCCTTGTGCAAGATAATCTACTGATTTAATTTTTCTTCCTTCGTCTTCAAAGACTCTTATAAATTCTTCACCAATAGTTTTTCTTTTTTCTTCTGGATCTGTAACGCCTTTTAATTTATTTAAAAATCTTTCTTCTGCATTTACTCTTATAAAGTTCATTCCAGAATCTTTAAAGGCATTCTCTACTTCGTCACCTTCATTTTTTCTCATTAGACCATGGTCTACGAAGATACAAGTAAGTTTATCACCAATTGCTTTTGATAGAAGTGCTGCTGTTACTGAGGAGTCAACTCCACCTGATAGTGCAAGTAAAACTTTTCCATCTCCTACTTTTTCTTTAATATCTTCTACTGCAGTTATAGCATAGTTTGCCATAGTCCAGTCTTGTTTTTCTTTACAGATATTAACTATAAAGTTTTTTAACATATCATTACCTTGTTCTGTATGGTTTACTTCTGCATGGTATTGAAATGCGTAGATGTTTTTTTCTTTGTTTTGCATTGCAGCTATTGGGCAGTTTTTAGTTTTTGCAATTACTTCAAATCCAACTGGTAAATTTTCAACTCTATCTACATGGCTCATCCATACTGTAGTAGGGTTTTTAACATTTTCAAAAATTTCTACATTTTCTACTGAAGTTTCTGTTTTTCCAAATTCTCTTTGGTCAGAGGATATAACACTTCCTCCAAGTGTATGTGCAATAAGTTGCATTCCGTAGCATAGTCCTAAGATAGGAATATTTAGTTCAAATATTTCCTTTTCAATTTTAGGTGCTTTTTCTTCATATACTGAATTTGGACCTCCTGTAAAAATAATTCCTGCAGGTTTTTTTTCTTTTGCTGCTTGTAGTGCTTTATTATATGGGACAACTTCGCAATATACATTTAGATCTCTAACTCGTCTAGCTATAAGTTGATTGTATTGTCCTCCAAAATCGACAACTAATATCATTAATTTACCTCCTTTATAATACTATTATAATTAACTTTTTTAAATTTTCCCATTATATTCATAATATTTCAAGTTTTTTTCTAAAATTCTTTTAAATTTTGTCTTTTTTGCTGTAATTTTTCAGGTTTTGCTTTATAATATACCTTGGCTATAAAGAATTAAACTAACTTTACTTATTGATCGGAAACAGAAATATAAAATTTTTATGAAATTTTTTTAGATTAATTGATGAAATAAAACTTTAATGATAAAATATTTATTTAATGAAAGAAAGGGTGGTAAAATGGGTTTACTAGAAAAAATCTTCGGCACCTATAGTGAAAGAGAAATTAAAAAAATAGACTCTCTTGTAGATAGTGTTATGAAGCTTGATTCTGAAATAGAAAAGCTGTCTGATAGCGAACTAAAAGGAAAAACAGAGGAATTTAGAAATAGATATAAAAATGGTGAGTCTCTAGATGATCTTCTTCCTGAAGCTTTTGCTGTTATGAGAGAAGCTGCATGGAGAGTTTTAGGAATGAAACACTTTAGAGTACAAATCATTGGTGGTATTATTCTTCACCAAGGACGTATCTCAGAGATGAAAACAGGTGAGGGTAAAACTTTAGTTGCAACTTTACCTGCTTATTTAAATGCAATCTCTGGTGATGGTGTTCATGTTGTTACAGTAAATGATTATCTTGCTGAACGTGATAAGCAATGGATGGGAAAAGTTTATGAATTCTTAGGACTTTCTGTTGGATGTATTTTACATGATATGCAACCAGATGAAAGAAAAGAGGCATATGCTGCTGATATTACTTATGGTACAAATAATGAATTTGGATTTGATTATCTTCGTGACAATATGGTTGTGTACAAAGAAGAAATGGTTCAAAGACCTCTTAACTATTGTATCGTAGATGAGGTTGACTCAATTTTAATTGATGAGGCAAGAACTCCACTTATTATTTCAGGTCAAGGCGATGACTCTACTGATATGTATATTAGAGCAAGAGACTTTATAAATACTTTATCATATAGAGTA
This sequence comes from Peptoniphilus stercorisuis, assembly GCF_017874395.1. Classification (GTDB taxonomy): domain Bacteria; phylum Bacillota; class Clostridia; order Tissierellales; family Peptoniphilaceae; genus Anaerosphaera; species Anaerosphaera stercorisuis. The sequence goes on along the minus strand of NZ_JAGGLJ010000023.1, from coordinate 5,530 downwards.
AAATCAGAGGATGAATCTAATCTTGAAAGATTTAATAGAGAGTTTGAAGAAGAAACTGTTGATTTTGTAATTTCTGAAAAAGACAAAACTTCAACTCTTACAGATAATGGTATTAAAAAAGCAGAACAATATTTTAATATAGAAAACTTATCTGATATTGAAAATATGGAAATAGCTCATCATATTAACCAAGCACTTAAAGCTAAGGGAAATATGAGAAGAGATATTGATTATGTAGTTAATGATGGTGAAATCATAATTGTTGATGAATTTACTGGTCGTCTAATGTATGGACGTAGATATTCTGAGGGACTTCACCAAGCTATTGAAGCTAAAGAAGATCTTGAAGTTAAGGCTGAATCAAAAACACTTGCAACTATTACATTCCAAAATTACTTTAGAATGTATAAAAAACTTGCTGGTATGACTGGTACTGCTATGACTGAAGAAGAAGAGTTTAGAGATATTTATCATATAGACGTTGTAGAAATTCCAACTAATAAACCTATTATAAGAAAAGATGAAAATGATGTTATTTATAAAGATGAAGAATCTAAATTTAGAGCTGTAACTCGTGATATAAAAGAAGCTAATGCAAAGGGACAACCTGTTCTTGTTGGTACTATATCAATTGAAAAATCAGAAGAGTTATCAAGATTTTTAAAACGTTCAGGAATTAAACACAATGTTCTAAATGCTAAAAAACATGCTCAAGAGTCTGAAATTGTTGCTCAAGCAGGTAGATTTGGAGCTGTAACTATTGCTACAAATATGGCAGGACGTGGTACTGATATTGTACTAGGTGGTAATCCTGAGTTCTTAGCTAAACAAGAACTTAAAAAACGTGGAATGAGTGATGAAATTCTTGAAGAGGTAGATTCATATAATGAAACTACTGTTGAAGAAATTTTAGATGCACGTGAAAAATATCAAGACCTTGTTAAAAAATATAAAGTTAAAACAGATGAGGAAGCTCAAGAAGTTATAGATGCTGGTGGACTTTTCATTATTGGTACAGAAAGACATGAATCACGTCGTATTGATAACCAATTAAGAGGACGTTCAGGACGTCAAGGGGACCCAGGTCGTTCAAGATTTTATATTTCAGGTGATGATGATTTAATTAGACTTTTTGCTGGAGATAGATTTAAAGAGACTATGGAAAGAATTGATGCTGATGATGATGAACCAGTAGAAGCAAGAATTCTTACAAGACTTATTGAGTCAGCTCAAAGAAAAGTTGAAGGAAATAACTTCTCAATTCGTAAACATGTTCTTCAATATGACGATGTTATGAATAAACAAAGAGAAGTAATTTATGGAGAAAGAAAAAAAGTTCTTGAAGGCGAAAATATTAAAGATGATATTCATGCAATGATAGAACATATTATAGATAAAAATATAAACTTCTATAACAAAATGGATCATGAAAACAAACTTAATCTTGATTTAGAAGGCATTAAAAACTTTGGAGTAAATACTTTTGGATTTGAAGAAGAATTTTTAGATGATATTGAAAATCCTACAGTTGATTCTCTAAAAGAGTTATTTAACACTCTTGCTGAAGAAAAATATGCTGATAAAGAAGAAGAGTTTGACGAAGAGAAATTTAGAGAAGTTGAAAGAATTGTTCTTTTACAAATCGTAGATCAAAAATGGATGGATCATATAGATGCAATGGATCAATTAAGAAAAGGAATTGGTCTAAGAGCAGTAGGACAAGTTGACCCTGTAAGAGCTTATGCTGAAGAAGGATTTGACATGTTTGAACAAATGAATGAATCTATTAAAGAAGACACTGTTAAAATGCTTTATCATGTAGTTAATCCAGATAGAATGAAAAGGGTTAGAGTTGCAAAAGACATTCAAACAGGAAATCCAGAAGATGGAAAGAAAAGACCATATGTTAGAAAATCTGACAAAGTAGGTCGTAATGATCTATGTCCTTGTGGAAGTGGCAAAAAATATAAAAACTGTCATGGTCAAAATAAATAAAAAATAATGAGAAAGGTAAATCCTTTCTCTTTTTTTATGCACAAATTTAAAAATTTAGTGTAAAATAGTATAAAAGTAATTAGGAGGTAATTATGAATTTAAATGTTGAACCAAAAGAAGTATTTAAGTGGTTTTATGAAATAAATCAAATTCCTAGATGTTCAGGAGATGAAAAGAGAATTTCTGATTTTTTAGTGGATTTTGCCAAGAAGAGAAATCTTGAAGTTTATCAAGATGAAGCTTTAAATGTAATAATAAAAAAAGAAGCTACAAAGGGCTATGAAAATTCAGATATAGTAATAATCCAAGGTCATATGGATATGGTATGTGTAAAAGAAAAAGATTCTGATCACAATTTTGATATTGATCCAATAGATATGTATATTGATGAAGACTTTATTAAAGCTAATGGAACTACTCTTGGTGCAGATGATGGAATAGCAGTTGCAATGGCACTTGCAGTTCTTGATTCTAATGAAATATCTCATCCAAAACTTGAAGTTTTAATTACAACAAATGAAGAAACTAATATGGGTGGAGCAAGTGAGCTTAAAGCAGGAATATTAGAGGGAAATATTCTTCTTAATATAGATTCAGAAGAAGAGGGATATTTTTTAGTAAGTTGTTCTGGTGGAGCAAGTGTTGAAACTTTATTTAAAATAGAAAAAGAAAGTTTAAATAAAGAGGGAGTTGAAATTTCAATAGATGGACTTTTAGGAGGACATTCTGGATCTGAAATAGATAGACAAAGAGCAAATGCAATTATTCTACTTGGAAGAATATTAAGAGAAATTGAAAAAAATCAAGAAATATTAATATCTGAAATAAATGGTGGAATAAAACATAATGCAATACCATCACATTCCTTTGCAAAAATCTATGTAGAAGATATAAATAGTGCTAAGGAAATAGTTAATAATATTTCAAAAGAACTTCAAAATGAATTTAGAGTTGAAGAAAAAGATTTAAAAGTTGTAGTTAAAGATGTTAATTTAGAAAATATCTATACAAAAGAACTTTCTAAAAATCTAATAAATTATATTATGACTGTTCCAAATGGAGTTATCTCTATGAGTAAGGATATAGATGGACTTGTAGAAACTAGTCTTAATAATGCAATAATAGAAGAAAAAGATGGATATATATCTTATATTACATCTGTAAGATCTTCATCTATTTCAGAACTTAAATTTATAATAGATAAATTATTTGTAATAGGAAATAATTACAACTTAGATGTTTCTATTGTAAATCAATATCCAGCTTGGCAATATGAAGCAAACTCAAAAGTAAGAGATTTGTCTTTAAAATTATTTAAAGATTTATTTAATAAAGAAGCAGAAACTACAGCAATCCATGCAGGTATAGAATGTGGATTACTAAAAGGAGTGCTTCCAGATTGTGACATGATTAGTTATGGTCCAGATATTTTTGATGCTCATACACCAAAGGAGAGAATTAGTATTTCATCAACAATTAGAATGTGGGAATTTACTAAGGAACTTCTTAAAAATTTAAAGTAAAATCAAGAGACTTTCAATAGTCTCTTTTTTATTTTAAGTGAATTTATATTATACATTCTTGTAAAAAGGCTTAAATTGTGGTAGCATACATCCAATATAATCTTTTTTTCATAAAGAGGGGGAAAATATGAATAAAAAAAATACTATATTAATTACTTATATATTAGTATTTTCTATTTTATTTACAGGATGTAGTAATATTAAAAAAGATGAAAATAATACATTAACAACAGCGATCACTTCTAATCCAAGAAGTTTTGATCCAGCTTATGCAATTTCTCAAATTGACAGTAATATTTTAAATTATTTATATACAGGGCTACTTACTTATGATGAGTCTGGAAAATTGACAGAGGGGATGTCTGAATTTCCAAAAATATCAGAAGATGGTCTAAAATATACTTTTAAAATTAAAGATGATATGAAATGGTCAAATGGAGATAATGTTACTGCTTATGATTTTGAAAATGAATGGCTTAGAATTTTAAATCCAGAAATAAAATCAAAATATAGCTATCAACTTTATTATATAAAGGGAGCAGAAGAATACAATAAAATAGAAAAACCAGGTAAGACTTATATTAAAGATGTATATGGAAATAATACGGACTTAATTGAAAGTGAAATTACTTATAGTGAAAAAGACTTAGAGGGAATAGACAAAGAGGGGAAATCAGAAGAGGAATTAAATAATTTAGTCTATGAAAAATGGTTAAAGGAAAAGAAAAAGAATGTTGGAATTTTTGCAAAAGATGAAAAGACTTTAATGGTTGAACTTGTAAATCCAGTACCTTATTTTTCTGAATTAACTGCCTTTTTTACATTATATCCAACTAATAAAAAAGTAATTGAAAATAAAGATTGGGCAAAAAGTCCAGAATCTTTAGTTACAAATGGAGCTTTTAAACTTAAGGAATACAAAAAAGATGAATATATTATTATTGAAAAAAACAATGATTGGTTTAATAGTGAAAAAGTTAAATTAAATAATATAAATTTTGAAATAGTAGAAGATGTAAATACTATTTGGAAAAATTATGAAGATGATAAATATCAAATAATATATAATGCTCCAGAAGAAGTAATTGCTAAAAAATTAAAAGAAGAAGATAAAGAGTTAAAAATAGAAAAAGAAATTGGAACAACTTATATTCAATTAAATACAGAAAATAAGGACAATAATCCTTTTTCAAATAAGAATATAAGAAATGCATTAAGTTATTCTTTAAACAGAAATGAACTTGTAAAAAACTTTGCAAGTGCAGGAAAATATGTGGCAACGGGAATAGTTCCCTATGGTCTTTCAGATGAAAATGATGAAGATTTTAGAATGAGTAATGGGAATTTATTAGAATACAATATAGAAAAATCTAAAGAACTTTTAAATAAAGGTCTTGAAGAGACTTCTCTAAGTGTTGATGATTTAAATAAGCAAGTTTTATTATATAGTAAAAATAATGGCTTTGATAAACTTGCAAATGAAATTGTTAGAACTTGGAATGAAAATTTAGGTCTTAATATACAAGTTCAAGCAGAGGAATATAATGATGTTATATATAAAACATATAATGATGATTTTGGAATAAATCTAACTACTTGGACAGGGGACTATTTAGATCCTATGACTATGCTTGATATATTTTTAAGTGATAGTAAAATGAATAATCCAAATTATGAGAATAAAGATTATGATAGATATATTTTAGATGCTAAGAAATCAAGTTTTGAAAGTATTAGAATGAAATCTATGAAAAAAGCAGAAGAAATATTATTACAAGATAAACCTATTATTCCAATTTATTTTGAGACATTGTCATATTTTGTAAAAGACAATGTAAAACAAGTATCAAAACCAAATATGGAAAAGCCGAATTTAACTTATGCATATTTTGAATAAATAAATATCCACCGGCCTAGTGATTATAATACCTCTAGAGTACACACTAAATAAAAAGTATAATATACTTAATTTAGAAAACTTTGGAGGTGTTATTTTTTTATGGGAAAACATG
>NZ_JAGGLJ010000022.1 GCF_017874395.1 Peptoniphilus stercorisuis | reverse complement strand
CATGTTTTCCCATAAAAAAATAACACCTCCAAAGTTTTCTAAATTAAGTATATTATACTTTTTATTTAGTGTGTACTCTAGAGGTATTATAATCTTTCTAGTCCTTTATTTTATAGTAATTCGCCATATTTTTTAACATATGCTTTTTTCATTATTGTAGCAAGTGCCATATATAATGCTATTGTAATTGCTAGATATATAAAGTATTTGCCAGGCAATGCTGCAAGTCCTATTGAGTTTCCAAATCCTGTAAATGGAATTATTGTAGCAAGGGCTATTCCAAGCATTGTTAAAAGAGTAAGTTTAGCTGAGGCTCTACTTTGTACGAAAGGTATTTTTGGTGTTCTAATCATATGGATTACAAGTGTTTGAGACCACATAGACTCTACAAACCAACCAGCTTGGAATGTTGCAATAAATAATGCTATTAGCTTTGGATCTGTAAGGTTGTGATATAAAACTCCTCCTGTAACCATTGGTGCTATTATAAAATACATTAGAGCGTAGGTTGTGATGTCAAATACTGAGCTTGTTGGTCCTATCCAAATCATAAATTTAGATACGGAACTTGCATCCCAAGTTTTAGGTTCTTTTAAAAACTCTGGATCTACATTGTCCCAAGGTATTGCAATACATGAGATGTCATATATTAAGTTTAGAAGTAGAAGGTGTATTGGTTCCATTGGTAAGAATGGTAAAAATGCTGATGCAACTAATACTGAAAATACATTACCAAAGTTTGAAGATGCTGTCATTTTAATGTATTTAATCATATTTGCATAAGTTTTTCTTCCTTCTATTATTCCTTTTTCAAGTACCATTAGGTCTTTTTCAAGTAGGATTACATCTGCAGATTCTTTTGCAATATCTACTGCATTATCTACTGAAATTCCAACATCTGATGATTCTAGAGCTGCAGCATCATTTATTCCATCTCCCATAAATCCTACTACATTTCCTCTTTCGCGAAGAAGATTTACAATTCTTGCTTTTTGAGTTGGAGAAAGTTTTGCAAATACTGTATTTTTTTCTGCAATTTCACCAAGTTCTTTATCGCTTAATTGATCTATTTCTGAACCATTGTAGAGTTTAGTAAATTTAATACCAACTTGTTTACAAATAGCGCTTGTAACTTCTTCATTGTCTCCTGTTAAGACTTTTACTTCAACTCCATGTTCGTGAAGTGCTTCTATTGCTTTAATTGCAGATCTTTTTGGTGGATCTAGAAATGCAAGATATCCAAGTAAAACCATATCGCATTCGTCTTTTATTGAAAATTCTCCAACAGGAGCATGGCTTGTTTTTTGAGATACTGCTATTACTCTCATTCCTTGATGGTTAAGTTCGTTTACTTTATTCATTACATATTGTCTAAGTTCATCTGTTAGTGGTTGAACTTTTCCATTATGTTCTATAAAGGAAGATACTACTAGCATTTCTTCAACTGCGCCTTTTGTAATCATTTTTGTTTTGCCGTCTTTATTTTTTACTACAACGCTCATTCTTCTTCTTTTGAAGTCAAAGGGTACTTCGTCTATTTTTTCATATTTTGTAATATCTGTTTCTAAGTTTTCGTCTTCAATTCTTAGTTCCATAGTTTTATTTATAATGGCTTTATCCATTAGGTTTTTAAGTCCTGTTTGGTAGTAGCTATTTAAAAAGCCATGACGTAAAACTCTTGTATCGCTTTCTCCATCAACATTTAAGTGATATTGTAATACTACATTGTCTTCTGTAAGTGTGCCTGTTTTGTCAGTACATAAAATATTTATTGCTCCAAGATTTTGAATTGAGTTTAAGTTTTTAATTATAACTTTTTCCTTAGACATTTTAACAGAGCCTTTTGCAAGACATGTTGTAACAATCATAGGAAGCATTTCTGGAGTAAGTCCTACTGCTATGGAAATTGCAAATAGTAGAGCATTTAGCCAATGTCCCTTTGTAAATCCATTTAATAAAAATACAATAGGTACCATTACCATCATAAATTTAATTAGAACCCATGAAACAGCATTTACACCACGTTTAAAACTTGTAATAGGTTTGTCCTCATTAAGTTCTTTTGCTATATCTCCAAAAATAGTTTCATCACCAGTTGCTATAATTATTCCAGTTGCAGAACCACTTATGACATTTGTGCCCATAAATGCAAGGTTGACTTTATCTAGTACTGCATCAGAATTTGAACTATCTATTGGAAATTTCTCAACTGTTTGAGATTCTCCAGTAAGTGCAGATTGAGATATAAATAAGTCCTTTGCTTTAATGATTCTAGTATCAGCTGGTATCATATCTCCTGCAGAAATATGAACTAAATCTCCAACTACAACTTCATCTAAAGGTATTTCTTCTGCACCTGTTTCAATTCTTTCAATAAGACAAGTTGTTTCAATCATCTCAAGAAGTTTTTCTGCAGAGTTTCCAGATCTTGTTTCTTGAACAAATCTTAAAATACCAGATAGCATAACCATTGTTATTATAATAATAACTGTAGTGGGATCTTTATCTGTTGGATTTGCTAAAATAATATCTGTAAAAGCAGATACTACTGCAAGGGCAATTAATATTAGAGTAAAGGGATTTATAAAGGCATCCTTTAATCTTTTAAAAATCGTATCATCTTTTTTGTAAGTTACTTTATTTTCACCGAAGGTTTCTCTTGCATCTTTAACTTGATTTTCATTTTTTCCTTTTTCTGAAGTATTATATTTTTCATATAAGGTATTAATATCAAGTTGTGAGGCTTCTAAAAGTCTTTTATTAGTTTCTTCTCTTGATAGGGAAGAGTTAATATTTTCAGATGCATTTTTTTTGATAATATCTTTTTTCATTGCATACCTCCTTTGGTATTAAAAAAATCGCTCTCCTTTCTACTATAAAAGTGAGCTTTTATGAAGTTATAAATGTACAAATCACCCGAACTACTCTGGTCCATAAAAACTCACCTCCTTAAAATTTGATTTTTATGGATTTTTAAATAAAAAAATTCCGTACTCAAACAAAGTTACGGAAAAATTATCATAGAATAATTAAACTTGTTTGAGCTTTAACTCTGCGAGGCGGTGAAATTACGTTATTTGAAGCCTTGAATCGACAACAACTGTTCAAACCAGCTAATAATGTCTCCATTATTTTGCGGCAGTAACCCATATCCTCGTAGTAGCCTTACTTACCAAGAATTTATAAAGTTTTACATTCTTATACACCTACACTATCACCTATGGGTATTAGTGTCAATAGAAGTACTTTTTTAAAAATGATAAATATCTTTAAAATTTAGAATTCTTATATGATATAATTAAGTTTACTTAAGATGATTTAATCATATATTTATTTACTTAATTATTTAAATAATTACTTGCAACGAAAAATTGTTTATGCTATACTTTTTCATATTGGGGAGTAGCTATAATATTTCAGTCGTCAATACGGATTTAGATCCCGGCTGGAAGACCAATAATAATGGTAGCAAGACCACTGTTTCGTTGAAATGGTGGTCTTTTTTTATTTTTATGAGGAGGAATTTATGGAGTGGTATAACAAGCAAATTGAAGAAATCTTTAAAGAGCTTGATTCGTCAGAAGATGGATTAAGTAATGATATTGTATCGAAAAGATTAGAACAATTTGGCAAAAACGAACTTAAAAAAGAAGAGAAAAAACCCTTTATTAAAAAACTTGCAGATCAATTTTTAGATCCAATGATTATAATTTTAATTATTGCAAGTATTGTATCAGCCTTTGTTGGAGAAGTAGTTGATGCAGGAATAATTGTTGCAATTGTAGTTGTAAATGCAATATTATCTTTACATCAAGAGGGTAAAGCAGAAGAAGCTATAGCAGCTCTTCAAAAAATGTCCTCTCCAAAAGCGAAAGTATTTAGAAATGGACAACAAATGGAAATTGACTCTACAGAACTTGTTCCAGGAGATTATGTAATTCTTGAAACAGGTGATATAGTTCCAGCTGATTTAAGGCTTGTTGATAGCAAAAATTTAAAAATTGATGAGTCATCTCTTACGGGAGAATCTGTGCCAGTAGAAAAACATGCAGATATAGTTTATAAAGACAAAATGGAAATTGGAGACAGAGAAAATCTTGCATATTCTTCAACTATTATTTCTTATGGTAGAGGAGCAGGAATTGTAATTGAAACAGGATCACATACTGAAATTGGTAGAATAGCTACATCTATTGCAACAGTAGATCGTGAACAAACACCACTACAAAAGAAACTTGCAGGTCTTTCAAAGACTTTAGGAATTTTAGTAATAGTAGTATGTATTGTAGTACTAGGTATAGGACTTTTATATAAACATGAATTTTTAGAAATGTTTATGACAGCAATTTCACTTGCAGTAGCAGCAGTTCCAGAGGGACTTCCTGCAATAGTAACAATTGTACTTTCTCTAGGTATGGGAAAAATGGCAGAGAAAAATGCAATTGTCAAAAAACTTTTAGCAGTAGAAACTTTAGGAACAACAACTGTAATTTGTTCAGATAAAACAGGAACACTTACACAAAATGAAATGACAGTTACTAAGGCTTATATAGCTGGTAATTTCTTAGAAGTATCAGGTACAGGATATGAACCTGTTGGAGAAATTACAAAAGATGGAGAAAAAGTAGATTTTAATTCTATTAAGGATTTAGAACTTCTTTCATCTATAGCAGGACTTACAAATGATGCAAAATTAATCACTACTAATGAAGATATGTATTCAATTATAGGAGATCCAACAGAAGGAGCACTTCTTACTTTTGCTGAAAAACAAGGTCTTCATATAGAAGATTTAAATAAAAAGTATAAGAGAATTGCAGAGATTCCTTTTGATTCAGGAAGAAAGATGATGACTACTTTTCATGAGAATTTAACAGATGCAAAGGTATCATCACTTACAAAGGGAGCTCCAGATATAATACTTTCAAAATGTAAATACTATTTAGATAATGGTGAGATAAAAGAACTTACTGAAGAAGTAAAATCTGAGATAATGAGTGCAAACTCAAGTTTTGCAACAAAGGCTCTAAGAGTTTTATCTTATGCTTATAGAGATTTTGATCTATTACCAGAAGTTTTAACTACAGAAAATATTGAAGAAGATATGATTTTTGTAGGACTTACTGGAATGATAGACCCTGCAAGACCAGAAGTTATTGGAGCAATTGCAGAATGTAAAACTGCAGGAATTATTCCTATTATGATTACAGGAGATTATTTAGAAACAGGATATGCAATAGCTGAAGAACTTGGAATTGCAGATGATAAATCTCAAGCAATAATGGGAAAAGAACTTAATGAAATGACTGATGAAGAAATTCGTGAAATTGTAAAAACTAAAAGAGTATTTACAAGAGTTTCTCCAGAAAATAAAGTTCAAATTGTAAAAGCTTTAAAAGAAAATGGACATATTGCAGCAATGACAGGAGATGGTGTAAATGATGCACCAGCTATTAAAAGAGCAGATATTGGTATTGCAATGGGAATTACTGGTACTGATGTAGCTAAAAATACAGCAGATGTAATATTAACTGATGATAACTTTGCTACAATTGTAAATGCAGTTGAAGAAGGTAGAATAATTTATTCAAATATTAAAAAATTCGTTGGATATTTATTATCTTGTAACTTAGGAGAGGTTTTAATAGTATTAATTGCAATACTTTTAAATTTACCAGTTCCACTTCTTCCAATTCAACTTTTATGGCTAAATCTTGTAACTGACTCTTTCCCAGCTTTAGCACTTGGAGTTGAAAAGGGTGATGACGATATAATGGAAAAAGCACCAAGAGATCCAAATGAACCACTTCTTGATAAGCAACTTAAAATAACAGTAATAGTTCAATCACTTTCTATTACAGTTGCAACACTTGGAGCATATTTACTTGGACTTAAATGGTTTGGACAAGAAGGACTTGGACTTGAATATGCAAGAACAATGGCATTTTCAACACTTATTATGTCAGAACTTCTAAGAGCATACTCAGCAAGATCTATTACAAAGACAATATTTCATATTGGACCATTTAGTAATAGAAAACTTGTAACAGCTACGGCATTTTCTTTTGCATTAATGGTAATTGTAATGGCAGTTCCAGGAATTAGAGATGTATTTGGTCTTGATATGATTGGAGTAAGAGAATGGATAGTAGTAATAGTTGCTTCATTTATTCCACTTGTAATTGGTGAAATTCAAAAAGTAGTTAGATTTTCAAAAATGGATGACTAAATTTATAAAAATATCCTAAAGTTATAGGCTTTAGGATATTTTTCACTGTAAATGGGCAAATATTAAGAAGAAATCAAGTTTTTTTAATAAAAAAAATTTTTTCTTTGACTATTGCTGTGATATAATTTAGACTTGAATAGATTAGGATGTGATAAAAAGATGAGTAAAATTAGAGAAGATGTTCGTAATATCGCTATTATAGCCCATGTTGACCACGGTAAAACAACACTTGTTGATGCAATGCTTAGACAATCAGGTGTATTTAGAGAAAACCAAGTAATTCAAGAGCGTGTAATGGACTCAGATGATATTGAAAAGGAAAGAGGAATTACGATTCTTTCCAAGAACACTGCAGTAAAACATGGAGATACTAAAATAAACATTATAGATACACCAGGCCATGCTGACTTTGGTGGAGAAGTAGAACGTGTTTTAAAAATGGTAAATGGAGTAGTACTTTTAGTTGATGCTTTTGAAGGACCAATGCCTCAAACAAAATTCGTGCTAAAAAAAGCTTTTGAACTAAGCCTTCCAGTTATTGTATGTATTAATAAAATAGACAGACCAGGAGCAAGACCTGATGCTGTTATAGACGAAGTTTTAGATTTATTTATTGAATTAGGTGCAGGTGAAGATGCCCTAGACTGTCCATTTGTATTTGCTTCTGCAAAAAATGGTATAGCAACACTTGATTTAGAAGATGAAGCAGTAAATATGGAACCATTATTTGATACTATTATGAAATATATTCCAGGTCCTGTTTCTGATGAAGAAGCACCATTCCAACTTTTAATTTCTACAATAGACTACAATGACTATATAGGTAGAATCGGTGTAGGAAAAGTTGAAAGGGGTATAATTTCTGAAGGAGATACTGCAATAATCGTAAATGCAATTAAACCAGATGAAAAGAAGAAAGTTAAAATTTCTCAAGTTTATGAATTTGAAGGACTAAATAGAGTGCCAGTTGACAAGGCAAGAGCAGGATCAATTGTAGCTATTACAGGTATTGAAGATATTAATATTGGAGATACTTTAGCAAGTACTGATGATCCAACACCACTTGATTTTGTTAAAATTTCTGAACCAACTCTTTCAATGAACTTTTCAGTAAATGATTCACCATTTGCAGGAAGAGAAGGAAAATATGTAACATCAAGACAAATTAGACAAAGACTATTTAGAGAACTTCAAACAGATGTATCTTTAAGAGTAGCTGAAACTACTTCAACAGATTCATTTAAAATTTCTGGACGTGGAGAACTTCACTTAAGTGTTCTTATTGAAAATATGAGACGTGAAGGATATGAATTCCAAGTTTCAAAACCAGAAGTACTATTTAAAGAAATTGATGGCAAAAAATGTGAACCTATGGAAAGAGTTACTATTGATGTTTCAAATGACTTTGTAGGATCCGTTATAGAAAAACTTGGTAGAAGAAAAGCTGAGCTTACTACTATGCAAGAACCATCAGGTGGATATGCAAGACTTGAATTTAAAATGCCTGCTAGAGGACTTATAGGTTATAGAAGTGAGTTCTTAACAGATACTAAGGGTGAAGGTATATTAAACTCTGTATTTGACTCTTATGAGAAATTCAAAGGAGAAATACCAAGAAGAGTAGATGCTTCAATCGTATCTTTTGATACAGGAACAGCATCAGCATATGGTCTTCACAATGCACAAGATAGAGGAACTCTATTTGTAGAGCCAGGTGAAAATGTATATGAAGGACAAGTAGTAGGTTCATCTCCAAAGGGAGTAGAACTTGAAGTTGCTGTTACAAAAACTAAAAAACAATCAAATGTAAGAGCTTCAGGATCTGATGAATCACTTAAACTTTCACCAGCTAGAAAAATGAGCTTAGAAGAGGCACTAGAGTTTATAGAAGATGATGAACTTATAGAAGTTACACCAGAAAACTTTAGAATAAGAAAGAAAATTTTAAATTCACAAACTAGATATAAATCTAAAAAAAATAAATAATTGGTGATATTATGTTAATGAGATCAGCTTTTTCAGTTTTCACAAGTTTTGTTCAATTATATACAGGATTATTCATTTTAAATGTAATACTATCTTGTGTAATTATTTTTATGGAAAGAAGAAAGCCAACATCAACACTTTTGTGGGTTATGGCAATTAATTTCTTACCAATAATAGGATTTGTTTTCTATTTATTTTTAGGGCAAGATCTTTCGAAACATAAAATGTTTGATAGAAAAGGTCAAGTAGATAAGGAAATAAAAACTTTTTTACAAGAACAATTAGACGAAATGAAAAAGGGAACATATGAATTTGAAAATGAAAAGACAAAGGATTATGTTGAAATGATTGAAATGTTTCATTCATCTGAAAATGCAGCCTTTTCTCAAAATAACGATATAAAAATCTATAATGAAGGTGTAGAAAAATTCAAGGATTTATTTAAAGATATTGATGAGGCGAAAAACTCTATTTATATTCAATACTATATTTTAAAATCTGATGGACTTGGAATTGAGCTTTTAGAAAAACTTAAGAAAAAAGCACAAGAAGGAGTAGAGGTACTTCTTTTAGTAGATGGAATGGGAGCTAGAAACTTTAGTTTAAAATACAGACGTGATGTAGAAAAAGCTGGAGTAAAACTTGCAATATTTTTCCCAGGACTACTTCCAAGAATAAATACGCGTATAAATTATAGAAATCATAGAAAACTTGCAATAATAGATCATAAAATAGGATATGTTGGTGGTCTTAATGTTGGAGATGAGTATATTTCAAAAAGTAAAAAATTTGGCTTTTGGAGAGATACTCACTTTAGAATACTAGGACCTGCTGTTAATGGACTTCAGTGGAGATTTTTTCTAGACTACAGATTTGCAGCAAAAAATGCAAATGGAGGATTTGTAACTCCCTTTGACTTTAATAAAAAAGAAGGAAATAAAGATATTTGTGTAGTATCTAGTGGACCAGATACAAAGGCCCATGCTATAAGAAATGGATACTCAAAAATGATAACTCGTGCAAGAAAAAGAGTTTATATACAAACACCTTATTTCGTTCCAGATGATGGACTACTAAATGATTTAAAAATAGCTGCAATGTCTGGATGTGAAGTCAGTATAATGATTCCACAAAAAAGAGATCACCCCTTTGTTCATTGGGCAAGTATGTCCTTTATAGGTGAGCTGCTTAAGTGGGGAGTTAAAGCTTATTTATATCAAGATGGTTTTTTACATTCAAAAGTTGTAATAAGTGATGACTATTTATCAAGTGTAGGTACAGCAAACTTTGACATAAGATCTTTTGAGCTTAATTTTGAAGTCAATGCCTTTGTATTTGATACAGAAATAAATAAAGAACTTGTAGAGGCCTTTGAAATAGATGTTAAAAAATCAAAGAAAATAACATTAGAAGACTATAATAATAGAAATGCCATCTTTAAAATAAAAGAGAGCATTAGTAGACTATTATCACCACTACTTTAAATTATGAAAAATTATAAAATAGAAATTACAAAAAAGAATATGAAAAATATTAGAGTTTCAGTTAAAGCTGGGACTCTTTTAGTATCTGCTCCAAAATATGCAACTAAAAAAGATATATTAAAAGTAATAGAAAATAATGAAAAATCAATTGATGAAATGCTTGAAAAAGATAAAAAGAAATTTTATCAAAATGATTTATCAAAAAATATAATATACTTATTTGGAGAAACTATAAATATAGAAGATGCTAAGAAAATTAATACAATAGATGAACTTGAAAATTTTTATAGGAAAAATCTTTTAGAAATACTTCCATATATATTTAAAGAATATAATAAAATAACAGGACTTTATGAAAAAGAATTTAAAATAAGAAAAATGACTGCTCGTTGGGGCACTTGCTATCCTGAAAGAGGACTTATAAATATAAGTCTTTATCTTGCAAAGAGATCAGTAGAAGAAATAAAATTAGTAGTGCTTCATGAATTAATACATTTAAAAATTAGAAATCACTCTAAGGATTTTTATAGTGAAATAAATAAATATATGAAAAACTATAAAGAAGTAAGTAGGAGGCTAAACAACTAATGAGTCTAGAAAAAGTAAGAGAACTTTTTATTAAAGAAAATTTAGAAGATAGAATTGTTGAATTTAACTCTTCATCAGCAACAGTAGAGCTTGCTGCAGAGCAAATAGGTTGTAGTTCATCTCAAATTGCAAAGACTATGTCTTTTAAAAGTAAAGATGATTATGCAATATTAATAGTTACAAAGGGAAGCTCAAAAATAGATAATAGAAAATTTAAAGACTATTTTAAAATGAAAGCTAAAATGTTAAAAAGAGATGAAGTAGAGGAATATGTAGGGCATTTGCCAGGTGGAGTATGTCCTTTTGCAGTTAAAGAAAATTGTAAAGTCTATTTAGATATTTCATTAAAAGAACATGAAGAAGTATATCCAGCAGCAGGATCTGCATCATCAGTTGTAAAACTTAACTTAGAAGAACTTCAAAAACTTTCAAATTATATTGAGTGGATAGATGTGTGCATATAATGAGAAAATTTACTTTTAAAATAATTTTTTTAATAATATTTCTAATAGCTATTATGAAGTATATTGATTGTAGAAAATATGTAGTCTATGATAAAAAAGATGGAAAAGTAAAACTAGAAGAAAGTATAAATAATAATAATAAAAAGATAGATAAATATAAAAATTTCACAAAGAAAATAATTGATTAAACACTACAAAAAAATGTAGTGTTTTTTTATGGGAAAATTTATTAGCTGTGATTAAAATTGAAAAAATTAGGTATATTGTATATATATATATAAACAATACTTAAAATTAAATATTTAATACTTATTAAAAAGTTCGTTATACAAAATAAACTAATTAATTAAATATTTAATTAAGATAGATTAGGAGGTGATGTTCTTTGAAATAAAAATAATAATATATAATATTTTATTATTGAAATAATAAAAATTACTTAGGGGAAAAGTTGCAATATTATTTAGTAATATAATTTTATTAGAGTTTATTAAAAGTAAGGGGAAAACCTCTTATTTTTTTGTAAAAAATACATAATCCACTAGAGGTTGCCAATATGCAACTATGTCTTAGCTGCATGACAACTGGCTTTTATGTTAATATATTTACATAATAAAATAAAGGAGCTTATTTATGAATATATCAGATAGAATACAATCTCTTAGAAAAAAGAAGGGTCTTTCGCAATATGATCTTGCTGATGAGATGGGAGTTTCAAGACAAGCTGTTTCAAAATGGGAAAATGGACAAAGTATCCCAGATATTGAAAAAATAATACTATTAAGTGATTATTTTAATGTAAGTACTGACTATATAATTAAGGGAGTGGAGGAAGAAGAGGAAAAAAATAAAAAAGAAAATAATATTATATATAGTAAGATTTTATATATTGTTTCAACTTTTTTAATTACAATTGGAAATATTAGTGCATTTTTAAATCTATGTATAAGAATAGATACAACATACTTATTTGTAGATTATGTAATAATTGGTCTTGGAGTTATGTCCTATTTCATTGCTAAGACTATTTCAAATAGTAGTCCCAAATTTATAATAAAATTTATAAATATAATGATGATTATTTTTACTCCAATTACATTTATGATTTTTATGATTGGTAATATAATTGCAATTGAAGTATTATATATCCATAAAGTAATTGTTTCTATTATTATATTTCTAATAATATATGTATTTTTAGGTATCTGTATTTTTAAAAAATTAAAAAAATAACTATTTAGAACAGGAGAATTTAACTCCTGTTTTTTTATATTTAATATAGTTATAATTCTATACAAGAAAAATTGGTGAAAAATTTGAAAGTTTTTTGAAAGTTAGAAATTATTAGATACTTATTAAAGAATCTGTGGTAGAATACTATGAGTATAAAATTGACTGAAAGTCATAAGTTTATATAAATATTTTTAAGTATTTTCTAAAAAAGTGAATAAAATATGTTAATTAGTAGTATATTATTTAATAGTATATTAATGAAATGATTACTATAATAGTGCTTTAGTTTCGATTTCATTGTTTATTATTAAGTAAGTATGTATAATATGTATTAGATAAATGAATGATTAAACATATTACATAATAAACCTCTTTAAATGGGAGGTCTATTTTTTAGTTAATGCAAAAAATAAATATGTAAGAATAAGGACCAAATTTCTTTAGGTGAAATGTTGAAAATTACGATTGTATAACTTTATAAAAAAGATTGACTGTTATTCAAAAAAGTATTACTATATACAGTGCCGTAAAATCAAAAAAATGATTTGATTTAGAAATTTGGAAGGGGGATTTATGAAAAAGCTGGGTTATTTTATTGCTAAATTTAGAGTATTAATACTTCTTGTTTCAACAGGATTATTGGTACCTTCAGTTATAGCATATTTTAATACGGGAATTAATTATGACTTATTAGATTATCTTCCAGATGATTTGGATTCTACAATTGGAGCAGATATTCTAGATAAAGAGTTTCATAATGCAGCAACTTCAATGCTTGCTGTGGAGGGCTTAACTGAAAAAGAAGCTGTTCAAATGAAAGAAAAGATTGCTGATGTCAAGGGTGTTAACAGGGTGCTATGGAGAGATGATATTGCAGATATTACAGTTCCAATGAGTATGCTTCCTGATAAGCTATTAGACAATTTTTACGATGATGATAGAAGTCAGTTCTTAATGATTGTAAAATTTGAAAACTCTTCATCATCAAGTATAACTATGGATGCTATTGATGAGATTCGTGAGATATCAAAGGGGCATGGCTACTTAAGTGGTATGAGTACTATAGTAAAGGATACTAATGCAATTATTGATAAGGAAATGCCTTTTTATATATTAATTGCCGTTTCTTTAATGATTTTAGTATTATCTTTAACTAATACATCAACAATAGTTCCTTTTATGTTTATTGGAAATATATTTTATGCAATTATTTATAATATGGGTTCTAATATAATAATGGGACAAATATCCTATGTAACAAAGGCACTTGCAGCAATACTACAACTTGCAGTATCAATGGACTATTCTATTTTCTTATATCATAGATATGAAGAGGAAAGGTCTATGGAAGAGGATCATACTATTGCAATGGGAAATGCCATTGTAAAGACTGCATCATCTATTGCAGGTTCTTCTTTAACTACTATTGCAGGTTTCTTAGCTCTTATTGCAATGAGAATTAAGCTAGGTAGTGATGTTGGTATAGTAATGGCAAAGGGTGTTGTATTTGGACTTTTAACATGTGTTACAATACTTCCTGCACTTATGCTTGTATTTGATGGACCAATACACAAGTATTCACATAAGACATTACTTCCAGATTTTGATAAATTATCAGACTTTGTTGTAAAACACCATAAATTATTAGTTGTAATTTTTGTAATTGCTTATATACCAGCAATATATGGTGCAAAGAGAACTCCTCTTTATTACAATATGGATAGAGCATTGCCTCAAGATTCAGACAGTGTAATTGCGCTTAATAAGTTAAAAGATGATTTTGATATGCAGGCTACAAACTTTGCGATTTTAAGAGATGATTTGCCTCAATGGCAATATCAAAAGATGAGTAATGAAATAAGTGAGCTTCCAGGTGTTGAGTCTGTAATATCTTCAGATGACTTTGTAGGACCTATGATTCCATCAAGTTTCTTGCCTTCAGAGTTAACTGATAACTTTAATAAAAATGGATATAAGGCAATAATGGTTCAATCATCATTAAAAGCTGCAACGCCAGAATCAACAGAGCAACTTAACTCTATAAATAAGATTATAAAATCAAGAGATAAAACAGGAGTTGTAACTGGAGAATCAGCATTAACAGAAGACTTAACTTATATGACAACAGAAGACTTTAACAGTGTAAGTGCTGTTTCAAATATAATAGTAGGTATAATAGTTGCAATTGTATTTAAATCAATTGCAATACCTTTAATATTACTTGCTACAATACAACTAGCAATACAAATTAATATGGGTATTCCATATTTCACAGGAAATCAAATACCTTTTATTGCATCTATAATAGTAGGTACAATTCAATTAGGAAGTACTATAGACTATTCAATATTACTTTCCTCAAGATATGTTGAAGAACTTAAAGTTGAAGAGGACAAATTTGTTGCTATGAAGACATCTTTAATGGAAACAGCAAAATCAATTGTAACTAGTGGACTTGCATTTTTAGCTGCAACAGCAGGTGTAGGTATTTATTCTAAAATGGGTATGGTAGGTTCTATATGTATATTACTTGCAAGAGGTGCATTAATATCAATGATAATTATTTTAGTATTACTACCACCAATTTTATTATTATTTGACAAATTTATAAGACTAACAACTAAGGATTTAAGACCTGTGAGAAAGGAGAAAAATGGTGAAAAATAAAAAAATTATATCATTAGCACTTAGCTCAGTACTAGCACTTAGTGCAATAACACCAACCTTCGCTGTAGAAGATAATAGTAAAGTAAAAAAAGATGAAACAGTATATGTGCTAATGGATGACAAGGGGAAAATTAAAGAACAAACAGTAAGTGTTTGGTTGCGTTCAGATGATAAAATAGATGTATTAGACACATCAAATTTAAAAGATATAAAAAACTTAAAAGGTGATGAAAAACCTAAAAAAAGTGGGAAAGATAAATATCATTGGAAATCAGAAAAAAAAGATATTTACTATCAAGGTAAATCAGATAAAGAACTTCCAGTAGATATAAAAATAACTTATAGATTAAATGGAAAGAAAACATCACTTAACAAACTTGAAGGAAAAAGTGGAAAATTAGAAATTGAAATAGAAGCTTTAAATAAAGAGTCCTATGAAAAAAACATAAATGGTAAAAACCAAACTATTTATTCTCCTTATATAGTTGCAGGAGGAATTACTTTTTCAACAGATCATTTTAAAAATTTAGAAACTAATGGAAAAATTTTAGATGATGGTAAAACTCAAGTAGTTGGATTTTCACTATTTCCAGGAATGGCAGAAACATTTAATGAAAAATTAGATACAATTGATGTTGATATATATGATTATATTGAGAAAAAAATTACAATTACAGCTGATGTAAAGGACTTTGAAAAACCAACAACTCTTTTAACAGCAGCAGATTTATTTCAAACAGATCCAGAGTTTGAAGAATTTGATTCTTTTGATGAACTTACAGATGCACTTGAAGAATTAGATGACAAAGGTCAAGAAATGCTAGATGGAGCTATTGAACTATATGATGGTTCTATTGATTTTTCAGATGCTATTTATGATTTAGTAGATGCACATGAAGAACTTTTTAATGGATCTAATGACTTATATGATGGTGCAAATAAACTTCAAGACTCAATGGAAGAAGCACTTGGAGGCTCAAAACTTTTAGCATCAGGATCATCTGATCTAAATGATGGAGCAAGAACTCTAAATAAAGGACTATATGACTTAACAACAGGAGTCTTAGAATTATATGATAAAACAGATGATTTAGTAGATGGAGCACATGATTTAAAAGAGGGTGCAGATGAACTTTCAGATGGAATATCTATGTTAAATGATGGTTCTAAAGCTTTAGATGCAGGAATAAAAGATGTAGTATCTCATGTTGGAGATTATCAAAAACAAGCACATGAAGCACAAAGCTCAATGGAAAAAGTAAAAGAAGATACAAATGATATTAAAACAGAACTTGCTGTATTAAGAAGTATGATTGCAGGAAATAGACTTTCAAAGGGTGAAAGTACATCTGGTAATGAAGAAATTCAAACAAGATCAGTAGAAGATCAAAAAAATGAAAATATAAAATCTGCATTAAATAATTTAAAGAACCAATCAAATAATTTAAAAAATACAGCAGATACTTTAAATAAAGCTGCAAATTCACTAGGTTCAATAGATTTAAATGTAGATATTAATTCTAGTAGTAGTGAAAAAATAGACATTGACAAAATAAATGAAATAAAAAGAGGAATAGAAGCATCGAAAGTATTACTTTCAGAAATGGAAATTCCTAATGAAAATGTAAGAGATTCAGTAGTTGATGTACAAAAATATTTAGAAGATCTAAGTAATAAAGTATCTAGTGTTGCATCAGATGTTCAAAATACTTCTAATACAGAAAAAGAAAAATCAAGAAAAACAAAGGAAGAAGCACAAAATTTAGCTGCTAATGTAAAGGCTGAAACTACAAAAAGTGCTAGTTCTTTAAAAGAGCTTGTATCTCAACTTAATTCTCAAGCAAGTAATATAGATATTCAAGTTGCTGCAATACAAAATGCACTTGATATTGAAACTAGTAAATTATTAAATCAAGTTGATTTGATTTCTGCAAAAGCTGTAGAGGCGGATACTATAATGGGACTTATGGTAGATCAAATGGCAGCTATTAATGCAAAGATAGATGATGGAATTGAAAATAAACTTCCTACATTACAAGATAAAGTAAATCAACTTCTTGAAGGTGTAGAAAAACTATATGATGGTTCAGTAGAGCTTAAAGATGGACAAAGTGAACTATATGAAGGAACTTTAAAATTACAAGATGGTGTTGAACAATTAAAAGATGGTAGTACAAAACTATATGATGGTTCAACAGAACTTCAAGAGGGAACTCAAGTAGCAGTTGATGGAACTGCAACTCTTGATGAAGGACTTAATAAATTACAACTTGATGGTATTAGCCCACTTAAAGATGGTGTTGGAAAACTTTCAGGTGGAATTACTTCTCTATACAATAAAGGTGGCGATTTAACAGAAGCTGCTGATGATTTAGTAGATGGTACTGAAGAATTAAAAGATGGTGTAGATGAGTATATGGAAGATGGTATTAAAGAAATGAGAAGCAAAGTTACAGAAAAAACTGATGACATAGAAGATATTATGGAAATCAGAGATGAACTTGTAAGTATCTCACAAAATAGAACATCATTTACTGGATCAACTGGATTTGACAGTAAAGTTGTTTATGTATTTAAAGTTGAATAATATTAATTAAAGGTGCTAGATATCTAGCATCTTTTTTATTTTAAGAATAAGTCTAATTCATGTTAAAATAGAATTAATAAATATTTTAAAAGTTTATTAATTAGGAGGAAATATGATAATAGAGGAATTTTTAATAAAAATAATCCCATACATAACAGGTGCTTTAGAAAGTGTTGGAGTTTTTATTATTGTACTTGGATCTATTGAAAGTGTAATAAAACTTGTGAAATCAAGGTTTGATTTTGGAGATGAAGAGTTAAAACTTGAATTTGCAAGAGCTCTTGCATTAAGTCTTGAGTTTAAACTTGCAGCAGAAATTTTAAAGACTGTTGTTATAAGAACTCTTGATGAGTTTTTTATATTATCTGCAATTGTGGTTTTAAGAGTTGTAATTACCTTTGTTCTTCATTGGGAAATAAAAAGCAGTGAAGAAATTGAAACAAAGGGAAAAAAATCAGATAAAAATAAAATTTAATATCAAATAAAAAAAGACAGTAGATTAATCTACTGTCTTTGTATTTTAATTATCTTTTTAAATTAATTACTTCTTTAAATAATGATGCATCTTTTTTAATTTTTTCTTCTCCACCAATTGCACAAATATAATTTTTGTCCATTGCATTTTTAAGAATACTTGAATAAGATTTTAATTTTTCAAGACTTGTATCTATTGCTTCTTTTTTGATTTTTTCAATAGATTCTTCAGTAATATTTGAAATATATCTAGAAAGATTTACTTCACCTTTTAATACTGGAGAAAGAAGTGGATCAAAGGAGTTCATAGATCCTATTATAAAGTCTTTAAGTTCTGATTCTGAAATGTCAAGATTTTCTACAAATTCAGGGATTTCATCATAAACTTTAACAGTATTTGCAAGATGTGGATCTCTATAAGAGTATGTTAGAATATCTCCTGTTCTAGAGAATCTTATTCCTGCGCCATAAGCCCCTCCCTTAGCACGAATGTTGTAGTGTAGGTATGATATGCTTAAAATATTTCCAAGGACTGCAAGAGCACCATTATACTCCTCTCCAAGGGCATTTAGATTATATCCCTTAGATACATATTGCACATTTGCAGATGTCTTATAGGCTTCGTTTTTGTTGTTTTCTACAAAAGTATAAGGAATTTCTTCAAAGTTATTAGAATTAAAAGTTTTAACTAAATTTTTGAAGTTTTCTTTATTTGCAGTATAAGTTTTTTTGTCGCCTGTATAGTTTAATATTAATCTATTTTGAACAAATATTTTTTTAGATATATCTTCAAGAGAATTTTTGAAATCTTCCCATTTATTGTCAAAATCTTCTAATAGATCTGCAATATAGAAGTATATTGGAAGTCCACTAGTCTTTCCATTATAATCTCCTTGAGCAGAGTAATAGGATTTTACTATTTCAGAAACAATTCCATGGCCATTTTGTAAAATAGCAGATTCCATTTGTGATTTTTCAGAAAGTAGTATTTCTTTAATTCTATTTTTGTCTGAAAAATCAGAATGATTTAATATCTCATCCATTAATATAAGTGAATCTTTGATTTTATCATCAAGCATTTTCATAGTTACATTTACATAAGGATAAAATTTCTTATAGTCCTTTGAGTCAGAATAAGTTAAATTATTTACTACAAATCCACCCATAGTCTTATAAATCTCATTATTTAAATCTTCATAGGAATAGTTTTTAGTGTTAACTTTTCCATATAGATCAGTAAGAAGTGAAAGATTAAATATTTCTTTTTCACTAAAGTGATTTGCATCAAAGGCAAGTGTCACATAGGAAAGATTATTTGTAAATTGTTCGTTTATTAGAACTTTATAAGGTTCTTCTTCTATTTCTTCTCTAGGAATATGAGTTATATTTTTTGAAATATCTGAAAGTTCAAGGCTTGGAATAGTTGCTTTGTCTTCTTTAGAGTCTTCAGTCATTTGGAAGTCTATAAGCTCTTTATGTTCTTTCATAATATTTTCAAGTTCTTCTTTTGACATATTATTTTTAATATTTTCAAGTTTTTCTTTTAGTTCTTTTTCTTCTTTTAAATTTTTATCTAATTCTGGAGTTACAATAGAAATCAGTGAGTAGGGATTATTAAGAAGTTTTTCCTCAATATATTTTTCAAAGAAATCACTATTAATATTTTCCTTTAATTCATCTATTACATCATTAAATGTAAGTCCATTAAAAGGAGATTCATCATATAGCCAAGAGTTTAATGCTCTTATATAGTAGATAATTGATCTTTGAGTTCCGCCACCTTCACGAAAAGCAAATTCAAATTTATTTAAAGTTGCCTCTAAGAGATCTCTATTAATTCCATTTTTGATTAAGTCTTTTAAAGTATTTTCAACTATATTTTTAAATTCTTCTAGTCTGTCTTTAGATGTATTTTTAACTATAATAGATAGATCTAAAGTTTCTGATGAAGATGTCTCTGCATATATATCTTCTCCAAGACCAGCTTTTAGAAGTGCCTTTTTAATTGGAGCTGCTTCTGCATCTATTAAAAGTTCTGATAAAAAATCTCTTAAGAATAAGTCTTTTTTATTTTTGCTATTTCCAATACACCAGCTATATGCAAGATAGTCTTTATTTTTGCCCATTTCATCATTTGATGCTGAGTATGTGTCATAGACAGTTTTTTGTTCTTTGAAAGCTTCATTTAAAATAATTTTTGAATCAATATCTTCATATTCAAAATCTCTAAGATAATTTTCATCAATATATTTTAAAGCTTCTTCCATATTTAAGTCTCCATATAAATAAATATAGGAGTTTGATGGGTGATAGTATTTTTTGTGAAAAGCTAGAAAATTTTCATAAGTTAAATCAGGAATATTTTTAGGATTTCCACCAGAGTCAACTCCATAAGATGAGTCTTTGTGAAGATTAAAAGTTATTACATCTGAAACTATATTTTGAGGATCAGAGTAAACTCCCTTCATTTCGTTATAAACTACACCATTTAATAAAAGGTCTGATTCTAAGTTTTCAAGCTCATAATGCCAACCTTCTTGCATAAAAATTTCTTTTTTTTCATACATTCTAGGATAAAAAACAGCATCTAAATAAACATCCATTAAATTGTAAAAGTCTTTTTTGTTTCTTGAGCTTATAGGATATAGAGTTTTATCTGGATAAGTCATTGCATTTAGAAAAGTTTGCATACTTGATTGAATAAGATCCATAAAAGGTTCACGAGTTCTGTATTTTCTAGATCCTGATAGTGTACAGTGCTCAACTATATGAGCTACACCTGTAGAGTCTTCTGGAACAGTTCTAAAGCCAATTCCAAAGGCTTTGTTTTCGTCATCATTAATAAGGCATAAAACTTGAGCCTTAGTTTTTATATGTTCATAAACTATGGCATTAGAGCCAACTTCATTTATATATTTTTCATCAATTATTTTATAATTATTCATAATATCCTCCTTAAATAAATATTATACCCAAAATATAGATTAAATGGTACTTTATAGAATTTATAGAAATAATAAGTAAATAATTTTTTAAAAAAAATAAAGTGAATATTTTAATATTTAAGCTACAAAAGTATATTTGAATTATGTTATGATAGAAATGTATTTTCAAAATAGAATAGGAGGAACAAAATGGAGCACGAGAATTTTTTGGAAAAAAGATTTAATTTATCCGAAAGAAAGACAGATGTAAAGACTGAGCTTATGGCTGGGCTTACAACTTTTATGACTATGTCATATATTTTAATTGTAAACCCAAATATGCTCTCTGAAACTGGCATGGATAAGGGAGGGGTCTTTACCGCTACGATTATTTCTTCAGTAATTGCAATATTATTTATGGGTTTAATTGCAAACCTACCTTTTGCACTTGCTCCTGGAATGGGCCTAAATGCATTTTTTACTTATACAGTTTGTATGCAAATGGGTCAAAGTTGGGACTTCGCTTTAACGGCAGTCTTTCTTGAAGGTATCATATTTTTAATACTTTCTGTCTTTAAAGTTAGAGAAGCCATCTTTACTGCAATTCCAATGACGCTTAAAAAAGCCGTATCAGTAGGTATTGGACTTTTTATAGCACTTATTGGATTTACTAATGCAGGCATTATCGTACCTGGTGAAGGAGTGATTTTGAGCCTAGGAAATTTACTAACACCTAATGTATTAGTAGCTTTCTTTGGACTATTCTTAATGGCAGTACTAACAGCAAGAGGGGTAAAAGGAGCATTATTATTTGGGATTTTAGGTTCTACAATATTAGCTCTTTTTACAGGGGTAACATCTCTTCCAACAGGAAGGATATTCTCATTACCACCTTCTTTAGAACATGTTGCATTTAAACTACAATTTGACAATATCTTTACATTAGAGATGTTTTCAGTAATGTTTACATTTTTATTTGTAGATTTATTTGACACAGTAGGTACATTAACAGGAGTTGCTACAAAAGCAGGACTTTTAGATGAAAATGGAGAACTACCAAGTGCAGGAAAGGCATTACTTGCTGATGCAATTGGAACTACAATTGGAGCTCTTCTTGGAACTAGTACTGTTACAACTTTTGTTGAAAGTGCAAGTGGAGTTGCTGATGGAGGAAGAACAGGTCTTACAGCTATATCAACAGGCTTTTTCTTCTTTGTATCACTATTCTTTTTCCCACTTTTTGCAATAGTACCAGCAGAAGCAACAGCACCAGCTTTAATTATGGTTGGACTTTTTATGATGAGTCCAATAAAAGATATTGATTTTGATGATTATACTGAATCAGTACCAGCATTTTTAACTATAGCGATGATGCCTTTTGCCTATTCAATAGCAGAGGGAATTGCTTTTGGAATGATGAGCTATGTAATTATAAAATTTACTACTGGAAAGAGAAAAGACGTTTCACCACTAATGTTTATTTTAGCTTTAGTATTTTTATTAAGAATATTAAAACCATTATTCTTTTAATTAAAGAAGGCATATGATTATAATACCTCTAGAGTACACACTAAATAAAAAGTATAATATACTTAATTTAGAAAACTTTGGAGGTGTTATTTTTTTATGGGAAAAC
>NZ_JAGGLJ010000021.1 GCF_017874395.1 Peptoniphilus stercorisuis | reverse complement strand
ATGTTTTCCCATAAAAAAATAACACCTCCAAAGTTTTCTAAATTAAGTATATTATACTTTTTATTTAGTGTGTACTCTAGAGGTATTATAATCAAAACCTCCTTTTTTATTTATATTCAAAATATAAAATACTATTTTTTTCATCTTTTAAATTATATTTTTCAATATTTTTTAAATCCTCATTAAAAGATGCTGAAGAGGAAATAATATTTGGAACTAAATTATATAATCCATTAAAAATCTCACCCTTAGATGCAATATTTAAAGACAATTTTTTATTATTTTCAATTCCCTTTTCTTCTAGTTTTTCAATTAAGATATTATAATTATCTTCTAGAATCTCACCTACTAAATCATCTATATTATACTCTTCTTCTTTTCTTTCATAATTTTCTATTTCCTTATTTAATTTAGATAGAGCTTTTCTAAAATCATCTAATTCATTTTTTAAATCTTTTCTTAAGTCTAAGATTTCATTAAAAGATTTATCTGAAAAATCAGGAAACTCAATTATATTTTTTCTATTATTTTCAAATTTTTCTGTAGTTTTATCATCTAATAGAGGTATTTCCTTTTTATATAATTTATCAAGTTTTTCAAAAAATTCCTTAGAATACTCTAATACATTTTCAATACTTGATTTAAAATGTTCAATATATAAAATCTTCTCTTTTTGTAAGACTTCAATAATATCAATATTATCTTCACCATAAAGTTCTCTTAAATCTTCAATAGTTGCCTTTTCTGATTCCTTTAAAATACTTTGAATTTTCATTCTCTCTATTAGAGATGAATTTTTATATCCACCTGACTTTACAACACTTTCAAGTTGTAGAAGTTGATCTCTTTCTTCGCTTAAATCGTCCTTAGATACAAACTCACAAATAGGAAGACTTTTTAAAAGTTTATTTATAAGTTCCATTTCAATATTTTTTTTATTTTTACTTTTCCTATTTAAAAAATCATAAGTATCAATATTTGGACTTAATACAGATATTTTATCTGCATAAAAAGCTGCTAAATTTAAAAATTTGATTTCCTCATCTAAATTTTCAGTATTTGGATTAACAGCAAGTGTAAAATTTAACATAATAACCACCTATTTTTATATTTTTAAGTTACTTTCATTTTAACACATTAAAGCCATTATATATAATTTTTTATTTATTAGAAAAACTATTATCTCGCTATATTTTCAAAAGTTTTGGGTAAAGATAAAATAACAACATGGTAGGCATAAGTTTAAAGTTAAACTTCACCAACATATTATAATATTTTTTGTTCTATATTTGAGAACGGCAAAAAAGAGACTTTTTAGTCTCTTTTTTCTTTTAATTAACTATTTATTTGCATCCTTCGCTGCAATATATCCCCATACCATTCCATTTCCAATAGTAGCACCAGCTCCCCAGTAAGCAGCCTTTCCAGGAGAAGCTATACAGTTTCCACCACCATATAGTCCAACTACTGGCTCATTGTTAAAATCAAGGATTTGGGCCCTTTCATTAATCATAGGACCACCATTAGTATCAAGAGTTCCAGCAGATAGAATAAAAGCATACAATGGACCATCTTCAATAGGATAAATAGATAAATTTTTACTATCCTTTGGTGGCCAAGTAATACCTTTTGGACTTAGTGGAGGAAAAGTAAAAAACTCATTATCATACTCACTTGCACCTCTGTTAAACTCTTTATCTACTCCATCTTCATAATAAGAATTGAAATTTTTAATAGTTTCTTTTAAATTCTTTGAAAAATTACTATCAAGTTCAAAATTATTTGTATCATCTTTTAAAGTATTAAGTCTTTTTTCAATATTTTTAGTTAAATCATCTACATCACTACCACATATTACAAAAGGCATTTTTTCAGCACTTCCACCAACTATTGGAGGCATTCCCTGCCAATTACTTGCAGTTCTAGAATCCATTATTAAAAATAAAAACTTATTAGGAAACTCGCCCTTAACAGCGTCCCATGTACCATGAATTAAAGTTCTATCATTATAATTTCTCTTTTCATTTACAACTCTTTTACCATATTTATTTACCTGAATTGTACTATCTCCAACAATATAAAAAACACTATTTACACCAGTTGGATTATTAAGATACCCTTCATAAAGAGCCTGAGTTCTATAGGCATTATTCATATTAGAAAGTTTCGCTCCAATACTCTCTGCCATTCTTACAAAATCTCCAGTATTTTCTGTAAAAGCACATCCCCCATAACTTGGAATATTTTGAAATCTTCTCATAAGTTCAGGATTATGTGAAAAACCACCACTTCCAAAATAAACACCCTTATTAGCATAAATATTATAAATTCCATCAGGAGATTTAACACTTATTCCAATAACTTCTTTATCATCATTTTGCAAAATTTCCTCTGCAGAAGTATTAAGTCTAATCTCAACATTATTTTTCAAAAGCCAAGAAGTCATAAAATTTACAAGATCAATTCCCCTTACACTTTCGCCCTTTTCAGTCTTTGGCATAATAGTCCTGCCACGATACTTTTTATTCTCAGAAATAGTTTCCATATAATCAACCTGAGGAAGTCTCTTCCAGCTATATTGCATCTCACTTTCCATAAGACCAATATCAGCAAATAAATCTACAACCTTATGCCCTGTATTACAATAAGTTTTAATAAGATTAAAAGAAAGCTCATCTATTCCAAAAAACTCCTTATCCTCATTAAAATCATTTGGAAAAGAATATCTACACATATATTTAATAGCATCATCTAAATTATCCTCTATACCAGATCTCTTTTGCGCCCTATTATTTGGAATCCAATACCTCGCACCAGATCTTGCAGTAGTTCCACCTGCCACCTCGCCTTTTTCAATTACCAAAACATTAAGGCCATCATTCTTCGCAACAATTGCAGCACTAAGACCAGCAGCACCAGATCCTACAACTAAAAAATCAACAAAAACATCATCAAGTTTCTTAGTATTTTTTGAAACTTCAACATCATCCTCAACTAATACAAAATTCTCAGAACTTGCACCACATACAGGACAAATATCAGGAGGACTATCACCCTCATGAATATAATTACAAATTAAACATCTCCACTTTTTCATATTTACACCCCTTTATAAATCAATACATATTAAGTAAATAAGTATTTTAAAAACACCTTTCTTTATTAGATTTATTTACAAAAAAAGTGAAAATTAAACAGAAAAAGTCAAAAAAGAGAGCTAAAGCCCTCTAATTTTTCAATCTATCAATTAAATCTTTAACCTTAAAATCAATTTCATCAATTACTTTTTTAAACTCATAATCAGACTTTCCACTAGGATCATCAAGTCCCCAATCCTCAGATATATAATCATAATCAAGCACAGGACAAGACACATTGCATCCCATAGTAATTATATAATCAACACTTGGAATATCAAAAATCAACTTAGGACTTTGCTCTATACTCATATCTATATTATAAATACTTTTCATAAGCCTAATAGCATCACTATTTATACTATCTTTTAAAAGAGTTCCTGCAGAATAAACATCAACAATATCAGATCCATACTTTCTCATTAAACATTCAGCTATTTGACTTCTACAAGAATTGTGAACACATAAAAAAGCTACCTTTGTTTTTTCCATAATTAAAGTTCCTCTAATAATTTCTTAATATCATCACTGCTTAATACCTTGCCATAACTTAAAACTTTTCCATCTCTTACTAGAGCAGGAGTTGACATAACTCCATAACTTGCAATTTCAGCAAAATCTTTAATATGCTCTATCTCTTCATCAATATTTAATTCCCTAAGAGCAATCCTAGTATTTTCTTCAAGTTTAATACAATTACTACATCCCGTACCTAAAATTTTAATTCCACTATTAGAAACTTTAGCATTATTTTTTGATGTATTGTCACTAGATATATCTTCACAATTACAATTCTTTTTTCTTCTAAAAATTTTCATATTCTCCTCCTAAATTAAATAAGGTGATAAATAATTAAATAAATAACCTACAATAATTATTCCTAAACTACATATTCCTATAAAAGTTGCCAAAAGTTTTGGCTTAATAGCTTTCTTAAGCATAATAATAGACGGCAAACTTAAAGTAGTAACACTCATCATAAAAGATAAAACAGTACCAAGTTGAGCTCCCTTTAAAAGAAGAGCCTCAGCTATTGGAATAGTTCCAAAAATATCAGCATACATTGGAATTCCTATAAAAGTTGCAATAATAACACCAAAGGGATTATTACTTCCAAGAACTTTCTCAACCCATACTTCAGGAATCCAGTTGTGAATTAAAGCACCAATTCCAACACCAAGGATTATATAGGGAAATACCTTTTTAAAAGTTTCAAGAACTTGTTCTTTTGCAAAACTTACACGATCTAAAACACTTAGGCTAATATTATCAGACTCCATAAAATTTGCATTTTTTACAAAATCTTCAACCTGATCTTCCATTTTAAACTTAGAAATTAAACTTCCCCCAACAACTGCAATTATAAGTCCAAAAATAACATATAAAATTGCAATTTCTGAACCAAAAATACTCATCAATAAAACCAAACTTCCCAAATCAACCATAGGAGAAGAAATCAAAAAGGAAAAAGTAACCCCCAAAGGAAGACCTGCACTAGTAAAACCAATAAAAATCGGAATACTAGAACAAGAACAAAAAGGCGTAATAGTACCTAAAAGAGCACCTAAAATATTGGCCCAAATACCATTAAATCTACCTAGGATTTTTCTACTTCTCTCAGGTGGAAAATAACTTTGTATGTAAGAAATCATAAAAATCAAAAAACATAAAAGAATAGTTATCTTTAAAACATCATATATAAAAAACTGTAAACTTCCACCTAATCTACTTTCAATATCAACTCCAAAACTAAATAATAAATCACCAACTAAAGAATTTAGCCACTTCATTCCCAAAACTTGATTTTGAATAAAATTCCACATAAAACCTCCAAATAACTACATCAAAAACTTTTGATATAGAAATCATATTAAAAGCCACCTATTGGTGACTTAAATCTTTACTTACAACATTTTCTATTAAATCTATAATCTCACTATAATCTTCATTTAATCTATAATGAATCCAATTTCCCTCAGGCCTTTTTAAAACCAAACCAGTATCAGTCATAATCTTCATATGATAAGAAAGTCCAGATTGAGTTAAATTTAAACCCTCTTGCAAATCACAAGCACATAACTCCCTTTCCCTTAACATATGAAAAATCCTTAGCCTGTTCTCATCAGAAAGCATCTTAAAAATCTTAATACTATTATCTAACACAAAATCCCCCTTCCAAAAGCACATCAAAATATTTTGATGTCATAAGTATATCAAATTATATTTTTTTGTCAATAAAAAAGAGAGCCTAAGCCCTCTAAATTTATTATCTATTAATTTATATATTATATTCAGAATTCATATCATAAATAAACTCTTGTACCTTTTTAAAGGTAGCATTATTTTTTGTTATTGATGAAATATTTCTTATGTCGTCCTGTCCTTCTGCCTTAATTATATCCCTTATTATAAATATAGCATGTTTAATTAATTTATCATTGTTAAAGTTGATTCTTAATTTTTTATACTGCTTTTTTAGATTACTTACCGCATTCAATATTAATATATCCCCAGTATTTACAAATAAATAGTCAGTCATATCTTTTAATAATTGATTTTGAGATATTCCTAAAAATTCTGCAAAATCATTTTTATTATTATTTCTTCTAGTTTTGCGATATTTAGTTAAAACTTTGCTAATATCACAATAAATTATTTCAGATTCAATAACCTTATCTGCATCAATCTCCATTAATATTTCATCAATTTTATTTTTATCAAATAGGGCACTTTTACCTCTTTTTGCTATAGCAGCATATTTATTTATCCAATATCCTGTATAATTCTGTATTGCCTTTTCTAAAGTTATTGGTTTTATAGAAGAGTCAAATGAATCATCATACCTTTTCTTGTATTCAATCTCATTTATCTGTCTTTCCAAATAATATCCCTTCTTTAGAAGTTCATTTTGAAGATCTCTTATAATAGTATGATTAGCTATAAAGTAACTATCTTTTATCGGATTTTGAGAGTTTAAATATTCAGTAATTTTCATTCTTTCTGTATAATCAGAAATTTCCATTACCCTAACTAATATATCTACATTTTCTTGTAGTTTATTTTTTTCTTGTAGTTCATACAAAGACGTTGCTGTCTGACAGCCATTTACGATTGAAACTCCCTTTAAATTTATACTCAATTTATTCGGGCTATTATTAGCCTCATCGCAAATAAAAGTTATACCATTATTGTAAAAATAAAACATACTTCCTTCATTTTGATTAGATGCTGTTTTTTTTATCATATTATTGACATTTGTCCTACCTTCATATAACCTAATATTTTCATCAAATATTGTTTCTATATTATCTTCAATTGCATTAATCAGTTCTTTTCCATTAACTAACCCAACAAATGATTTTACACTTCTCTCATAAATATCATATGCAGAAGTCATTTGTTTATATCTCAGGTTTATTTCTAAACTATTCTGTCTATTAATTCTTTCATAAATATTAGAAATAGTTAACCTATCATGGTAGTATATATACATATCACTCCCATGATCTCTCTTGAAATCAGCCGCAAAGTTTTCTATATCATCTCTATTCGAAATTATCCCTTTATTAAAACTTACAAAAAATATATTGAACCTAAATATATCTGTATCCTTCAATTGTTCCTTATAATCGTTAAACTTATCATTATTTTTTATCTTCTCATCTGATGGCTTGATCAGTAATTTAAATCCATGTAATGTTTTCAAAATATCAGCTTGGCTAATTTCACTATTAATATTCTCTATTTTATTTGGAAATTTAAATTGCATAACTGTTAATTCTTTACTCTCTTCATTTAAAGTAATTACATCAATACCATTGTCACCACTGCCATCGATTAAAGATTCTTCTATTTGTTGGTCAGTAAAATTAAAATAATTCTTTAAATACCAATGTATAAAAGCTTGGGATAAATTATTATATCCAAATTCTTCTTTTATAGACTCTAATGTATCCTTTATCTGTTTATAATATGAATCAAATTTTGTTATTGCCATAATCTTTTCCTCCAATATATTCTTATTAAATATATTATTATTTAAATTCTTAAATTACTATTAAACTCTTTTCCTTCAGTATTATAAGTTGCATCAAAAACTAAATCAGAAAGCCATTTTTTAAATGAATCATTGTCTTGATACTGTTTGAAAATCTCAATATTATCTGTCATCATATTCATAATTACTCTTCCTAATGCTCTTTCACTTTCTAGTTTAGCATTTTGTTTATCCGAGTTTTTCATAGCATTTTTATAAGCTTTATCTTTGGCAACAGCTTTTGGGATTTTTGATATATGATCTTTTACTTGATCTTCATCTTTCCAATCTATATCCCCGAACATATCATGAAATGAATTTAAAATATTACTTAAATAATCTAATTCTGGATTATCTATATAAGCTTTTCCACTTGTAGGTACTGGATCTATTCCATAGACTCCCTCATCTTCTAAGACAATAGATAAACTTTTTTGAGCTTGTACTCTATAACTATCTAAATCTATAGATTCTAATATTCCCTTAGATAAATCTTCTCCTTGAGGTGTAGGTAATTTAGGAATTAACAACCTTAAGAATATATTAAGTTTTTCCCATTCAATATTTCCAATAGAAAGTATTGAAGCTAAAAAACCATAAGTCCTTACAAAAGCTTTAGCATTTCCTTTAAAATCAATTTGATCTTCCTCTTCAAGTTCTTTATATTCCTTAGCACAAGTATCTAAAATATAATCTAATTTTTCACGACTAGCACCATTAATATATTTTTCAACTACTTCATTAACTTGGTATTCTGAATATACTTGATGAAATTCCAAGTCACTTTGTATATCATAAAGCTTATTCGGATCAGTCTCTTCTGATAAAATTGTAGTTGTATAATAAGCTTGAAAAGCTTCTTTTATAAGATCCACATCATTAGCAAAATCTAAAATAAAAGTATCCACCTTTCCAGGATAAGACCTATTTAGTCTAGACAGTGTTTGCACTGCTTTTATTCCAGAAAGAGGTTTATCCACATACATAGTATGAAGTAAAGGTTCGTCATAACCAGTCTGAAACTTATCTGCTACTACTAAAAATCTATAAGGATCATGTTTTATTTTCTTTTCAATTTGGGCACTTGGAAATTCATTAACCTTAGCCTCAGTTAACTTTTGTCCCTTAAACTCCTTCTCTCCAGAAAATGCAACAATAGCCTTATATTGACTTTTCCTTTTAATAAGTGATTGTTCAATAGCATAATAATACTCTAGAGCCCTCTCTATACTACTAGTTATGACCATAGCTCTCGCCTGTCCATTAATCTTTCCTTTGTTTATAACTTGTTCGTGGAAATGATTTACAATTATATCTGCTTTTTGACCTATAGCATATTCATTTGACTCAACATAATTCCTTAGTTTTCTCTGAGACTTTTTAGTGTCAAACATAGGATCATCTTCTACTATTTTTGCCAACTTATAATAACTTTTTATAGTTGTATAGTTTTGTAGTACATCTAATATAAATCCTTCTTCTATAGCTTGCTTCATACTATAGTTATGAAAAGGTTCATATTTTACTTCTCCATTTTTAAAGACTTCTTTTCCAAACATTTCTAAAGTTTTATTTTTTGGTGTAGCAGTAAATGCAAAATAACTGGCATTATCAAGCATTTTTCTACCTTCCATTATTCTTATAATTTTATCTTCTGTAGTTTCTTCTTCATCAATCCCTGAAAGAGCTATATTCATATTGGCTGACAAATTACCACTTTGGCTAGAATGTGCCTCATCTATTAAAATAGCAAACTTATTATTTCTATGAGAAGTCCCTATTTCGTCTAATATAAAAGAAAATTTATGCACAGTAGTTATTATTATCTTCTTTTCTTCCTTAATTAACCTGGCTAAATCTCCAGAGTCTTCAGCATGCCCTACCGTACTAGAAACCTGCATAAACTGCTTTATTGTATCTCTTATTTGTTTATCTAATATAACTCTATCTGTAACTATTATTACAGAATCAACTAAGTTTTTTCCCTCTTTTTCAAGAGCCACTAACTGATGAGCTGTCCAAGCTATAGAATTACTCTTGCCACTTCCTGCTGAATGTTGAATTAAATATTTATTTCCAACTCCATTATTATAAACATCCGCTAAAAGCTTCTTTACTACATCCCACTGATGATATCTAGGAAATATTTGTTTTTCATTCTTCTTTTTGGTCTCTTCATCTTGTTCCACCACTAATTGAGCATAATTTTCTATAATATTAGTAAGTTCTTCTTTTTTTAATATTACCTTCCACAAGTAATCTGTCTTTATTCCACTGGGATTCGGAGGATTTCCTGCACCATTTTGGAATCCTTTATTAAAAGGTAAAAACCAAGAGCTATTACCACTTAACTTTGTACAAAAATACACCTCATTATCATCAACTGCAAAGTGTACCATGCATCTTTTAAATTGAAACAATGGATCTCTAAAATCCCTATCGTTTTTATATTGGTAAATAGCATCCTTATAGTTTTGATTAGTTAAAGTATTTTTAAGCTCCATAGTCATAACAGGCAATCCATTTATAAAAATAGCCAAGTCTAAAGCCAATCTTCTCTTGCTCTTAGAATACTGAAGTTGTCTAGTAACAGAAAAAATATTTTTATTAAAGTTTTTTTGTGATTCTAGATTCCTATCTGATGGAGTTAAGTAAAACATTATTAAGTCTGCTGGATATACTTTTATACCATTTCTAAGTACATCAATAATCCCTCTTTTAGTAATTTCCTTAGACAATCTATCAAAAAACTGCTTTTTCCTATGTTCGCTTTCTTTTATTCCTAAAAGTTCAACCTGTTCAGGCTGAGTAGATTCTAAAAATCTTATAAGCCTAGATTCATCTACTGCAAAATCTAGATTATAATCCTTAGTATTTCCAAGTTCATAGCCATTATGGTCTACAAGATATTCTACAATTATATCTTCAAGTCCTTCTTCTTTCACATTAGTAAACAAGTTTTTCACCTCTATCTATTTAATCATAGCTATAACAAGCTGAATTATACTCGTTAAATTTGCAGTTAATTCTACATTATCCTTTATCTTTGGTAATGAATTTTCAAGCCCATCTATAGCTGTCCTTATAAATCCTTTTCTAGGCTTCTCTTCTAATAATTCACATTCTAACACTTCAACATTATCTTCTATATTTTCTTTAATTTCTTTATCTAGGTCTATTTCCTTTAATATATCCTTTATCTCCTTAGATAGTTTTTCTAAATCACTAGCATTATTATTTTGGACAGCATTTATATTAGACTTATCTTCAGCTATATTTACTTGCCCATTATTTCCCATGTGAATATTGTACTTCACTTCCTCATCGTACCCCATTTCCATCTTTATCTTATTCAAATAATCTTCAATATGGTTTATAAGAATCAATGAAACTTCATCATTTAAGTTTTTAATCATATCGTTAGATTCATTACTTCCATTTCCATATTTTAGTAATAAGTAAAAAGGTATTCCTGATATCTTAATGCAATACTTGAAAAAACAATATATTGTATATATCTCCTCTTCCTCTGTATCTCCAATATTCAATTTATTATTATTATTTATATCTTCTTGAATCCTATCTTCAATATTAAAGTTATCTATAGCAAAAGACTTAATAAAAGCATAAATTAATTCTTCCCCTTCTACAAAATTTATAAATCTATCTAGATCTCTATTAAAGCTATCATAATTAGAACTTAATAACCTACTAGATTTACTTCTGAAATCATAAGAAATTTGTTTCAATTCTTTTTTATCGATATTCATCATAATCCCTCCCACAAAAAGGACAGTAACTTACTGTAAACTTTACCAAAGGACTTATTTTAACTTTTTTATTGCAACATTTATAAGTCTGTATTTCTAACAAATCTATCCTACTTCTAATAGGATTCTCTGGCAATACTTTTGGTTGCTTCCCAACTTTTAACTTAATATATTTATTATTTCTATTTACCTTTTTACTCATCTTGTTCAATTCATCAAATATAAGATCATTAAATATATTCATAGCTATATTTTCAGCTAAGTCATAGACTTCATCTGTATGATAGTTATCAGCTATGAGTCCACAAGAAGGACACCAAATTTGATATTGTT
Organism: Peptoniphilus stercorisuis; assembly: GCF_017874395.1. GTDB lineage: Bacteria > Bacillota > Clostridia > Tissierellales > Peptoniphilaceae > Anaerosphaera > Anaerosphaera stercorisuis. Next base: position 11,127 of record NZ_JAGGLJ010000021.1, on the reverse strand, counting down.
CTTCTGTATCAATATCTGATGCCTTCAATTTAAAAAATTCTTTACAATATGGACACTTTAAAAGTATATAACCATCCAAGTCAGCTGGTATTGAGATTTGTCTAGTAATAGTCAACTATCCTACCTCCTAAAAGTCCCTTACATCTATCTTTCCAGTAACTGCACTAGCTATTAAACTAGTCCTATATTCTTTAATTAGATCTATCTGATTTTTATAAAGCTCTATGGTCCTATCAATTTTATTAGTTTCTTTTTCAATATAGTTTATAATTTCTTCTTGTTCTTTTTTATCCCTACAATAAACTATTTTCAAAGACATTAATCTATCATCATTGATTGCTGGATACGCTACACCAACTGAACTTTTAATAATATTTTGTATCAAATAATTACCAGAAATAGAGTATTTTAGATAGTTTGAATTTACACCTCCCTTTGGTGTCAATACAGAAAAGCCTGTGGAAACAATTTTACCAGATAGACTTTCATCTATATATAACATTGACTTTAAATACGTTCTTACAGTAGAGATTATTATATCTCCATTCCTCACTACTCTTCTTGCTCTACTAGGTGCTTGTCCAAATAACATTTTAACTGGTTCTAACTTTAATTTGAAAAATCCTACTGACCCTATATCAATATATTCAATCTCTTTATCCTTTTCTTCATTATTACTTAAAGATATTAAATTACTGTTAGTTAAATACTTCAACCTAGTAACTTCCCAATGTTCTGGTATTTCTCCTATCCAGTCTATGCCACTATCTTTGTACTCTACATTTTTATCTATTCCCTTTGTTACAGCATCATTTATAAGGACTTCCTTTTGCTCTTTTAAAAGCTCTATCTGTCTTTCTGTTAACTCTACAAATTCATCTATTTTAGCTAGGTTATGGTCTAAAAAATCTGCTATTTTATCCTGCTCTTCTTTTGGGGGAGATAAAATCGGAAAATTTGTAAAAGTTTCCCTGTTCAATGTCCATCTTCCACCACTACCCTCAGGTCTTCCAACTCCCTTACCAAATCCATAAAATATTTTTTTCTTATAATGTAAATTAAAATATTTACTATAAAAATCAGAATTAATATCAAATCCTTTAGGCCTAATAGTAAAGTACGCATTACTTATAACTCCATTATATTCAGATATTGAAGCTGCTCCACTTTCTAAATCCATAGGATTCAAACAAATATATCCTTTTTTTACAGTGTTATATCCTTCATAACTTTTAGCTAGTTGCCCTTCATTTGATTCTATATCTCTTATTTTTATTCCTCTTTGAGTTAATGATAAAACAATTGGATCTTTATCTATACTGGGCTCTTTAACTAGTTCAAATTTATATTTCAATTTATTAATTTCCCAATGACTTGGTATTTCATCTAGCCATGGTAAATCTACTTTTTTATATTTTTCATAAGGCTTAAATTTCATTTCTATCTAGCCCCCTATTATCTCATCTAATAAACCATCTGTCTCTTCTTCTAAAGCTTTTATATCTTCTACTATTTCTTCTAATGATCTTAGTTTTACTGGCTTATAGAAATATTTTGTAAAGCTTATTTCATAGCCTATTCTAGTTCTGCTTTCATCTATCCAAGCATCTTTTACATAAGGAATAACTTCTTCCCTGAAAAATCCTTCTATTCCTCCATCATAGTTTAAAGGAATTCTTTCTGTATCTCTTAAATCTGTATTTTGTTCGTATTCTATATATAAGTTATCTTCTTTAAACACCCCATATATAGGATTTTCTTTTCCTTTTTTCTTTAAGTTTTTTATAACTTTTTCAGCATTTTCATAAGTTTTAGTTAGATTATCTTCTATAAGTTTTCTATGTTTAGATAAAAATTTTTCATCTTTTTCTTTTGCCAAATTTTCTAGTTTTTCTAAATATTGATTATAGTCTAAGTATTCTTCTTTTTTCTCTTCTTCTTTTAGTTTCAATACTAGATCATATATATATTTATCATTTTTCTTTAGACTTTCTTCTAGCTTTGCTAAGTTTTCTTGGCTTAGTTCTACTTTTAATCTAAGTGGTCTTTCTACTGTTACTTCGTAATATCCAAACTCCTCATTGTCAAATATTTTACTAAATTCATTTTCTTCAAAGTCTAAATACATTTTCATTATTTCTTCTCTTAATTCTTCTGAGATTTCACAGTTTTTGCTTCCTAAATTTTTTCTAAGAGGCTTTTTAAAGCTTGTAGCATCTATTAACTGAATTTTGCCTTTTCTTCTATCTTCTTTTCTATTAGAAAGAATCCATATATAAGTAGCTATTCCAGTGTTATAAAACATATTTTCAGGAAGAGCAACTATTGCTTCTAAATAATCATTTTCTATAATATATCTTCTTAAATTACTTTCTCCACTTCCTGCATTTCCAGTAAATAATGATGATCCATTATGTACTTGGACTATCCTACTACCAAGTGGTGTGCTGTGTTTCATCTTAGCAATATTATTAGCTAAAAATAACATCTGACCATCAGATTGTGCAGGAATCATTCTAAATTCTTCTTCATCTCCAAAACTAACAACAAATCTAGAGTCTGTTAGTTTATTTCTTCCACCCATTTTTTTAGCATCACTAGACCAAGATTTTCCATAAGGTGGGTTTGATATCATAAAGTCAAATTCCATAGTTGCATTGTTATCTACTGACAATGTAGAACCATAGGAAATATTATTAGCCTGTGATCCATCACCTTTTAATATCATGTCGGCCTTGGCTATGGCATAGGTTTCTGGTTGACTTTCTTGTCCATAAAGATATATTGAAAGGTCTTTATTATTTTTTTCTCCTAATTCTTTAAGTCTTTCATCTGCTATAGTAAGCATCCCACCTGTTCCACATGCTCCATCATAACAAAGATAAGTTCCATTACTTATTTTATCTGCTATAGGCGTAAACATTATGTCTGTCATAAGTCTTACAGCATCTCTTGGAGTAAAATATTCCCCAGCCTCTTCGTTGTTTTCTTCATTAAATTTTCTTATTAGTTCTTCAAAAATAGTACCCATAGTATGATTATCAAGGCCTGGTAATAAAATATCTCCATTATCATCTAAAACTGGATATGGACTTAAATTAATCTTAGTATTAGCAAATTTTTCTATTACCCCTCCTAGAATATCAGCATCTGTCATAACTTTGATCTGTTCTCTAAATCTAAACTTTTCTAATATTTCCTGTATATTTGGTGAAAAACCATCTAAGTACGCTACAAAATCTGCTTCTAATTGTTGTTTTTTAGTTCTAGATGTTAGATCCTTAAGTATAAATGGTGAATCATTGTAAAAAGCTTGACCTGATACAGAGCAAAGTGCTTCTGTCTGATTTAAAATTCCCATTTCATCAAGTTTTTTCTTCATTTCTAAAACTTCTTTTTTTGTATCTTCCAATACTGCATCTAATCTTCTTATTACAGTCATTGGCAAAATAACATCCCTATATTTTCCTCTAACAAAAACATCTCTTAATTCATCATCAGCAATACTCCATATAAAACTAACTATTTGACTATAATTTTTTCCAGTCATATTGTTCCTCCTAATTTAAATAATATTCCTCATATCTATCTAATATGTTTTCCAAAGCCTGTCTAAAATTACTTTTACTTATTTTAAGTTCATTTTCATTTCTTAATTCAATAACTTCTGGAAATCCGTCTTCACTTTTTAATCTTTCAATCATACTGCTATATCCATTTCCATTTTTAATCTTGTGAGACATAGGCCCCACAAGAATAAAAGAGTATTTTCCATTTTTAAGTTTATTAAAATCATACTTTTCTATATTTTCATATTCTAAGCAAAATTCAAATTGATCTTTATGAAATTCCAGATCTTTTCCTATCCCTAATAAATGATTTAACTTCACATTTGACTGACCTATTACTGCAATTTTACCACTTTTAGGTTTTCTTACATCTAATTTTCTATTTTCAAATACTCTATCATACATATTTATATGTCGAAGATATAAGTTAAGCTCTCCAATTCTATTATAATCCATCATTTCCATTTTTATTGTATTTAAAACTCTATTTTCTAATATAGAATATTCTTTTAATCCTAATTGCACAGTCCTATCTCCTCTCTAGAAACTATATCTGCCAAGTCTCTTTGTCTATTCAATTTTAAACTTTCTAGCTCTTTTTCCTTTTCTCTTATTTTTTTCTCATAATTTAAATAAAGATCTGCTATTTTATTTTGTTTTTCTATATCTACATATGGTAATTTTATTTCATTTAAATCTTTCATGCTTATGTTTGGTATAGCTGAACCTAGTGATATTTGATCTAGTACTTTTTGACCTAGCTCACTTTCTAAGAATATCTTTAAATAATACGGATTATATTTATTTGGATCCAAACTTATACTATAAATATTACCACTATAAAACCAAACTTCATCTTCAATATCTTCTACAATTGCTATTCTAATTGGATTTCCTGTTCTTGATAATAATAGTTGACCTTTTTCCAGCTTATTCTTTTGGTCTAATCTACTATTGGATTCAACTAAGCTTTCTTTAAGTGAAATAGCTGTATCTTTTATTCTTCCAGCTTGTATGTCTACTAAGTTTAAAAATCTATATTTGGTCTTTTGGTCCGATTTATATCTTTCCATCTCTTTATTCGTTATATTGCTCCCTCTAGATATCATTGCTATATTGCCTAGTAGGACTTCCTCCTTAAAGGATATTTCTGTTAAATATCTTTTTGGATCTAATATATAATCTTTTTCTTTAACTTCTTCAACGGAAACTACCCTACTATTATTACTTTTTTTACCTATTAAATTTAAAATATCTTCTCTATTTTCTTGATATAAATCTTTTTCAACTCTATTTACAGATGTATAAACATCCTTTGCATCTACAAAATTAATACTAGTATTATTTTTACTTATTACTAAAATAGTTGATTCTATTCCTGTTCCATTTAATAAGTTTCTTGGTAAACTTATCACTGATTCTATAAGTCCATTTTCTACAAAATATTGTCTTATATTTTTTTCTAAACTAGAATACATTGCTAATGAAAGTGTTAAACTTATTAATTTGCCATTTTCATCTAAATATAATAAAGAGCTTAGTATATCTGCCCATCCTACAGATCTATTATATCTATTCTCTATTTGTGGATATTTCTCACTTAGTATAAATTTCTGTTTTTCTGATATTTGAGTTTGAAATCTCATTGGACTTAAAATTTTAGTATATTTTTTGTCTATATTTTCATCTAATATGTTAGATTCAATTATTTTAGCATCACCTTCTAAAACATCATTTCTCATCTTATAAATCAAGGCTTTTTGCATATCAGATTCATATATATCAATTAAATTATAATTCTTATTTTCTATAATATACTCAAAATTACTAAAACTATTTAATTGAAAATCTCCTATTTTGTCATTTTTTTCTATTTCCAATAAATCTATTATCAGTTTATAAATTCCATCATTTAAAAATCTTAATTCTAATTTTTCATTAACTAATTCTTCTTTATCATTACTTAATAATAATTCTTTTAAATCATCTGTTGAAAATAATTTACTTAACTCTTTTATTTGATTATCATATTTTGAATATATTAATTTAGTATGAAATTTAAGATCTAAGTCTTCTAAATCATCTAAAGATTTATTAGTCATCTTTTCTAAATACGCTACATATAATATAGAATTTAAATCTAATTCCGATAATTTATTCATAGATAATCTATCTAATGTATCTTTTAACCTACTAATAACTTCTTTCTTTCTTTGATTGTACAAAATATTTCCTCCTTGTTTTACATTACATTATACTCTTTAACTTTTTGTTTTAAAAAACCAATTTTTATTATAAAAAAATATATCTTTTCACTATTAAACATATAATACATTGTTGCTTCGGTTTTATCAAACACCGCTTTATTTTTATTTAGGTTTTAAAAAACCAAATATCCTTTCAAAAAAATATATCTTTTAAATGTTAAATACATCATATATTATTATTTTGGTTTTGTCAAACACTTTTTTATATTTATTTAAAGTTTTTAAAAACCAAATATATTTTTGAGTAAATTTTAAAGATATTTTTAATAATAATAACTATTTTGCTAATTATTCCCATAATACCATCTTCTTAGAATTGATATAATTTATTCCAAACTTTAGTTTTTTATTCCTATTTATATTTTAAACTGGTTTTCTTTAGACTCTAATAATTCTTTAGTAAATATATTATAAAATGCTATAAAATAAGCATATTCTACTAATTTTGATTCTATTAATTCATCTAAAATTTTAATAAATTCTTCTTTTACGTTTTTTATATTATTATTCTCTAACATATCTAAAAATAATTGAGCACTTTTGATTTCTGTTTTTTGGTATGAAATATCATATTGCCTTTCTGCTGGAACTATTCCTAAATCTAAATAAAAACTATATAATCATTATTTTATCGCAATATATGTTTTTTAGTTATTTCTAAGTATTTATATTTTAAAACTTTATTGCACAAAAAAAGAGAGCTTAGGCCCTCTTCAACTAAAGTTTAATAAAAATATTTTTTCACTATTTTTTATTTCTTCTACAAATTCTTCGTAAGATTTTGAATTTTTGGGAATTTTAAGCCCACATTTTATTAATGATATATCTTCTCTTTTTTCTATATTATTTTCGTAGTTTGTTCCTTTGTTTAGGTATAGTTTTTGATTTTCAATTTCATTTTTTTCTGGATATATATAATATCCTTTTTTTGCATAAATCTAAACATATAGGCTAGTACTTGCAGGTAATCTCTATTTCTAATATTTTCAACTGGTTTATATTTTGCATCGGCAATTATTCTATTTTTATCGTCTATACTTATAAAATCTGGATATATTAGACCAGTTTTTCTATTATTTGTAGTAAATAAATGTTGCGATCCTATTCTACTTTTATTTTTTGGATGATAGAATTTTTCACTAAGCAGAGTATTTATATATTCTTCCCAAAGCCAAGCTCCATCAAATAAAACTCCATGAAATTCGTCTATTCCATGACCTATATCATGTTCTTTATATTCTAGTATCATAATACATAATCTTTGTAAATCTCTGTATTCTGTATAATAGCTATGTTTTATGGGATTTTTTTTATTCTCTATTATTATTTTTCTTCTATTATGATATTGATATTTTGCAGTGGTTTCTATAATATACGCAACTTCTTCTTTTGATTTTCGAAGTAATTTATTCCCGTAAGATTTTTTCTTAATAAGTTCAATTGTATGACGTATTAGTTCAATTATATAATTGTCATAGGAAAATTCTCGTACATTATAGGCAATATTTCCAACAAAGGGTGTATTTTTTTGAATATGTCTATTTATGTCAATTTTTCCTTTAAGGTTAATGTCATTATATTTATTTTCAATATAAATTTTATATATTCCCTTTCTCATTGCTCTTTTTAAATAGTATGGAAATAAAAATATTAAAAAATCAAATAATCTATTATCCTTATCTAGATCTGTACTTAATTCTATAAAGTTTGGAAATTTGATTACTTTTTCAAGTAGGTATTTAAATAAATAGTCTTTATTTCCATTTACAAATCTTGATTTTATTATTAATTTTTCTTCTTTGTATCCTAAATACCCCATAATATTACTTGAAATATAATCTTCATTTAGACTTTGTAATATCATCTGTTCTCTAGTTAAGTCATCAGATTCTCTAATTAATTCAGGAAATACAAATACTCCTTCTTTTTCCAATTGTTCTAAGGTTTTATCTGAAATTTTTCTAGTAAGATTACTTATTTCATTAAATTTCTCTTTATTTATAGAAGAATTATCCCTGATTTTCAATTCCATTATCAGCACCTACTTCTTTATATCCATAAGCTTTTGCAAATTTTTCCATTGTAGATTTTTCATCATATATACCATTAATATAATCTTCAAGTAATGGTTTTAGATAATCTGTCCAAAGTTTGTCAAAATCTATTGATTTAAGTTTTAAAAAATATGATGGCCCTATTTGATAATTTTCATTTAAATCCTCTGTGTTTTTTATTTCCTTATTTAATGCATTCATACGTCTTATTGCTTCATCTTTTAAATTTCCTTCTAATACTTCAAGCATTTCTATGTTTTCTTCTGGTTTTATTTCAATAAATCTAAATCTACGACGCATTGCAAAGTCAAAACTATCTACAGAGCGATCAATATCGTTCATTGTTCCTATAATATATACATTTTCTGGAATATAAAACTTTTCATCTAGTTCTTCATGCATATTTGAATATTGTGTAGATATTTCACCAAGTATTCCTCTATAATCTGGATCTATTGCAAAAAATAGTTCTCCAAATATTTTAGAAATCTCCCCACGATTGATTTCATCTATTATAAATACATAGTTTTTTTCTTTTTCTATTTCTATTTCTGATTCTTCTACACTTTCTTCTTCTTTTTTAATTTCTCTAAATAATGCTAAATAATAGGAGTATTCTTGTGTTGCATTTTTCTTTTCAAAAAATTCCGTTATATCTTTTACTTTTTCAAATTCTTCCTTTGATTCTAACATTTTTATTAAATCATCTTTTTTTATTTTTAAATTATTGGATATTTTATTATCTGGTATAAAAATATTAATAAATTCATCATCAATACTTGATATATAAAATTTATTTCCCTGTAATGTTTTAAATTCATCTAGTTCAAAATTTACATTAGAAGTAAAATTTTCCATAAGATCTATTGCGTAGTTTTCTTTTTTTATTTCTTTTATATTCTTTTTTGAGTTTTTAAGGTTTATCTTAGCTTTTTTTGCAAATTTTTTAAATATACCGTCTTGTAATTCAAATCCCATTGTTCCATCTATATTTATTTTTGGTCTTAATCCTTCTACAAAGTCTGAGTAATCATAGTTTGGATGAAATTGAACAAATTCTATTTGCTCTTTTTCTTCTTTAGTAAGTTCTGTATATTTTTTTGTATTTCCATTACTTACAATATCTGCAGCTACTTCTTTTGCTAAATATGATTTACCTGTTCCTGGTGCTCCACGAAAAATTATATTCTTAGATTCAATTAATTTTTCCGAATATTCATTTAAGTATTTTACAGAGTTTTTATCTTCTTTAAAATATTTTGATATTGTTTGTAATTTACAATTAAAGTTTTTAAAGTTTTCATCTGAGATTTCTACTTTTACTGACTTAACTTTTCCATTTTCTTCTTGTATTACATCTACTGGAATTTTAAATAGTACCTTGTCTTCTTCTGATGATATGTAAGAATTTTCATTAGTATTATGTTTATTGTTCTCATCATAAAGTTTATAAAATCTTGCATCTAATGCCTTTATTATATTGTCTTCATTGGCTTTTTCTAAATCATACATAAATTCTAGTGCATATTTATGATCTGTTGAAAAGTGTATTGAAGCATTTCTCCAAGCATAATTTTTATTTTGAGCATTTCCATTGGCAAAGTGAATACATTCAAGACCTTCTTTAAACCATTCTTCTTTTACTCCATCATTTTTATAATAATTTATATTTTCTTTCCACGCATTTTTATTTGTGTATATTCCAAGTGTATTATTTGGCATATGCACTCTATTTTCATGATAATATGTATTATTGGCAGTTGTTATTTCATCATTTACTCTTGTTAAAATCTTTTCTTGCCCAACTAATACAAAAAATTCTAATATTTCTTTTAATTTCTCTTTTGAAATATTATATCCAAGATATTTTCCCCATGCTGGCTGATTTAAAAACCATTTATAGTCTTGTTCTTTATCAAAGTCTATAAAATCAATAAGTTTTTTTGCAGATTGATATTTTGAATCAGATAAATTCCACATTGTGTCACGTGATGTGAAAAAGTACCACTCTCTTTGTTTAAAATCCTTATCCCAATCTACTAAAATTGTATGACCATCTTTTAAATTCTCTTTGACAATTCCTTTAGCTTTTAAATTCATTGTAGATACATATTGATTTGTTGGATTTGGAAAGGGCAGATTATTTTTTCTTGTATAACTAGATTTTATAACCATAATATCTCCTGGTTTTATTTGATTATAAATATTAAGCATTCTTTTATATTGTTCATTATCTTCTTCACCAAAATATCCAAGTTCCCATTCTCCTTCTTCAATAAATTTTTCTGTATAATCAACATTATTCATCATTGATCCTACAAGATAATAATTACTTTTTTTATCCATTAAAATACCTCCCTTTATAGACTTTTTAAATTAAATATATTATATCAGTTAATTTACCTATGCTTAAATTTAAACAATATTTTTTTATTACTGTTATAATCAATTTAACAAGATTTCTTTATATTATTTTAGGAGGTTTTTATGTTTAATATTTTTTTAAAAATGCTATTAAGATTGGGTGTTGGTTTATTAGCTCTTATCGTTTATATGAATCTTTTAGGTAGAATGCAATTAGCACCTCAGTCTGCTGTTGATCAAATTGGAAATTATATTTTAGGGGGAATTCTTGGAGGTATAATTTACAATTTAGATCTTGAGTTTTATAAGTTTTTTATGGCTATAATTATATGGACTTGTCTTATGTTAGTTATAAGTTATATTAGTAGTAAAAATCTTAATGCTAAGAGAATGATAAAAGGAAAACCAACTTTGCTTATGGAAAATGGTTTATTTATAAGTGATGCATTTTCTAAAAATAAAATAAATTTAGATGATATTTTATCAAAAGTTCATCAAAACGGAATACATTCTTTAAAAGAGATTAAAACTATATGGTTAGAACCTAATGGACAGTTAACAATAGTTTTAAAATCTGATGAAAATATTGGTTGGGTTTTGATTGAAGATGGAAATATAAATTATATAGATTTACATAGGCTTAATAAAACTGATACATGGTTACTTTCAAAAATAAAAGATCAAGGATATTCTAGTATAAGTGATATTTTTTATGCAGAATATTTAAATGGAAATATTATTTTATATGAATATGATTAACGTACAAAAAAGAGCCTCATTGATTATAATACCTCTAGAGTACACACTAAATAAAAAGTATAATATACTTAATTTAGAAAACTTTGGAGGTGTTATTTTTTTATGGGAAAACAT
>NZ_JAGGLJ010000020.1 GCF_017874395.1 Peptoniphilus stercorisuis | reverse complement strand
ACATGTTTTCCCATAAAAAAATAACACCTCCAAAGTTTTCTAAATTAAGTATATTATACTTTTTATTTAGTGTGTACTCTAGAGGTATTATAATCCTTAGGTCCTTCTTTTTTATTGCAAAATATTGCAAATGTTTTCAAATGAAAAATAAAAAAAGCTAAGAATTTTCTTAGCTTTTTTATATTTATATCTGACCTACAAAATATTGAACGCAAAAAGAAACAATAACAACTAGTAGAGAAATGATAAATCCATGGACCATAGGTAAAAATCCTGATTTTGACATTTCTTTAAAGTTAGTAGAAAGTCCAATTGCAGATAAAGACATAATCATTAAAAATTTACTTAGTTTTGTAATATTTATAGCAGTAGTTGCAGGAATAATGCCAGTACTATTAATACCTACAACAACTAGGAATAATAGTATAAACCAAGGAAAAATTGCTTTAACATCAACTTTTTTAGCGGATTCTTTATTATGCTTTGTTTTAGAATTAATTACAGAAAATATTAATACAACTGGAACTATTGAAAGAGTTCTTGTAAGTTTAACAATAATTGCAAAATTTCCTGCAGCTTCAGAAAATGCATATCCAGCAGCTACAACAGAAGAAGTATCATTTACAGCAGTTCCTGCCCAAAGCCCATATCCAAGATCACTCATTCCAAAATATTTTCCAGCAATAGGAAATAATATTACCATAACTATATCAAATATAAAAGTTGCAGAAATAGCATAGGCAACATCACTATTTTCAGCTTCAATAGTAGGTGCAATACTTGCTATGGCAGATCCACCACAAATACCTGTACCAGCTGAAATTAAACTAGATAATTTCCAGTTCATGTGAAATGCCTTTCCAAGTAAATGTCCAAAGAAAAATGCAGTAAAAAGTGTAAAGCACATTACAAATAGTGAATATTTTCCAACTTCGGCAACTTGATAAATATTTAATGAAACTCCCATAAGTATAATTGCGATTTTTAAAACTTTTTTAGCAACAAATTTTATTCCACCTGTTAAACTTTTATTATTGGCAATATAGGGATTAAAGATCATACCTAAAAGTAAACCAAAGACACTTGGTGAAATTAATCCATGTGGTATAAAACCACTTAATAATTTACCAAGTAATGCAAAAACAATAGTTAATAAAATACCTGGTATGTAATTTTTTATTTTATTCATAAAAACCTCCTTATAAATCTCTTTTATTTTAATATTATGATACAATAAAATCAAATTATAATTTATTATATATATATAAAATATATTTATGGAGGTAATTATGATAGATTATAGATTAAATACATTTTTAGTGCTTTGTGAAGAACTTAATTATACGCAAACAGCAAAAAAATTACATATTACTCAACCAAATGTAAGTCAACATATTAAATATTTAGAAGAATATTATAATGTAGAATTATTTAAATATAAAAATAGAAAACTAACAATGACAAAAGACGCAAAAAAATTAAATAGTTTAATAATAAGATTAAAATCAGATTCTAAAAAAATTGAATATATTATGGAGGAAAAAGAAGAAGAAAAAATTAATTTAAATTTTGGTGCAACACTTACAATAGGAGAATATATAATGCCTGAAATAATAAAAAATTTAGATTTAAATAAATATAAAATCTCTATGAGAGTAGAAAATACAGAAGCATTATTATATAAACTTGAAAATAGTATAATTGACTTTGCAATGATAGAAGGGCATTTTGACAAATCTAAATATGATACATTTTTGTTCTCTAAGGAAAAGTTTATAGGAATTGGAAGTTATGAAAATCAGAAGAATTATAAATTAGAAGATTTACTTTCACATAGACTTATAATAAGAGAAAAAGGATCTGGAACAAGAGAGGTATTTGAACATATACTTTTTGACAATAATTTAAGTACGGGAAGTTTTAAAGATATTGTTGAAATAGGAAATATGAATGGAATACAAAAACTTGTCTCTGAAAATATAGGTATAAGTTTTTTGTATGAAAGGGCAACAAAGGAATTTATGGAAAAAAAGTTAATAAGAGAACTTAATATAGAAAACTTGAATATATATAGAGAATTTAATTTTGTAATATTAAAAAATAATAAATATAAAAAAAGATATTTTGATATATATAATTTAATAAGAAATTTATATAAATAGCTGTGAGAAATCACAGTTATTTTATTGTACAAATGTATTTTATTTAAACTATTTTAACTAGATTAGTGTTAAATATATTTTCCATGGGTAAAAAAAGAAAAATAGGAAGTTCTAATTTAAAAGTAAGGAGGAGTAGTATGAAAAGGCAAAGGAACAAAAAAATTTTAATAATTACTTTAGCAGCTCAAATACTTATACTATCAACTAATACTTATGCTAGTGAAGTAAATAATATAAATTTAAATGAGGATGGAAATAGTATTAATGTAGTAAAAAATGAAAATAGTAATAATGATAATGATGAAAAAAAAGATATAAGTTTAGCAAATTTAGAATTAGAAAAAATAGAAAATATAAAAAGTCTAATAGAAGAATTAAATAATAGTATCAAAAACAAAGAAAAAATAGAAGAATATAAATTTGATGAAATTTTAGAATTAATATCTTCTTTAGAAGAGGAGGAAATAAAAGAAAGTTTTCTTAATGAATTAAATATATTAAAAGAAGAAAATAAAAAATTAGAAGAAAACCCTAAAATTAATGATATTTCTACAAAAGATGATGAAATTAAAAACACCTCTTTAGAATCTGAGTCAGAATTTGAGTCAAAATCTGAGATAGAATCTGTTTCAGATCAAGAGAATATTCCAGCAAATACAAGGGTAGTAACAAATGAAGATGGACTTAAATCTGCTCTGAATAATAGTGAGGTTGAAACTATAATAATTGAAGGAACTATTTTTATAAAATCAAGTATTTCAATAAGTCATCCTGGTAGAAATTTAACTATAAAATCAAAGGAAAAAAGTGTCCCTGTTTGGGATAATAAAACTAATACATTAAAAACAGAACGAACTGATAGCTATATTAGGACATCATCATATTTTAAAGATTCTTATTTATTATATTTTAATAATATGAAAAATGTAACAATAGATGGTGTGAACTTTACAGGTAATAATTCTAAAGAATCATATGGAGTAGGATTTTATGGAACAAATGCTAAGATTATTAATTCTAGATTTTATGATTTTAAATATACGTCTGCAACAATTTATGTAGCTAGTTCAGCAGAGTTAGAGATTAATGGATCAGCTATTTATAATAATCAAAGCTATAGAACTCTTGGAACATCGTCTAGTGCTAGTGTCTATGGAGGAGCAATTAGAGCAAATGGAGATTTGGATGTAGAAAATTCTTATTTTAAAAATAACCATTGTTCATTAAATAGAAATTCTACTGCCTATGGAGGAGCAATATATTCAAAAGGAAATTTAAATATAAAGAATTCTTATTTTACTGAAAATAATGTTAAACGTGGCTCCGGAGGAGTTATATATGCTAACTCAGATTCTGGGAAAAGTATAAATATTGAAAATACAAAATTTGTTGAAAATAAAATAGAAACTTTTGATGGTTCTCTAATTGGATCAGGAATATTACATTTTGAAAATACAGATGTAGCAACTCTTAATAATAATGATTTTTTAAATAATAGTGCTCATCAAAGAGATTTAATATATAGAAAGTAATAGACTTAATTTAATTGATAATAAATTTACAAACAATCACATTGAAAATAGCAATAGTTTATTAAAATTACCAAGTAAAATTGATTCAATGTTTATAGAAAATAATAAATTTTTAAATAATACTTCAAAAAATGATTCTATAATTAAAAGTTATCATAAAGATTCAGTATTAAAGGGTAATGCTTTTGTGGGAAATAATGCAGAGACTGGTGTTTTTAATGTAGATAGCGATGAAAGGAATTTAAAATTAATAAATACAACAGCAGAAAATAACTCAGCATTAATATTTAGTAATAAAGAAAAAACAAGTGTAGAAATATATGACAGTAATTTTACTGAAAACAAAGAGAAAATTGTAAACTTAACTGGAAAAAGTTCAAATTTAACTATTGAAAAAAGTAATTTTATTGATAATAAAATGGAAATTGATTTAACAATAAATGGTGGATTAATAAATGTTAAAGATGGAGAAAAAGTATCTATAAGTGGTACTAATTTTTCAAATAACAATATTGTTTCAAATAATGAAATTTTAGGAGGATTATTGTATTTAAATAGTAAAAATATTGTAATTAATGGCGGTTATTATAAAGATAATAAAATAAATTCTAGTAATTTAACAAAAGGTGGAATAATTTTACTAGATATATTAAGTAATAGTAAAATATTAAATACAACTTTTGAAAATAATATAATAGATTCTAAAAATATAGTCTATGGAGGCGTAATAAATAGTAATATATCTTTAAATTTAGTAGAAAATCACTTTAATAATAATAAAACAAAAGGAGATCAAAACTCCTATGGTGGTGCTGTATATTTAAAAGGTAGTGGAGAATTTAGTAATAATAATATTGTAGGAAATAGTGCAAATAATGGAGCTGGAATATATTTAGCTGAAAAAGCTTCTTTAAATATGGTTTCAGGAAATATTAATGATAATAATGCTATTAAAAAAGATATTTATGATGGTGGATTATTTGCAGAAAATTATAGTGAATTAAATATTATAGGAACAAAATTTAATAAAAATAGTGCTTATACTGGTGGAGCTATTAATTTATTTGAAAATAAAGATATAGGTTCAAAATCAAAACTAGAAAGTGTTCATATAATAAATAATAAATCAACTGAATTTGGAGGAGGAATAGATTTAAATAATTCAGAGCTTTTAATATCAGGTGGTTTATTTGAGAATAATACTTCAAAATATGGAGGTGCTATTGCTGCAAATATAAATAAAGAAAAGGGAAAATTAATTATTGATAATAAGGCTTTATTTAAAGAAAATGAAGCTAAAAGAACTGGTGGATTTTTAAATGTTCATGATAGAAGTTATCTAATTAATAATAATCAATGTTCTTACAATATGTCTTATGAAGAGGATCTGTATAAGAAAATTTTTATAGATAGAACAATTAGAATGAATGAAAATAAGGCTGATAAGTATAGATTTATAAATGGATTTGTAGATGAAAAATGTGCGAAATATAAAGATGTATTATCAGAAAATATAAAATTAAATAATCAATCTTCAGGAGCTTGTCCTTTTAATAATTATGATATAAATATGTTGGGATATGAATATTATGTACTTTATAAAAATCCTAAAAATGTAGATGGTATTCTAGGAGTTGAAGTATATAAGGGAGATGATTTATTTAGAATAAAATATACAAAAGGAACAGAAATAGAAGCAATAAGAAGAAATGGAACAAAGGTTGAAAAGATAAAAGCTAAATTAATAAAATGGGATATGAAAAGATACAATAAAGATGGAGAGGAAGAATTACCTAAAAATAGAAGTTTAATAGATCATTCAATAAATAAAAATGATATTGTAATGGAAGGACTTTGGGAAATAGATGTTCTTTCTGAAGTAGAAGATAAACTAGTAGATTATGAAATTAAATATATTACTGAAGATGGAAAACTTATAACATCTATTAAAGGAAAAGGGAAAATGGGAGAAGTAATAAGTGCAGATTACAAAATATTTGATGCTTATACTCTTTGTAATGTAGAACCAAGCAATGCAACTATCTCTCTTAAAGATAATATTGAAAATAAGATTGTATTAACGTATAAAATTTAAGATACAACAACATCTGATGAAATTAGAATAAAAGATATAAATGAAAGTTTAGACAAGTTAGAAGAAGAACTTTATAATACTGGAGATCTTGATTTAGATCAAATAGAAAATATTAAAGGAACTATCTTATTAATTAAAGATAAAGAAAGCAGAGATATCTTAAATACTAGAGTTTCTAATATGAAGAAAGTTTCAGAATTAATTATTGAAATAAAAGAAGATATAAAAAAATATAGTGGAAAAAATATTTCAGTTGAAGAAAAATTAGTTATTGAGAAAAAAATAAATAAACTAAAAGACTCTAATATAAAGACGATTTTAGAAAAAAGTTTAAATGAGATTAAAGTAACTGGCGAGACAGAAGATGAGAGAATAATTAGAGAGATAAATATTTTATTAAATAAATTAGATTTTGATCTACATGATAGTGGTTTACTTGATATTGATACAATAGATGAAATAAAAGTACTTCTTTTAAAACTTCAAGATGGAGATGAAAAAACAAAATTAGAAAACTTATTAAATGAACTAAAAGATAAAGAAGTTAAGATAAAGAATTTAAGAGATAAACTTAAAAATGATAGAGATAAAACTATTTCAGAAGAAAAATATAATAATTATTTAAATGATATAAATGAAATAAAAACATCTAAAATAAAATCTATATTACTTGAAAAACTATCTATAATAAAAATAGAAAAGGATATAGTTGAAGATTCTGAAACAATACTAAAATTAAAACAAGAAATTAAAGAATTAAAACAAGAAATTAAAGATTTAGAAAAACAATTATCTGAAGGATCTTTAGGTGATGAAGAAAGAAATAAACTTGAAAAAGAAATAGCAGACTTAAAAGCAGAATTAAAGGAAATTGAAAATCTAGAATCACAAATAGAGAGCCAAGTAAGTGAGATTGAAAAATTAGAAGCAAAAATAGAAGATTTGAAAAAACAATTGTCTGAAGGAGATTTAGATGATGAAGAAAGAAATAAACTTGAAAAAGAAATAGCAGGATTAAAAACAGAAATAGAGGAATTTAAATTAAAGCTTCAAAATGCTGAAAATACAATTAAGGAAAAAGATCAAATTATTTTAGAGTTAAATAATAAAATAGAAGAGTTAAAAGAAGCCTTGGAAGATGGCGATATAATTGTAGATGATGAAAAAATTAAAGAATTAGAAGCAAAAATAGTTACTTTAAAGGATGAAATTGAAAAACTGACAACTTCAGATAGTGAAAACAAAGAAAAGTTATTGAAAAAAACCAAAGAACTTAATGAAAAACTAGAAGAAATAGAGACTTTAAATAAAAAAATTAAAGAGCTAGAAGAAAAAATAAGTTCTGGATGGGAATCTACAGATGAATTAAATAAATTAAAAGAAGATATAAAAAACCTTGAAAAAGATAATGAAAATATTAATAATACTCTTCAAGAAAAACTTAAAAATTTAGAAGAAAAAAATAATAAAATAAGTTCACTTGAAAGTGAAATAGAAAGACTTAAAGAAAAACTTGAAAGTGGTGAAGGGATTTCTGATGATGATATTAAAAAATTAAAAGAAGATCTAAAAACATCTAAGGAATTAAATATTTTGCTAGAACAAAAAATAAGTAATCTAGAAAATATAAATAATGAACTGTTAAATAAGTATTTAGAGGAACTAAAAAACAATAAAGATGACTCTACAAGTGGAGGTTCTTCAGGTAGTGGTAATACAGAAAATACTAATAATGATTATTCTGTAAATAAAACTATAGTAGATAATATTGAAAATATTAATGTTGTTGAAAAATCAAAGGAAGATATTTTATCTAATATTGAATCAGAATTAAATAAAAAATTAGAAGATAAAATAAAAGAAAATAAAGACAATTATATAAAGCTTAATAAAGAAGACAATATTAAATATTTAAAAGGTTATGAAGATGGCACTATTAGACCAGAAAACTATTTAACTAGAGAAGAAGTGGCGAAAACTTTATATAGATTATTAGATGATAAATCAAGAAGTTTATATGAAATAGGAAATAAAAACTTTAATGATGTAAAAAGTGATAGATGGTCAAATAAGGCAATATCAACTCTTGCAAATGCAAATATACTAAATGGATATATTGATGGAAGTTTTAGACCAGAAGATAAAATAACAAGAGCTGAAGTTATAACTATACTTGGAAGATTTGATGAATTAATACCAGGACGAAAGGATAAATTTATTGATATTGAAAATCACTGGGCAAATGAATATATTGTTTCTGGAGTAAAAAGAAGTTGGGTAAAAGGTTATGAAGATAATACTTTTAAACCAGATACAATATTACAAGAGCAGAATTTGCAACTATTTTAAATAGAAAATTAAATAGGAATTTACCTTTAACAATGAAAGATAAATTTAGTGATTTAGAAATAGATAAATGGTATTATAACGAAATTCAAAAAGCTATATCTAATGAATAGTAAAAAAAGCTGCATAGAAATATGTGGCTTTTTTATTGCAATAAATAAAAGTTAAATATTTAATAGTATTATTGATATAATAATATTAGATAGGAGGATGCCTTGAAGAATAAAGCAGTAGTATTGGGAACGAATTATTACATAGGTTTAAGTATAATTAGATGCTTAGGAAGAGAAAACATAGATGTTATATCAATGGACTATGAAAAGTATGGAACATATGGTTCAAAATCAAAGTATTTAAAAAAACAATTAATATGTCCACATTATGAAAAAGAATCAGAAAAATTAAAAGATTTTTTAATAGAATTTGCAAAAAATGAAAAGTATAAACCAGTCCTATATCCAACAGCAGATCAGTATTGTGAATTTATAGATAAATATTTATTAGAACTTAGAAAATATTACCATATAACAATGGATAAAAAAGGATTTTGGACTAGGGTAATGGACAAAGATGAATTATATAAAATGGCATTGAAATATAATATGCCAGTGCCTGAAAGTGTATCTATTAAGGAAGAAAATTTTATAGAAAAAGTAAAAAATAATATTGGATTTCCTTGTTTAGTTAAACCAACTGACTCACCTAAATTTGTGGAAGTCTTTAGAGAAAAATTGTTTATTTGTAATAATATAAATGAGTTGGAAAGTGTTATAAAAAGAATAAAAAAAGAGAATTTAGATATTATTGTTCAAAGAAAAATATCTGGATTTGATGATCAAATGTACACTTTTGATGCTTATTTAGATAAAAATTCAAACATTACTCATTGGGTTACTTGTAGAAAACACAGACAATTTCCAATTAATTATGGTGCATCTGTATATACAGAACAAGTTTATGAGAAAGAACTTTATGAAATTTGCGCTCCTTTTTTTAAAGGTATAAATTATAAGGGATTTGGAGAAATAGAACTTAAAAAAGACGCAAATACGGGAAAATTTTATATGATTGAAATTAATGCAAGAACGACAAATTTAAATGCTTTATTAGATAAAGTGGGGGTTAATTTTCCTTATATTGCTTATAGAGAAATGATTGATAAGCCCTTAGAAGGATATTATATAGATTATAACTCTAAAGTATATTTTAGATATTTGCAGGAAGATTTAATGGCAATAAGAGATTATTTAAAAACTAAACAAATTTCTATATATAAAATATTGAAATCTTTATTTAATAAAAAAGCACCAGCAATATTTTCGATTAAAGATCCAATACCTGGATTGTATTATTTAATATATAAATTAAATTTATGTAAAAAGACTGATTAAATTCAGTCTTTTTTATTTACATAAAAGTATATAAATAAAACAATATTAATTAAAATAGAGTGAATAGTGTATTTTTAGGGTACAATTTAATAAGCTAATTAAATTTGTTAAGTAGATAAGTTAGGAGGGAAATATGAGAAAAAATTTTAATAAAATAATAGCCATAACTATAGTATTAAATTTAATATTCCTTTCATCAACAACATATGCGCAAATTCAAAATAGTACCAATGAAAATGATATTATTATTGAGAGCACTAAGAAAGATGAAAAAAGTGATATTGAAACTTTGAAAGAAAATGAAGAAGAAAAAGATGAGCAGGAAAAACTAATTTTAGAAATTGAAGAAAAAATAAAGTTATTAAAGGAAAAATTTGAAATAAAAGAAGAAATCAAAGAAGAAGAAATAAATGAAATAAATCTACTTATAGGAAAAATTAGTGAAATAGACATACAAGAAAAATATAAAAAAATATTAAGCGATTTTGAGGAAGAACTTAGTAAAGATAATAGTAAAAATGAAGAAGATGAAAATAAAAACGAAGATGAGAAAAACACTACAGAAGCATCACCAATATCGCCAATATTAGAAGAAATAAAAAATGAAGAAAAAATAGATACTGAAGAAAAACTTAAAGAAGCTATTAATAGTGATGTAGAAGAAATAGTTATTAGTGGAGAAATAAGTATAACAAGTCCACTTGAGATAAATAGAAATATTAAAATAACTGGACTTGATGAAAATTCAAAAATTATTTCTAATCTTAATGAGAAACACATTATTAATATTACAAATGGGACAACAGAGTTTAGTAGTATAACAATTGATGGAAATAATCAATCAGCATTAATAAAGTCTACTTCAGAAGATAATATGATATTTAATAATTGTAATATAGTAAATGCAAATTCAATCCTTGAAGGAGCAGCAATATCTACAAAAGGATTAATTGAATTTAATAATAGTAGAGTAAACAACAACGTAAATCCAACTATATCAGCAAATGAAAGGCCATATGGTGGGATAATTAGTTCTAAAAACAATAAGGAAATAAAAATAATAGATTCAACCTTTGAAAATAATACTGCAAATTATTCTTCTGGAATGATTTATTTATTAGGCAATATAGAAATAGAAAACTCTAAATTTATAAATAATTATTCATCTAACTATGGAGGAGTTTTAGACTTAGAAGGAATTGGAAATATAAATAATTCTACATTTAAAGATAATAAAGTAAATGCCACTGGTGGAGATGGAGGATCTATATATCTTTCAGGTGGGGGACTAAATATTTCAAAGTCAACATTTGATGGTGGAGAAGCAAATATGGGTGGACATATTAATCTAAATAGTAATACTGATTTAAAAGTAAATGATTCTATTTTTAAAAATGCAGATATCAGAGAACGAGGTTCTTCTATTTTGATACGTGATAATAGTACCTATGAAATAAATGATTCTACATTTATGGAAAATAAAATGTTAATAAATAATGGAGGAACTTTTCAAGCGCAAAATGCAACTGGAAGTATAAATAATTGTATTTTTGAAAAAAATAAAAATGCAGGTAATGGGACAGTTGTAGTAAACTCTGGAAAGACAGAGGTGAAGGAATGTGATTTTATAGAAAATTATATAATTACAGATAAAGAAAGTCAACGTGGACATGGAGCTGCTATCACTATTTTAGGTGGGTTTAATGATATGGCCAATATAGAGATAGAGCAATGTAACTTTAAAAAAAATTATATCAAATCTCATATACCTAATGGTGGAGCAATATATTTAAGATATGGAGTAATTGCAAATATTAAAGATTCTAAATTCATAGAAAATTATACAGAAACTACAGATCAAATATATGGTAAATATAATACAAATGGTGGAGCAATATATGGAGAATTTATTATGGGAGAAGTTAATTTAGATAATAATATTTTTAATGGGAATAGTTCTCCAAATGGAGGAGCCGTTTCTTTTGCTGGTAAAAATATAAAAATATCTAATTCTGAATTTTTTGGGAATAAATCTATAAATGGAGGAGCATTATATTTAGAAGGAAATAGTGAATTAAATATAAATGATGTAAAGATAGAAAATAATGAGGCTGATTATGGTGGAGGAATAAAAATTGTTTATGAAAATAATGATACTATAATAAATAATTCAAAGATAGAAAATAATTTCTCAAATGTAATCGGAGCAGGAATTCATATAAATGGAACATACGAAGAGTATGATTTTGAAAAAGAAGAGTGGATTACTAAAAATCTCTATAATACAAAAATGTATGAGTCATTAAATATAGATAAAAATGTAGTATTTTCTAATAATAAAATTAAGGAAAATAGAAGATTTATAAATGGATTTTCAGAAGATAAGTATAAGGGATATAAAGATGATTTAACTAAAAATATTAAAACTACTTCATCATCACTTAGTGATTATCCTTATGAAATGAAAGATAAAAAAGAATTTCAACAAAAACCTTTTAATAATATAGATATTAATATATTAGATTATGAATACTTTATATCACATAATAATCCAGAGGGAATGAAAGGATATTATGATGTGGAAGTATTTAAAGGAAAAGATCAAGGTGAACTTAAGTTTGAAGATAAAACTGTTTTAGAATTTAAAAAATTAACAGAAACTGAAAAACAAAAAATAAAGGCTACTTTAAAAGATTATTCATTAAATAGATATGATAAACTTGGTGAAATAGTATCTAATGAAGAAGATGCTTTTAAGATTAATAGTAATGATATTGATGTAAATGGTATTTGGGATATAGAAATACTTGATCGTGAACCTTTAATCAAAAAAGTAAAAGTAAAATTTAATGCCAATGGTGGTCTTGTAAACAATAAAGATATAGACATAATAGAAATTGATAAGGGAAGCAGAGTAGAAAGTCAAAATGTAACAAGAGAAGGATATAAATTCCTAGGTTGGTATGAAAATTTAAATGATTTATTACCATTTATGTTTATATTACAAATTAATGAGGATTTAGAATTATTTGCAAAATGGGAAATAATAGAAGAAGAAATTCCATCAAAACCAGATAAACCAAAAGAAGAAAAAGAAGAGAGTGATAAAGAAGATATTGATACTGAAAAAGAAGATAATAAAGAAGATATAGTAGTAGGAAAAATAAGTGAAAGACTTAATAGAGAAGATCATATGAGATATCTTGAAGGATATCCAGATGAAACAATAAAGCCAAATGGAGATATAACAAGAGAGGAAGTATCAGCTGTATTATTTAGATTACTAGATGATGATTATAGAGATGTAATAAGATGTAGGGGAGAGGCTTGTCCACTATATGATGTCCATGAAGGCAGGTGGTCTAAAAAACACATAAATACAATGATAAATGGAAATATTGTAAAGGGATCTAGTGATGGAAAATTCTATCCAGATAGAGCAATAACAAGAGCAGAGCTTATAACAATGATAGATAGACTAGATGATTTTAAATATACAGATGAAACAAAAGAAGATTTAAAAGATATAAAAGGCCATTGGGCAGAAGAAGCAATATCTTCAGGAATACAAAAAGGTTGGGTAATAGGATTTGAAGATGATACTTTTAAACCAGATGATGAGCTAACACGTGCAGAGTTTACAGTAATAATGAATAGGATTTTAGGAAGATTACCTGATAAGGGTAAAATCCCAGAAAATATAAAAGTATATAAAGATTTAGATAAATCTGATTGGTACTATTATGATTTTGTAGAAGCATGTAATTGTCATATACATGAATATTGTGAAAAGGGAAATATAGTAGACACTTATGTAATTTATTCAGAAAACGAAATGTAAATATTAAGAAAAGGCTGATTAATTTCAGTCTTTTTTTATTTAAAAGATAATATTTATCTAAGAAATTTTTAAAAATAATATATTTTATTGAATGAGGTACTTATTATGTTATTATTAAATGAGATTAAATTTAATAATGGAGGAAATATGAGATTTATAAAAGGTTTTTTTAAATTCATATTTAGTTTTTTAATTGCAATTGTAATAATACTTTCTATTGGAGCTTTTGCTGTTTTGCCAAAATTAGAAAATGAATATGAAAAAGATGTATTTAGTAATAGAGATAGTATTAATTATCTATTAATAGGAAAAGAATCTTCAGCAACTGTAGACAATAAAGATACTAGTGGTCCTGTTCATTCAGATACTTTAATGATTGCGACTATTTTTCCAAAACAAAATAAAGTCGAACTTACGTCAATTCCAAGAGATACATATATTGAATATCTTCCAAACTCTAAAAAAAGACATCAAAAAATAAATGCTGCATTTTTCTTAGGCGGTGTAGATGAAACTAGAGATGTTTTAGAAGATTTTTTAGATATAAAAATAGATAATTATATGGTTGTAGATTATAAGACTATAATAGGAATTATAGATACTCTTGGTGGAATTGATATAGAGTGGGAATATAATGATTACCATTATGAAGATAATTGGACTGATCCACCTCTTGTAATTGATTTTAAAAATGGAATAAATCATCTTGATGGTGAAAAAGCTGTAAGTTATTTGAGAACTAGAAAGGCTTATAAAGATCAAGATTTAGGAAGAATGAAAGCTCAGCAACAGTTTTTAGTTAAGCTTTTTGAAGAGATGAAAGATCCTAAAAATATTGTTTTAGTTCCAAAGATGTTAAGAATTGTTGAAGAAAATACAGAAACTAATTTGGAATTTAAGGAAATGCTATATCTTGCATACTATGGACTTAGAAATGTAGATAAGGATAATATTATTCTAAATACAGTAGAAGGTCGAGACAAGAGAATAAATGGAATAGACTATTATGAAATAAATAAAGAGGCAGCTCGTGAGTTGTTTAGAAATTAAGATTGACTGAAAAGTCAGTCTTTTTTTTATTAAATATGTTAATATTATTTTAGAGGAGGAATTATGAACGAATTAATATTAAAATTACCACTAATCTTTTTTATTATAAGTTTTTCCATATTTTTAGTTAATTATTTTAAAGATAGTAGGAGTTTAGTTGTTGGATTTGAGCTTTTAGTTTCTTTAATTTTTCTAGGATTTTATTTGACGCTTTTAGTTTTTAAGTATGAAAATATCCCTTATGTTGTAAATATTGCAATTTTTTTAGCTATTATTTTTATTATATTGATATTTATATTGATGATTTCTTTATTGATAGTTTTATTTACATCTGGGATTAAATTAATAAAAAGAGAAGGATTAAGACTTTCTCATATGTTGAGTTTAGGTCTTGGTGTGTCATATATTTTATATATTATTATATGGCCTATATTTTTTGATTTGACAAAAGATAGTATTTTTAATTCTATTTATTATGCTTTAAATTCAATAATTTTTTATATTACTTTTTTAATGACTATGTTTGTTTTAACATTATTTATTAATCTGATTCCAAAAAAGAAAAACTATAATTATATTATTACATTAGGAGCAGGGCTTATAAAAGATGAACCAACACCATTGTTAAAGGCAAGAATAGACAAGGCTATTAAAAAATATAATAAAAATAAAAATTCAAAGATAATAATGTCTGGCGGACAAGGTGCTGATGAGATAGTTTCTGAGGCTCTTGCAATGAAAAACTATGCTATTAAAAAAGGTGTTGCAGAAAAAGATATTATTTTAGAAGATAAATCAACTAATACAGATGAAAATATAAAATATTCTTATGAAATTATAAATGATATTGAAAATAAAAATGTGAATATTTTAGTAGTTACATCTTATTATCATGTGCTTCGTGCTTTAATAATAGCTAAAAAACAAGGTGTAAAATGTGATGGTTCAGGTTCTATGACAAAATTTTATTATGCACTTAATGCTATAATTCGTGAGTTTATAGGATATTTATATATTAAGAGAAAAACACATATTAAATTTATTTTATTTATTTGTTTTTTAACATTATTTCCTATGATTTTACAAATTATACAAAAATAAAAGAAGGTTTTTTAAGACCTTCTTTTTTTATTTTCCTATTACTGGAAGTGGTGATGGAAATGATGGAATTGGTTTAAATTTAAATTCATTGATTTTGTGAAGATGATCAATTTTTTCTTTTATTTTTTGATCTTCAATTTCGCCAGTTCTAATATATTTATTTAAAACTTCATAAGAAAATCCAATTACGTCTTCATCAGTTTTTCCAGTAAGCCCATCACTAGGTGCTTTAAAAGCAAGAAAATCAGGAAGACCAAGATATATACCAAGATCCATTACTTCGTCGCTAGTAAGCCCTGCAAGGGGAGCAAAAGCACCAGTATTATCTCCATAAACTGTAGTATATCCAATCCATTTTTCTGAAAGATTTCCAGTATTTATTACACGAGCATCATTTATAGATTGGCTAAGTGCATGAACTAATGTCATACGAACTCTTGGTGGAAGATTTAGAGAAGTTTGCTTTGTAATATCTTCTACAAAATCTTCATCAACTGCTTGATTTAATAAGTCTTTAAAAGCAGATGTTACATTTTCAAGATTTAATGTAATTTGATTTATTCCAATAGTTTCAACAAGTGTATGTGCATATTCTATATCTTGTTGTATTCCATCTGGCATTAATACTCCATATACATTTTCTTTTCCAATTGCAAGAGCGCATAGTGCTGCTGCAACAGAAGAGTCTTTACCTCCAGAAATCCCAAGAATTATTTTATTTCCTCCAGAAGATTTTAGTTGTTCTTTAATCCAAATAACTAAGTCTTCTGTAACTTTTTGCATATTTAAATTCATAATATCTCCTTTATAATAATAAATCATTTCTATATTATATTTATTTTATTATAACATTATTATATCAGTCATTTAAAACCCATTGTAAATTTTCATTGTATAAACTTTTATATCCAAGATATAGTGCAATAAAAACAGAAAGTGAATCAACTGTTGCAATGGCAATCATAATTGCTATTTGATATAAAATTGCAGTCATTGGAAGTGTTCCAGATAGAATTTG
The DNA here is from genome assembly GCF_017874395.1 of Peptoniphilus stercorisuis. GTDB lineage: Bacteria > Bacillota > Clostridia > Tissierellales > Peptoniphilaceae > Anaerosphaera > Anaerosphaera stercorisuis. The sequence goes on along the minus strand of NZ_JAGGLJ010000020.1, from coordinate 8,448 downwards.
TCCTGTCATCATACCAGGCAAAGATACAATTCCCATTCCTGCCATTTTGTTTAAAGTTGGAATAAGTGCAGTCTCTAAAGAAGTATTTAAAAGTGGTCTTAAAATATCTTTAGGATGAGCTCCAAAATTTAATAGAGATTCCATTTTATCTCTTTGATCACTTAATCTATCATTAAAGGCTTTTATTCCAAGATTTACTCCAGTCATAGCATTGCCAGCAAGCATTCCTCCAATAGGTATTACATATTGCGGATTAAATAAATCTTCATTTACTACAACTGCGACGAAATATATTATAATTCCCAAAATAGAAACTATAAGTCCAAGGGCAATAGACTTTTTAAAAGTTTTATTTAAATTTGGATTTTTATTATAAACTCTAAAAATAGAATAAGAAATCATAATTCCAATATAGAATATAGTAAAAATAGGTTTTGGATTTTTAAATATAAATGTAAGAATAAGTCCAGATAATAAAAGTTGAAAAGTCATTCTAGCACTAGAAATAAAAAGATATTTAGATTCTTTTATATTATTTTTCTTCATAATTAAAAGAATTACTAAAAGTAGTATATATATTGCAAGAAATCTACTAATTGTAATAGTTGTAATAGTATTATTCATTTTTATTTTCCTTTCTTAAATTTATTATTTCATCAGAAAATTTATCTACAATTTCTTTATTATGAGAAACTATAATTAAAGATATATTATTTTCTAAAGTGTAGTTTTTTAAACTATTTAAAAATTCAATACTTGTGTTAATATCAAGAGCTGAAGTTGGTTCATCTAGCATTAATACATCAGGATTAAGACTTAGTGCAATTGCATTATAAACTCTTTGTTTTTCACCACCAGAGAGAGTATTAGTATTTGCTGATATTGGAAAATTCAAATCACAAATAGATAAATACTTTTTAATATCTTCATCCTGTGGAATATCTTCTTTTAAATAAGAATAGTATTTTATAAAATTGTCTTTAATACTTCCATCAAATAAATATACTTTTTGACTGACAAGTAGTACCTTTTTTCTGTATTCAATTTGGTCTAGAGAAGATATATCACGACCTTTATATTGTATATTTCCAGAATCAAAAGGTATAGTTCCATTTAAAAGTTTAAGTAGTGTCGTCTTTCCAGAGCCACTTTCTCCAACTATAAATGTAGTCTTGTTTTCTTTAATAGATATATTATTATAAAATAATATATTTTTAAAATTTACATTTTTCATTTCAAAAAGATCCATTAAACCAACTCCTTATAGGATTATCTATCTTTATTAAAATATTTAACTTCTAATTTTATTATAGTACATTTTATAAAACTTGTTAAATTTAATATGAAAAGACAACTGTCTTGTCAGTGAGATAGTATAATGTTATAATTATCACTAAATGTGGAGCGTGATAATAATGAAAATTGAAGAAATTAAAAAATTAAAAAAAGAAAAAAATGCAGTTATTCTTGCACATTATTATGTAGATAGTGAAATTCAAGAGGTAGCTGACTATATAGGAGATTCTTTTTATTTAGCACAAAAAGCTGTGGAACTTAAAGAATATATTATAGTAATGGCTGGGGTTTATTTTATGGGAGAAAGTGTTAAGATTTTAAATCCAAATAAAAAGGTTTTAATGCCAGAGTTATTGGCAGATTGCCCAATGGCTCATATGATTGATGTTAAAAAAATTGAAGAATTAAGAAGTAAATTTGATGATTTAGCTATTGTAACTTATATTAATTCAACAGCTGAAATAAAATCACATAGTGATGTATGTGTTACTTCTTCAAATGCTGTAAATATTGTAAAAAATTTAAAAGAAAAAAATATATTCTTTATACCAGATAAAAATTTAGGTCAATATATAAAAAAACAAGTTCCTGAGAAAAATATTATTTTAAATGATGGATATTGCCCAGTTCATGAGGAGCTTGATTTAAAGGAAATTAAAAAATTTAAAGAAAACAATATAAAGATTTTAGCTCATCCAGAATGTAGAGATGAAACTTTAGAGTTTGCAGATTTTGTGGGAAGTACAAGTGCAATAATAAATGAAGCTAAAAATTATGATGAGATGCTTATTTTAACTGAAGAAGGTATTTTAACAGAACTTAAAAAGAAATATCCAAATAAAAAATTTCATACATTAAGTAAATCTATGATTTGTCATAATATGAAAAAACAAAATTTAGATAAAGTAATAGATGTTTTAAAAAATGAAAAAAATGAAGTAGTAATATCAAAAGATATAAGAGAAAAGTCCCTTATACCTCTTAGAAGAATGCTTGAAATGGGGACTATATAATGATGAACTATGATGTAATAATAGTGGGTTCTGGACTTGCTGGAACAATGACTGCATTAGAGCTTGATAAAAGTTTAAATATTTTATTAATAACAAAAAAATCCTTAGAAGATTGCAATTCATATCTTGCTCAAGGTGGAATTTGTGTACTTAAAAATAATGAGGATAGAGAGAGTTTTATAGAAGATACTCTTAGGGCAGGTCATTATAAAAATAAAAAATCCTCTGTTGAAATTTTAGTTGATGAGTCTATATCTGGTATTGATAGATTAATTTATTATGGTGTTAATTTCTCAAAAACAAATAATATATATGACTACACAAAAGAAGGTGGACATTCTACAAATAGAATTTTGCATTGTAATGATGAAACCGGAAAATATATTATGTTGAGTTTATTTGAAGAACTTAAAAAAAGAAAAAATATTAAAATTTTGGAAGATACTGAAGTAATAGATTTAATCAAAAAAGAAAATAGGTGCTTTGGAGTAATAACTAAGGATAATAAGTATTTTGCTTCTAATACTATTCTTGCAACGGGAGGACTTGGAGGAATATTTAAGCATACTACAAATTTTTCTCACATAAAGGGTGATGGAATTGCAATGGCAATTAGGAATAATGTTAAAGTTAAAGATATTTCCTATATTCAAATTCATCCTACTACATTGTATGAAAATAGTAATAATAGAAGATTTTTAATTTCTGAGTCTGTAAGAGGAGAAGGGGCTATTATTTTAAATCATAAAAATAAAAGATTTACTAATGAGCTTATGCCAAGAGATATAGTAAGTAGAGCTATATATGATGAGATGCGAAAAGAAAATGTAGAGTATGAGTATTTATCTATGAGAGAAGTTGGAGTTGAAAAAATAGAAAGTAGATTTCCAATGATTTATGAAAATTTAATAAATAAAGGAATAGATCCAAAGACTGAAAATTTAAAAATAGTTCCTTCGGAGCATTACACAATGGGTGGTATAGAAGTAGATGAATATTCTAAAACTTCTTTAGAAGGGCTTTTTGCTGTGGGAGAAGTGTCAAATACTGGAGTTCATGGCAAGAATAGATTAGCAAGTAATTCTCTTCTTGAAAGTGTAGTTTATGGAAGAAAACTTGCAAATTATATAAATAAAAACTTTGAAAGATTTAATGTAGATATAGATTTAAAGGAAAGATTTATTAATTTAGAAAAAAATACAGAGCTAATTAAGGAGATTATTAAAGAAGATGAAAGAGTTAAAGAATATATTAATTGATCCCTATATAATAAATGCAATTAAAGAAGATATAACTTTTGATGATGTTTCAACATCTGCTGTAATAGGTGATGAAATAGCTGAGGTTGATTTAATAGTTAAAGAAGATGGGATAATAGCAGGTCTAGATGTATTTAAAAGAGTATTTGAAATATTAGATGAAGATATAGAAATAGAGTTTTATAAAAAAGATGGCGATTTAGTAAAGAATAAAGAAAAAATTGCAAAACTTAAATCTAAAGCAAGTGTACTTTTATCTGGAGAAAGAGTTGCTCTTAATTATCTTCAAAGAATAAGTGGAATTGCTACATATACATCAATGATGATTGATAAACTAAAAAATACTAATATTAAATTATTAGATACTAGAAAGACAACTCCAAATATGAGAATTTTTGAAAAGTATGCTGTAAAAGTTGGTGGCGGATATAATCATAGATATAATTTATCAGATGGTGTATTATTAAAGGACAACCATATAAATGCAGCAGGTGGAGTAAAAGAAGCTATTAAAATGGCAAGGGAATATGCTCCTTTTGTTAGAAAAATAGAAGTTGAAGTTGAAAATCTTCAAATGGTAAAAGATGCCTTAGAGGAGAATGCAGATATTATTATGCTTGATAATATGGATTTTGAAACTCTTGAAAAGGCCATTAATTTAATTGATAAAAAAGCAGAAATAGAAGTTTCTGGAAATATAACTTTTGAAAATTTAGAAAATTATGCTTCTTTTAACATTGATTATATATCATCTGGTGCACTTACACATTCAGCAAAAATATTAGATATTTCTATGAAAAATTTGAAAGTATTAAAAGAATAGGTGATTAGATGAAAGATACAGAAAGCAGACGACGAGAAATAATAAAGTTATTAAAACAATCAAACAAACCAATTTCAGGTTCATTTCTTGCAAGTAAGTTTAATGTATCTAGGCAAGCTATAGTTCAAGATATTGCTATATTAAGAGCTAGAGGATTTAATATTTTATCTACAAATACAGGGTATTATTTTAGAAATGCAAATGCAAGTAGATTATTTAAAGTAAAACACAATAGTGGCGATACAATAGAAGAACTTAATTTAATTGTAGATTTAGGTGGAGTTGTAGAAGATGTTATTGTAAAACACGAAACTTATGGAGATATAAAGGCTCAATTAAATTTAAAGTCTAGAAGAGATATATCAAGACTTATTAAAGATTTAAAATTTAATGAGGCAAGTTATCTTAAAAATTTAACTGATGATTTTCATTTTCATACTGTTTCTGCTGAAAGCGAAGAAATTTTAGATGAAATTGAAGATGAACTTTATAATAGAGGATTTTTAATAAAATAAAACACCTACATATGTAGGTGTTTTTTTATTTACTTAGTAAAAAAATTGATAATATATATAAAAACCAAATATGAGCTGGATAAAATATATAAAATAGATATTTCATACTTTTTCCCTTTTCTCCATTATATAAAGCCATTAGAGGAAGTGCAAAAATCATAAAGGCTTGTGAACCTAAATTAAATTTAGATATTAAAAGCAGTACTAAAACATAAATAGCATAAGCTAAAAGTTCTTTGATTTTATTATCTCTAAATAAATATAATACTATTCCAAGTATAATTAAAGGAATACCTCCTTCAACGAGAATAGGAAGTGGCACAAGTATCATTACTGCTCTAAAAATAAATATAGGTAAATTTCCTGCAATAGATAAAAATACAAAGGAGAAAATTGTAGGTATTAATAATAATATAAATCCTAAAATAACTTTTCCGTAATTTTTATAAGCAATATTATTTTTAATAAAATCAATAATATAAAGATGAATTGCAATTAAAAATATTGTTGCAAACATTCCATTCATAAGAGCTACATTATCAGGTCTTGGATAATTTATTGATAAAAATGAATTTCCAAAAGACATAATTACAGATGCTATATATAGTCTTAAAATATATTTTTTCTTATTTCTAGTATAGTAAAATCCTTCAACTGACATAAATATAAATATAGGAGCTACAACTCTTCCAATATAATTAAACCAAATAGGAACATTATAAACTCCAGATAAAAAATAGTGTATATGGTCAAAAACCATAAGAATCATTGCTATAATTTTAAGTTGAAATCCATTAATTCCAAACTTTTTATTTTTGAATGTATTTTCCATAAAAATCACTCCTTAAATATAAATCTATTATAATTAAATTATATTAAAATAATCAAAAGGAAAACTAAAGAAAAACTAAAGAAAAAAATTAATTTTTTATAGTATACTCGTAAAATATTTGATGATTTCTCTTATCTGCTCCATAAAAATCAACTCTTCCAATATATCCTCCCATATGTTCATAAAATCCCTGTGCTGGATAATTATGTAAATTACAACAATTATAGAACTTATTTATATTTCTTTTTTTACAAAAATCTATAACTTCATTAAAAAATTTCTTACCAATTCCATAATGCTTGTGTTTTTTAATTACATAAAGACCTGCAATATATACATTTAAGTCTCTATAAATTATTTTATCTTCAATTCCAAAGTATCCATATCCAATTGGGGTATTATCTAAATAGAATATAAAAACTTTATAGTCTTTATTGTTTATTCTTTTAAGATCTTTTGCCATATTATATTCATAATCATAATCATCAATTAATGAATCATAATATATACCTCTATATGTTTCGTCCCAAACTTTTCTTCTAAGATTAGATAATAAAGTTAAATCGTCTTTTGTAGCTTCAACAAATTTAAACATGGCATTCCTTTCATAAATATTAATATTTTATTTTATAAAACTATTATAGTATTATTTTGGAGGTGAGAACAATAAATAAAGATTTAAAAAAGACATACTTATTTGCAGTAATATATGCAATTATTATGGGTTTATCCTTTTTATTTGTAAAAATAGCTTTAAATTATTCAAATCCCTTAAATATATTAGCACATAGATTTACTTTTGCCTTTGTTTTTATATTTATTTTAAAAATATTTAAAGTTATAAATATAAATGTAAGTAGAAAAGATATATTAAAAATACTGCCTTTATCAATATTATATCCTGCATTATTTTTTACCTTTCAAACCTTTGGCCTTGTATATATGCCATCATCAGAAGCAGGAATAATACTTGCAACAGTACCAGTATTTACTTTAATCTTTGCTACAATATTTTTAAAGGAAAAGACAACTATATTTCAAAAAGTATCAGTATTTATATCAGTTCTAGGAGTAATATATATTATGTATAATAAAGGAATTGATTTTAAATCAGCTAATTTTATAGGAATAGTATTAATTACATTATCAGCAATATCGCTTGCATCTTATAATGTAGTTGCTAGAGTTAAAACTCGTGAATTTAAAACAATAGATTTAACTTATGTAATGACCTTTGTAGGATTTATCACTTTTAATATATTATCAATAGTAGATAGTATAAATAAAGGTAATATTAGTTCATATTTTAATCCTTTATCTAATATTAATTTTATTATAGCAATATTGTATTTAGGTGTTTTATCATCTGTTATTACATCATTTTTATCAAATTATGTATTATCAAAACTTGATGCTTCAAAGATGAGTGTATTTGCAAATTTAGGAACGGTAATTACAATACTTGCAGGAGTTTTAATATTAAAAGAAGAATTATTTTATTATCATATTATAGGTATAATTATGATAGTTGTAGGAATAATAGGAACAAATTTAAAATTTAAGAAGAAATAAAAAAATAACCTCTATTTTATAGAGGTTATTTTAACTCCATTAAATAATAGTCTTCTAAGTGAATGTCTTTTTCCTTAGATACAATTTCAAAACCATATTTTTTATAAAAAGAAATTGCTAGGAAATTCTTGCTATAACATTTTAATTTCATAGGAAAATATAAGTTTTTAGCAAAATCTAATAGACTTTTGCCAACTCCTTTATTTTTATAATTCTTATCTACAAAAAGATGATGAATGAAATTTTCTTCTTCATATATTGAGATAAATCCCATAATGTCATTATTTTCTTTAGCTACATAAATTTTCTCATTTTTTGTATCTTCAACAAAATCATTTAAAGTAAATAATTGTTGATCCATCCAATAAAAAGTATCTTTTCTAGAATTTAAGTATAATCTCTCAAGTGCATCTAAATCTGTATTTTCAAAACTTTTAATATTCATTTAATCACATCCTTTTAAGTAAAATATAATTTAATAAAAAATTAGCAGATTTTTTAATTATTTACTTAAAATATCAATATATTGCTCATCACTTTCAAGAACCTTTTTAGCATAGGTACAAACTGGAATTATTTTTTTATTTTCATCTCTTGCTTTTTTTACAACTCTATTTACAAGATCTCTTGCAATTCCTCTTCCAGAATTTTCCTTTGGAACTAGAGTATGGTTAATTGTAATAATATTATCTTTATCTTCAAAAATAATTTTTCCCATCTCAATATCATTTTCTAAATATAAAAATCTATCATTTTCTTCTTTAAAAATCATTATTTCACAACCTTTACTTTAAAATATATTTTAGAGCACCGCTTGGACATTGATGAATAATATTTTTTACTTTTTCATAATTTTCATTATCAGCAACAATCCAAGGTCTTCTATCTGTATCAAATACTTTATTACTTCCATTTATACATTTTCCAGAGTGTTCACAGATTTCTTGATGGAAGAAAATATCAATATTATCACCAGAGTATTTTTTATAACCTAAATCTAATAATTCTTTTTCTTTCATAAATTCCTCCTTTTAAAAGATTCTTATTAGCTCGTTGCAGAACTCTACAACTCGCATATATACTACATTTTTCTATATTGAAATGGCTAGAATTCCCCCATTTTTGGGTATATATACAG
>NZ_JAGGLJ010000019.1 GCF_017874395.1 Peptoniphilus stercorisuis | reverse complement strand
AGGCTCATTTTTTACGCCTTTTGAGGCGTAGCAAGTAAAAAAGGGCCTTGTGCCCGTAAATTAAAAACCACCGGCTAGGCCGGTGGATATTTATTGTATAAAAAAATCTAGTAGAATAATCTACTAGAAAAATATGGTCGGGGTGAGAGGATTTGAACCCCCGGCCCCATGGTCCCAAACCACGTGCGCTACCAAACTGCGCTACACCCCGACGACTTTTATATTATATGATATAAAAAAAGAAAATGCAAGTAAAATTTAAAAATAAATAAAATAAAAGAAGTAAAACTTCTTTTATTTTATTGTTTAAGATCAATATCACATTCTACAAAAGCATTATCTACAGGTTTATAGCCAATAATAGATTTTGTATTTTCAAGAGATAATCTTTTATAAGTATTATCTGAAATTGCATTTAATATATAAAAAGGTTTATCCATTTTTGAAACTAGACATCTATCAATAAGATGACAAAGATCTCTCTTACTTAAATAGGCACTTAAATCTCTAACAGATAGTTTTTTATTTGCAATTTCAACTTTATTAAAAGCTGCAATTCTAAGAGCTATAATTTCAAGACCAAGTTCATATCCATAATAAGAACAAATTGCCTCTCCAAAACATTTAGAAACTCCATAGAAGTTTTTAGGTCTTACATTGTCAGTAGTTTCTACTTGCTTATCAATTGGATATCCTTCAACAGCATAGGCACTTGATGGATATATAACTCTTTTAATTTTATTAATATGACAAGCTTCCAAAATATTATAAGTAGCAATCATATTTTTATTTAAAACATCATCAAAAGATGAATCAGGATAGGGAATACCAGCAAGATGAATGACAGCATCAACATCTTTTATTGTATTAATACAATTCTCTAAAGATTCAACATCTAAAATTAGTTCCTTAATATTTTCATTATTATATTTATTTAAAAATTCTTCTTTATATACTGTTGCAATAACAGAATGCTCCTTAGCTAAATAAGGAGTAATACATCTTCCAACAGCTCCTTCAGAGCCTGTAATTAAAATTTTCATAATATACCTCCTAATACTAATATACTATATAAAAGTACTTAGGCAAATGGAGTATTAAATATAAAATTGGGTATAAAAAAAGCTAATAGAAAAATCTATTAGCTAATATGGTCGGGGTGAGAGGATTTGAACCCCCGGCCCCATGGTCCCAAACCACGTGCGCTACCAAACTGCGCTACACCCCGACGAACAATTACTAATTAATTATAAGAAATTAATGGAAAAATTACAAGTTCAATATAATAGCTTTAATTTATAGTTTGGAGTTATTATAAAGTAAAATTAGTATATTTTAACTTAAATGCTAAAAATTACTTTAAATTACTTTAAATATCTATTAATTTCAAAAAAATATTGGGAAAATTATAAAATTGACAGCTAAAAGGATAATCTATATAATAAGATAATTAAAGTGAGGGATGAAGAAAATGAAAGCAGCTATTTTTGATTTAGATGGAACACTTATTGATTCAATGGGAATGTGGAGAGATTTAGGTAGAAACTTTTTAGAAAGACGAGGCCTTGCAATTACAAAAAAAGTTGCAGAAGATATGACAACTATGAGTCTAAAAATGAACTCTCACTACCTAAAAGAAACTTACAATTTAAAAGAATCAACAGATGAAATTTATAAAGAATTTAAAGACATTATATTAAACTTTTATTTAAATGAAGTAAATGAAAAAGAAGAAGCCTTTAATACAATAAAAAAATATAAAGAAAATGGATATGATGTAGTCCTAGGTACTGCTACAAGTGATGAATTTGTATATCCAATACTAGAAAGATTTAATATGTCAGAATATTTTGATTTAATTCAAACTTGTGACATGGTTGGAATAAAAAAATCAGACAAAAATTATTTTAATTTAATATCAGAAAAATTAGAATTAAATTCAAAGGAAATATTTTTATTTGATGATGCACCCTTTGCACTAAAAGCTGCAAAAGAAGCAGGAATAGTAACAGTAGGTGTATATGATGATGAATCTAAAGAATATTGGAAACATATTGTAGAAAAAAACAACTACGCAATAAAAACATTTAAAGAGTGGAATGTATATGAACCTTCTAATATTCTTCTTTAAAAGAGGCTGTATAGCCTTTTTACTTACTTTTGTACTATTTTCACTAATTAGAACTAAATATTTTAAAGAATCTAAAATAGGATCTAATGGTACAAGAGAGTTTTTATTAAGTATTTTTATAGCATATATTGCTGTGCTTTTTGTATTTATGTTTACTCCAAATGTCTTTATAGCAAATAAGGGAATAGATTTAACGTCTGAAAATTTTGATTTTGTAGGAAATTTTAAAGATAGAATTGACAGTGGATCTTGGGGAGTAAATATACATCCTTTTAGAACTATATTATCTTATATAAAATATTCAGGACCATTTCATTGTTTTACTAATATTGTAGGAAATATACTAATATTTATGCCAATTACTTTTTTACTTCCAATGATTTATGAAAATACAAGAAAATTGTGGAAAATAATTTTAATATCAACATCTATAAGTATATTTATTGAATTTGTTCAATTTTTCATAGGAAGATCAGTAGATATAGATGATTTAATATTAAATGTAGTAGGTGGAATATTTGGATATTTATTATTTAAATTTTTAGAAAAGAAGAACTTTAAAATAACAAAAGTTGCTAAATAATTGACTTTTTCATGAAAATTAACTATAATAATAGTACTCATTAAGGGGACGAAATTGGCTTCGACGGGGGTTTGGAGCTTTTAGTAGCGAGCCGTTGTAAGGAACAACGCTAAAAGCCTTAACAAAATTAAACGAAAACAATAATAATAATTTAGCATTTGCAGCTTAATTAAGCTGTGCTCACCTTTAAAGAATTCCCACGCTCTTTAATTCGGTGTCAATCAGTGGGACACGAAACTCTGTAAGTTATCATAGCAGAGGGGGTAGGTATGATAATATATTTACAAAATCCTGTTAGTTGGAGTTTGTAAAAGAACAAAAAATAACTAACTGCGCTCGGAGAAACTAACTGTAAAGAGCTTTCGGACGTGGGTTCAACTCCCACCGTCTCCACCATAAATAGTGGAGAAAAAATAGCCATTGACCATCAGACAAAAGTTTGGTGGTTTTTTTATTATAAACTTGGATATATATAAGTAAATAGATTATTTCTTAAGATTTTGTAGATGGGAGAAAACTATGGAAGCAAAGAATTTCAGAAGATTTTTACTAGTATTTGTACTAGGAGTTATGTTGATAAATATGTTTTTTGAATTTGTAATAAGTGATTATGCAAAGGGAGTAAATCTAAATGCAATAACTTATTTTGCAAATGTAGTTTATGGATTTGTAGTATTTTTTAGTATGAAGAAAAAAGAAAATAAAAAAACAAAAATAAAGTAAATTAAATTAAAATAGTCGTCTATAATTATAGATGGCTATTTTTGTATATTAAAAATAAATATATAATATAATTAGGTGATAAAATGAAAACTTTAGTATTAATGGCAAGCCCTAGAAAAAAAGGAAATACCTTTCAAATTCTAGATAAATTTTTAGAAGAAGCAAAAATATTAGAAGAAGAAACTAAGACAATTTGGCTATATGACAAAGAAATAAAACCTTGCATTGCCTGTAGAAATTGTCAAAAAGATCATAGTATATTTGGATGTATATATAAAGATGATGTAGAAGAAATATTTAATGAAATATTAAAATCAGACTTAATAATACTGGCAACTCCAATATATTCATGGTACTCAACAGCACCTCTTAAGGCATTACTTGATAGACTAGTATATGGTATGAATAAGTACTATGGAGAAGAAAGAGGACCATCTCTTTGGAAAGAAAAGAAAATTGCTATAATAAGCACCTGTGGATACCCAGTAGAAAAAGGATTTGATCTTTTTGAAGAGGGAATAAAAAGATATGCAAAACACTCTCAATTAATATACTTAGGCTCTTTAGTAGAACATGATAGAGGATATAAATCTGTATTTATGGATGAAGAAAAAGAAAAAAGAGAAAGAGAATTTGCAAGAAAAATATATAAAAAATAAAAACCACCTGAAAAGGTGGTTTATTTAATAGATTGTTTTAAATCATAAAGTTTTTTAGAAATATCTCTTTTTTCATCAATAGTTCTAAATAATTTTTTATTTAATGCATCAATCATTTCTCTTTGAGAGTCAACAAGATGATTATTTATATCATTACAATCCTCTTCTATTAATATTTTAATTTCATCTAATTTAGAGTTAGAACTTATAAAAAAATCATTATTTTCTTCAAGTTCAATTATAATTTTAATAAGTTCTTCATTATTTAAATTTAATAAATCTTCTTTTGTGTATTTCATAATATGCTCCTTATTATTCTTTTTATAATTCTATATTACCTTAAAAATATCTATAATTGTATTGATATTTAATAAATTTGGGGTATTATATATAATTATACAAAGAAAAAGAGGGGATTTTATGGACACCGTTGGTGGATCGTCTCATATAGTTGTAGCTTTGATTATTTCTTCATTAGCAATAATTATGCCAATTATATTGAGTCATTTTCTAATGAAGACTACAAAATAAGAAAAGACTAAGTTTAAACTTAGTCTTTTTTGTTATAATATTAAATAAATGGGGGTAATTGATTATGGATTTTCAAAGAGTGAATTTAGTTTATTTTAGCCCAACAGGTGGCTCAAAAAAGATTATGAGATATGTATCTAGTGTATTTAATATTAATAGTATGACAGTTGATATTTCAAATCCAAGTCTTGATTTTAGCAAATTTGTAGCAAATGAAGATGAAATTTCTATATTTGCAGTTCCATCTTTTGGAGGAAGAGTGCCAGAGACTTTTGTAGAGAGAATAAAAAATACTAATGGTAATAATTCAAAAGCTATATTAATCTCTACATATGGAAATAGAGATTTTGATGATACATTACTTGAACTTAAAGATGTAGTAAAAGAGGCAGGTTTTTTACCTATTGCAGCTATTGCAGCAGTTTCAAAACATTCTATTATGACTGATATTGCAAGTACAAGACCTGATGATTTAGATAAAGAGGAGATAATTTCCTTTGCAGAAAAAATTAAAAAACATTTAGAAAATATTGATGATAATTTTGATTTAGATGTTCCTGGAAATTTTCCATATAAAAAATATAATCCTGTTCCACTAAAGCCAAAAGCAGATAATAAATGTATATTATGTGGAGCTTGTGCAACAGATTGTCCAGTTGGAGCAATTCCTTATGATACTCCAAATATTACAAATAATGAATTATGTATTACTTGTATGAGATGTGTTGAGATCTGTCCTGTTGGAGCAAGAAGTATAGGCGAGGAAAATTTAAAAATGATAACAGAAAAATTTGGACCTCTTTGTGAAGGAAGAAAAGAAAATAAATTATTTATAGAAAACTTAAATAAGTAATAAAAAAGGCTAAAAGATTAATCTTTTAGCCTTTTTAGAATTTTTATTCCATTTTTAAAATTTCATTTCCATTAACTGTATAGACATATATATTTTTCTTATAGTATTCTACGCATAATAGTTCTTCTATATTTTTATAATTATGCAATGACAGTATATTTTTTAAATCTTCTTCTTTAATATTTAATTGATTTAATGTATCTTTATGGATATTTCCATTAAATACTAATACATTTGATTGTGATCTTTCTTCTTTTAAATCAATTGTAATATTTCCACTTGGATCAAACCAAGCATTTCTAATTTCAGATATACTTTTTACATCTTGAGAGTGTATATTATTTTCAAAATCCATTATGCTTAATTTTGCTTTTTTAAATTCTTCTGGTAATAATACTCCATCTTTCATTAGCATATATCTTTTACCATCTAATAATTCTGTAATTGTTCCACTTCTATATTTTAAATGTCTAATTAATATTTGAAGAAAGGCCCATATTAAAACTATAATTGTTGATTCAAAAACTGATACATCTCTTGAGACTATTGTATTTCCCATAAGCCCACCAATTACCATATTAGATATTTGATCTGATGGAGATATTGGAGCAAGTTGTTTTCTGCCTGAAATTTTAATGTAAATTAATATAATTATAAATGCAGATATTAGTTTAATTGTCATGAATTTAAAGTCCATTTTAACCTCCTTTTGTTAAAAATAGATACCCAAAAGAATGATTAAATTGACTGTATTGACTTATAATTCATAAATTTGCTAAATTTATAAGGTTTATATTATTTATAAAATTCAAGACATTTATTATAATTGTTATTATTATTGCAACTATTTCAAAGTTTTCTTTTTTAGTTTTTGAAATAAGAAGAACAGTTCCAAAGAGAATTAGACATATTATATATATTGATAGTGCAAGTGTAAAAATATTTGGCAAGTTAATATATTTGAATAAAAATGTTAACAATATTGAAATTAAAAATAGTATTGAATATGTTTTTAATAGATATTTAAATTTTGAATTCATTTAATCCCTCCTAAACTTCTCTATATGATATATTTAACCTAATTAATAGTTTTTAAAGCTAAATTAGTAAAATACTTAATTTAGATAGTTTTTAAGAAAATTATTTGATTGAAATGAAATATTTTAAAAATTTGTGAAATAAATGGGATTATTGCTCTAAATCTTGTACTTTGCTTGAAATATAGCACTTTTAATATTATAATATTTAGAGCAAAATGGAAAATTAATACATGGAGGATTGTATGAGATTATCTAAATTATATATGCCAACTTTAAGAGAAGCTCCAGCTGATGCAGAGATTGCATCTCATAAGCTACTTTTAAGAGGCGCTTTTATTAGAAAATCCGCAAGTGGGGTTTATACTTATCTCCCATTAGGATATAAAGTTGTACGTAAGGTTGAAGAAATAACTAGACAAGAGATGGATAATGCTGGATCTCAAGAGATTTTAATGAGTGCTATTCAACCTAAAGAAATCTGGGAACAAAGTGGGCGTTGGGAAAAATTTGGACCAGAAATGTTTAAATTACAGGATAGACATAATCGTGATTTCTGTCTTGGACCGACTGCTGAAGAGTATTTTACTACATTAATTAAAGATGAGGTAAAGTCTTATAAGCAACTTCCTTTAAATCTATATCAAATACAAACTAAATACAGAGATGAAAAAAGACCTAGGTTTGGAATTAATAGAGCTAGAGAATTTACTATGAAAGATGGTTATTCTTTTGATACAAATTCAAAAACTATGGAAGAGTCTTATATGAATATGTATTGTGCTTATGAAAAAATATTTGATAGATTAAGACTTGATTATAAAATAGTTCAAGGTGACAATGGAGCAATGGGTGGTAGTCAATCACATGAATTTATTGCTCTTTCTGAAACTGGTGAAGGTGTGATTGCCTATTCTGAGTCTGGAAAATATGCTGCTACTACTGAAAAAGCAGAGGTTAAGTATGTTTTACCTGAAAAAGAAGAAAAACTAGAAATGCAAGAGGTAAATACTCCTGGCACTACTACTATTGAAGCTGTATCAGAGTTTTTAAATGTTTCAAAGAATAAATGTCTAAAGGCAATTGATCTTATGGTTGAAGAAAAGCCTGTTTTTGTATTTATTCCTGGAGATAGAGAACTTAATATGGCAAAACTTATAGGTTTCTTAGGTGTTGCTGAACATAGTATTGAGATGATGAGTGATGAAGAAATTATTTCACTTGGATCAAGACCTGGTTTTACTGGACCTGTAGGGATTAGTGAAGATGCAAGAATTATTGTAGATAAAAATATCACTGAAATCGACAATCTTGTAGTTGGAGCTAATAAGGAAGATGCCCATATTAAAAATGTGAATTATGGAAGAGACTTTGAGGCTGAAATTTGCGATGATTTACTTGAGGTACAAGTGGGAGATATAATTCCTGAAACTGGTGAAGAGTATAAGTTTGCAAGAGGTATTGAAGTTGGAAATATTTTCCAATTAGGTACTAAATATTCATCTACTATTGGTGCAAAATATCTAGATGAAAATGGAAAAGATCAACTTATTTGGATGGGTTCTTATGGAGTTGGTGTAACAAGATCTGTTTCTGCTATTGTTGAACAAAATTATGATGAATATGGAATTATTTGGCCTATGACTGTTGCTCCATATCATGTGATTGTAACAGTTGTAAATGCTAAAAATGAAGAACAATTAGCTCTTGGTGAAGAAATCTATAATGCTCTTCAAAAAGAAGGTATAGAAGTACTTCTTGATGATAGAAAAGAAAGAGCTGGAGTTAAATTTAATGATAGAGATCTAATTGGTATTCCTCTTAGAATAACTGTTGGAAAAATGGCTATGGATAAGATTGTAGAATATTCTACAAGAAAAGAAAGAGTCAATGAAGAAGTATCTGCACAAGATGCTATCAATAGAGCAATTGAAACTGTAAAAGAAGAATTGAAATAGGAGATATTATGGCTTTTAAATTCGAAATAACTAAACATATAAAAACACTTTCAACTAATGCTAAGGGTTGGAGCAAAGAATTTAATATGGTTAGCTGGAATGAAAGAGAAGCAAAATATGATATTAGAGAATGGGATGAGTCTCATGAAAAGATGGGAAAAGGCGTAACTTTTACTGAAGAAGAGATAGAAAATTTAAAAGAAGCTTTAAAAGAGCTTTAAATTCAAAAAAGTTTAGCAATATTGTGGGAAAATCTCACTCTTATGATATAATATATTTTAACTGTAAATAAATAGCCTAAGTAATAGAACTTAGGAAAACGGAGGATAATTATGACTGATATAAAGAAAAAAGAAAAAAATACTGTATTTTTTAATATTACACTAGATGCTAAGGAAATTGCTAAAGCTGAAAAAGAAATTTTCAACAAAAATAGAGCATATTTCCAAATCCCAGGATTTAGAAAGGGAAAAGCACCTAAACAAATAATTGAAAACTTATATGGAAAAGATGTATTCTTTGAAGATGCTATTAATGAAGTTCTACCAAAGGCTTATGCTGATGCAATAGAAGAACTTGGACTTGATGTTGTTGATCAACCAAATATTGACATTGAAGAAGCAAATCACGGAAGTGATGTTGTTGTTGAAGTTAGTGTTGATGTAAAACCTGAAGTTAAACTTGGAGAATATAAGGGTATAGAAGTTGAAGATGTTAAATATGAAGTAACTGATGAGCTAGTTGAATCTGAACTTGAAAATCAAAGACAAATGAATGCTCGTCTAATTAACATTGATGATAGAGCTGCACAAATGAATGACAAAGTTAATATTGACTTTGAAGGATTTGTAGATGGAGAAGCTTTTGAAGGTGGAAAAGCTGAAAAACAAGATTTAGAACTTGGAGCTAATACTTTTATTCAAGGATTTGAAGAACAAATCGTAGGACATGAAGTAGGAGATGAGTTTGAAATTAAAGTAACTTTCCCAGAAGATTACTTCTCAGAAGATTTAAAGGGAAAAGAAGCAACTTTCAAAATTACTCTAAATACAATTTCTTATGAAGAACTTCCAGAACTTGATGATGAATTCATCAAAGATATTTCTGAATTTGAAACAGTTAAAGAATATAAAGAAGATATAAGAGCTAAAAAAGAAGTTGAATTTGAAGAAAGAGCAAAAGCTGAAAAAGAAAATGCTGTTTTAGAAAAAATAGTTGAAAATGTTGAAGTTGAAATTCCTGAAGGAATGATTAACTCACAAGTTAATTCACAACTACAAAACTTTGATCAAAGCTTAAGAGCTCAAGGAATGAGCTTAGAAGATTATATTAAAATGCTTGGTACTACAGTTGAAGATTTCTCAGAGAATTTAAAACCAGAAGCTGAAAAACAAGTAAAAACTGGACTTGCTATTGAAGCTATAGTTGAAGCTGAAAAATTTGAAGTAAGCGATGAAGAACTTGAAAAAGATATTGACGAAATGGTTGAAAAATATTTTGCTGATGATGAAGAACAACAAAAGAAAATGAAAGAATATATGCTTGAATCAAATAAAGAGGCTCTATTAGACAATATGAAGAGCAGAAAAGCTATAGAATTCCTTGTTGAAAATGCAAAATTTGTAGAACCAAAGGAAGAAAAAGAAGAAAACTAAGATAAATTTTAAAAAAGGAAATGGTGATTAGATGGCACTTGTACCTATGGTAGTAGAACAAACAAATCGTGGTGAAAGATCCTATGATATATATTCAAGACTATTAAAAGAAAGAATTATCTTTTTAACTGGGGAAGTAAATGATGTAACTGCAGATTTAGTAGTAGCTCAACTATTATTCTTAGAAGGAGAAGATCCTAATAAAGATATTCAAATTTATATTAACAGTCCTGGAGGATCTGTAAGTGCAGGCTTTGCAATTTTTGACACAATGAATTACATTAAATGTGATGTATCAACAATTTGTGTTGGACTTGCAGCATCTATGGGTGCATTTTTACTTGCTGCTGGAACTAAGGGCAAGAGATTTGCTCTACCAAATGCAGATATTATGATACACCAACCTCTAGGAGGTGCTCAAGGACAAGCTTCTGATATTAAAATACATGCAGAAAAAATCCTTGAAGTTAGAAATAGAATTAATAAAATTTTGTCTGAGGAAACTGGTCAACCTCTTGAAAAAGTTGAAATAGATACAGACAGAGACTATTATTTATCAGCTAATGAAGCTGCTGAATATGGTTTAATTGATAGAGTTATTGAGAAAAAAGACTGAGGTGAAAGATGTCTAACACAGATGATATTTTAAGATGTTCCTTCTGTGGGAAAACTCAAAATCAAGTAAGACGACTTATTGCAGGACCAAATGTCTATATATGTGATGAATGTATTGATTTATGTTCTGAAATTATAGATGAAGAAGAGGAAATTGTAGATGATACTATTTTTGAACTTAAAAAACCTGCTGAAATAAAAAGTATTTTAGATTCTTATGTAATTAAGCAAGAAAGAGCCAAACGTGCTCTTTCTGTTGCTGTTTATAATCATTATAAAAGAATTAATAGTACTAAAGAAGAAAGTGATATTGAACTTCAAAAGTCAAATATCTTGATGATTGGACCTACAGGATCAGGAAAAACTCTTCTTGCTCAAACTCTTGCTAGAATTTTAAATGTTCCCTTTGCTATAGCTGATGCTACAACACTTACTGAAGCAGGATATGTTGGAGAAGATGTTGAAAATATAATATTAAAACTAATTCAAGCAGCAGACTATGATATTGAAAAAGCTGAAAAGGGTATAATTTATATTGACGAGATAGATAAGATTGCTAGAAAATCTGAAAATGTATCTATAACTCGTGATGTAAGTGGTGAAGGTGTTCAACAGGCACTTCTTAAAATAATTGAAGGAACTGTTGCAAATGTACCTCCTCAAGGAGGAAGAAAACACCCTAATCAAGAATTTATTCAAGTGGATACTACAAATATATTATTTATTGTAGGAGGAGCTTTTGATGGAATTGAGTCTATTATAGAAGCAAGAACAAGCAAAAGCTCAATGGGTTTTAATATGGAAGTTGTTTCTAAAGAAGAATCTAGAAAAAATATTTTAGAAAAAGTACAAACTGAAGACCTACTAAAATTCGGACTTATTCCAGAATTAATAGGTAGACTTCCAGTAAATGTAACTCTAGAAGAACTAGATGAAGAAGCTTTAGTGGAAATTTTAACTAAACCTAAAAATGCTCTTGTTAAACAATATAAGGAACTTTTAAGACTTGATGATGTAGAACTTGAATTTGAAGAAGATGCTCTACATTATATTGCAAAAACAGCTATTGAAAAAAAAGCTGGAGCAAGAGGACTTAGAGGAGTAATTGAGAATACAATTATGGATGTTATGTATGAAATTCCTTCTAGAGATGATGTAAAAAAAGTAATTATTACAAAAGAATCAGTAGAAGGAAATAGTGAACCTAAAATTGTATTTAAAGAAACTAAATAAATCTTAAGGGCTCACGATTGTGAGCCTTTATTTTTCTTAAAGAAAGCTGGTGAAAAGATGGATAATAATATGAAATTACCTGTAATTGCTCTTAGAGATTTAATTGTATTTCCAAAAATGGTTACACATTTTGATTGTGGAAGACCTAAGAGTATTGCAGCAGTAGATGCAGCAGAAATTAAGGAATCATTAATATTTTTAACAGCTCAAAAGGATTCTGAGATTATGGATCCAACTGAGGATGATTTATATGAATATGGAACTGTTGCAACAGTAAAACAAATTTTAAAAATACCAGGAGGTATTGTTAGAGTTTTAGTAGAAGGACTATATAGAGCTAGAATAGTAGATATTGACTTAGATAGTGAATACTATGAAGCTAATATAGAAACCTTTGAAGAGTTAGAAGAAGAAGATCCAAAGGATAAAAATCTAGAAGCTGCAAAAAGGCTTGTAGAAGCTGATTTATCAGAATATGAAGAACTTGATACAAAACAAATTCCAGGAATATTAGAATCAGTAATAGATAATTCAACATCATCTAATCTAGTAGATACTTCAGCTGGATATATTAATCTAAGTATTGAAGATAATCAAAAACTATTAGAAATAGTAGATCCTTATGAAAGACTTCTTGAATACCATGGTATTTTAAGAAAAGAAATTGAAATGCTTAAAATTGAAAAAAGCATAGATCAAAAAGTAAAATCAAATATGAATGAAGTTCAAAGGGAATATTATTTAAAAGAACAATTAAAAGTAATCCATGAAGAACTTGATGAGGATTATGGGTCTTCTGTTGATGAATATAGAGAAAAAATTGAAAATAAAAAACTTCCAAAAGATGTTAAAGAAAAAGTTCTAAAAGAAGTTTCAAGACTTGCTAAGGTAAATGAAGCGTCTCCAGAATATACAGTTATTATAAACTATGTAGATTGGATACTTGATCTTCCTTGGGAAGAATCATCATCTGATGAAATAGACCTAAATCATGCAAGAAAAGTTTTAAATAATGAGCATTATGGTCTTAAAAATGTAAAAGAAAGAATTTTAGAATTTATTGCAGTAAGAAAGTTATCAGAAAGTTCAAAAGGGCCTATATTATGCCTTGTAGGACCTCCAGGAGTAGGTAAGACATCAATTGCAAATTCAATTGCAAATTCCCTTGATAAAGAATTTGTAAGAATGAGTCTTGGTGGAGTTACAGACGAAGCAGAAATTAGAGGTCATAGAAGAACTTATGTAGGAGCACTTCCAGGAAGAGTTATTTCTCTAATTAAAAAAGCAGGAGAAAATAATCCTGTATTTTTGCTTGATGAAATAGATAAAGTTGGATCAGACTATAAAGGAGATCCTGCAAGTGGACTTCTTGAAGTGTTAGATCCAGAGCAAAATAAAACTTTTACAGATCACTATTTAGAACTACCCTTTGATTTATCTAATGTGTTTTTTATAACAACAGCAAACACTACACAGACAATCCCAGGACCACTACTAGATAGAATGGAAGTTATTCAACTTGGAGGATATACTCCAGAGGAGAAATTTAATATTGCAAAAAAATATTTACTTCCAAAACAAATTAAAGAAAATGGATTAAAAGATTCTCAATTTAAAATATCTGATGGAGCACTTATGGATATAATAAATTACTATACAAGAGAAGCAGGAGTTAGAAATCTTGAAAGAGAAATTTCTAAATGTACTAGAAAAGCAGCTCTTCAAATAGTAGAAAAAAATAAAAAAAGTGTTTCAGTAACATCAAGAAATTTAAATAAATTCTTAGGAGAAAAATTCTATCTATTTGATCTAATAGATAAAGAGGATCAAGTTGGAGTAGTAAATGGACTTGCTTGGACTGAAGTAGGTGGAGAAACTCTTGCAATTGAAACAAATATAATGCCAGGAGATGGAAAACTAACATTAACAGGTCAACTTGGAGATGTAATGAAGGAATCAGCGATGGCTGCAATATCCTATCTTGCAAGTAATAGTGATAAATTTAATATAGATCCTGAATTTAGACATAATAAGGATATTCACATTCATGTTCCAGAAGGAGCAGTGCCAAAAGATGGACCATCTGCAGGAATAACTATGGCAACAAGTGTACTTTCAGCTCTTAGTAATAGAGCAGTTAGAAAAGATATTGCCATGACTGGAGAAATAACATTAAGAGGAAAGATACTTCCAATTGGTGGACTTAAAGAAAAACTTTTAGCAGCAGAGAGAATGGGAATTAAAACTGTATTAATTCCAAAAGAAAATGAACGAGATTTAAAAGAAATTGAAAAAAATGTGATAAAAGGCTTAAAAATAATTCCTGTAGAAGAGATGTATGAAGTGGAAAAATATGCCTTAATAGATGAAGAATGAAAATAAAAACAGCAGAACTCGATAGAGTTGCAGTTAAAAAAAGTCAATATCCAGATGGGGATTTGCCTGAATTTGCCTTTGCAGGAAGATCAAATGTAGGTAAGTCTTCATTTATAAATGCTATATTAAATAGAAAAAAGCTTGCTAGGACATCTTCTACACCTGGTAAGACTAGAACTATTAACTTTTATAAAATAAATGATGCATTAAGACTTGTAGACCTTCCAGGATATGGATATGCAAAAGTATCTAAAAGTGCAAAATCATCTTGGGCAGATAGTATTAATGAATATTTAGAATCAAGAGATGAAATTTATGAAGTATTTCTACTAGTAGATATAAGACATGAACCAACATCACTAGATGCTAGAATGTATGATTTTATTTTACAAAATGGCTTTACTGGAATTGTTATTGCTACAAAATCTGATAAGATTTCAAAAGGGCAATATGCTAAAAATATAAATATAATAGCAAAAAAATTAAAAATTAAAAATAAAGATTTAATAGTGCCATTTTCTTCAGAAAAAAAAGATATGGTAGATGAAATATGGTTTATATTAGAAGATATAATGAAATTTCATAAAGAAGATTAAATAAAAAAACGACGTAAATTAAATTTACGTCGTTTTTTTATTTAATTAGTCTTCATAAACTACGAAGTCTTCTTTTCCAGCTCCACAAAGTGGGCATACCCAATCTTCTGGAAGAGCTTCAAATGAAGTACCTGGAGCGATTCCACCGTCATCGTCACCTACAGCTGGGTCATATATATATCCACATAATTCACATTCGTATTTTTTCATAATAATTATTCTCCTCTCAACTTTTATATTTTTAATATTTATTCTATATTTTTCAGTATACATTATATATTCCCATTTTTGCAAATAATTAACATAAAAATTAAAAATTGTTTAATTGACAATAAATTACAAAGAGTTTAAAATGTATAATTTATGGGTAAAAAATAGAATGATAAGTGTTAAGAATGGAGTGTTTGTTATGGAAATATTATATAGTTTTAATGGCTCTGTAAATAGTGATTTAGAATCTGTTAAAACTTTTTTAAAAAATATATTAGAAAAATTAGGGACTTATATTAAAGATGAAGAGATGTTTTTTGATATAAGGCTTATTTTAAACGAGCTTATTGTTAATGGAGTAATTCATGGTAATAAAAAAAATTCAGATAAAAAAGTTTTTGTGAATATGACAATAGATGAAAATAATATAACTATAAATGTACGCGATGAAGGAGAGGGAATAGATTATGACTTCACTTCATATGATGTAGATCAAATGAGATGTTGTGGTAGGGGACTTGTGCTTGTAGAGGCATTAACAGATGACTTGATTTTAAAGAAAAATGAAATTATTGCAATAAAATATCTTTAATAATTAACAATACAAAAAAAGTATTGGTATTTTGTATAAATACATATAATTATTAAAGATATTTTATTTTTGTTAATAAATTCTTTAGATTAAGAGATTAGGAAATAAAAGACATATTGACAGTAAAAAAATCACCGACTATCGGTGATTTTTTTATTATTTAAAAGTTGCTATTACAGAACCATTATAACTTTTGTTAATAAATTCTTTAGTTTTCTCTGATTGTATGATTTGTATGAATTTTTGATATTTTTCATTTTCTTCATCTTCTTTTCTAATAGTAATAATATTAGCATAGGGAGAGTCTATATCTTCAAGAAATAAAGAGTCTTTTATAGGATCTATTCCATTTGAAAGTGCAAAATTGGAATTTAATATAATTATTTCTGAATCAGAAAAGTTTTTTAATATATCTTCTGGATTCTTAAAAACAAAATCTAGATTTTTAGTATTTTCTTCTATATCAAAATTACTTAAGTTAATAAAATCGGGATTTTTAAGTTTAATTATATTTGCGTTGTGAAGTAGTCTTAGACTGCGAGATTTATTTGATGAATCATTAGGTATAGTAATTGTATCAAATTCTTTTAAATCATCAAGGCTACTATACTTAGATGAATAAATTCCTATAGGCTCTATATGTATGCTTCCTAGAGATTTAAGATCTAAGTTATGTTCTTTTGAGAATATGTCAAAAAAAGGCTTATGCTGAAAATAATTTGCATCAATTTTACCAGATGCTAAATCCAAATTAGGTTCTACATAATTTTCATATAAGATTATTTCGACATCTAAGTTCTCGTTTTTAAAATCCTCTTTTAAGTTTTCAATAATCTCTTTATGAGGAGTAGGAGATAGTCCTATTATTATTTTATTATTATCTTCTGAATTAGAAGTAGGCTTTTGCTTATGATTACTACATGCCATTAGAGAAAGTATGGAAAGAACAATAGTTATGCTTAGAATTATTTTTTTAAAATATTTCATAATTCCTCCTAATCTAAATATATTTTTATTAAAGATTTCTTCTAAGAGAAAAAAGTAATTAAATTGTTTTTATGTACGTAAAAGAGCAAGGGGTGGACCTTGCTCTTTCTTTGTGTTTAATATTAAATAAATAAAATATAGAAAATATGGTATATATTGTATAAATTATCTGAATTATCTGAATAATGTTCCGCTAACGATTAGTTTTTGGATTTCATTAGTTCCTTCATAAATTTGAGTGATTTTAGCATCTCTCATCATTCTTTCAACATGGTATTCTCTCATGTATCCGTTTCCGCCAAGCATAGTTACACATTCTGTAGTTACATGCATTGCAGCATTTGTACATAGGTATTTTGCTTTAGCAGCTGAGATAGTGTAGTTTTTACCATTGTCTTTGTCAGCACAAGCTTTGTAAAGCATGTATTTAGCAGCTTCAATTTCCATAGCAAGTTCTGCCATTTTGAATGCAAGGTATTGGTTTTTGAAAAGAGGTTTTCCGAATTGTTCTCTTTCTTTTAGGTATTCAATAGCTATATCGAATGCACCTTCAGCAATTCCTAGTCCTTGAGCAGCAACTCCGATTCTTCCGCCATCAAGTGCTTTCATTGCAAGTTTAAATCCGTTACCTTCTTCAGTAATTTTGTTAGCTGCAGGAACTCTAACGTCTTCAAGAATGATTTCAGAAACTTGTGCAGCTCTGATTCCCATTTTGTTTTCGATTTTTCCAACTCTTAGTCCTGGAGTACCAGCTTTAACTACGAAACATGAAAGACCTTTTGCTTTCTTTTCTGGTTCTGTTAAAGCATAGATAGCATAGTATCCAGCTAATGGTCCGTTTGTGTTGAATATTTTCATTCCGTTAAGAACATATTCGTCACCGTCTTTAACTGCAGTTGTAATACATCCAGCAGCATCTGATCCAGCATTTGCTTCAGTAAGTCCGAATGCACCGTGAACTTTTCCAGCTAAAACTTCTGGTAAGAAAGCTTTCTTTTGTTCTTCAGTAGCATCTGAGTTCATAACGCTTCCACCGTATAGTGAAGTTGAAACTGAATATGAAATACCCATTGAAGCATCTACTTTAGAAATTTCTTCTACAGCAAGTGCATATTCTAAGTATCCAAGTCCTTGTCCACCATATTCTTTTGGATATGGAAGTCCGATTAATCCCATTTCTCCCATTTTATGGAAAAGGTCAATTGGGAATTCGCTTTTTTCGTCTCTTTCGATAACGCCTGGTTTAAGTTCTTCTTGAGCAAATTTTCTAACAGCTTCTTGAAGTGCTTTTTGTTCTTCAGTTAGTTCAAAATTCATAATATCCTCCTTGATAATCTCGAATGTTATTCAATCATTATTTTATTTTTTCATGTAATAATTAACATACTATCTTTTACATTGATTCATTTTTCAAAACTTTTATAAAAATAATGTCAATTGAGTTTAGTAACCCAATTATTTCGAATTGTGAATTAAGTTAAGCTTTAAATAAGTACGGCATATTATTTAACGTGAATACTTAGTACGCTAATTATTTTAATCACAATATATCACCCCTCGCAAACATTGTCAAGGGGATAAAATTATAATGTTTGGATTTTCATTAAAATACTAAAATGTATTAATAAAAAACAAGCTAATTATTGATAAATAACTTGACAAATTTAAGTTGTAGAACCATAATAATAGTTAATCAATAAATAAGTAAACATTTGCAAATTATTACCTTTAAATAAGGCAATATAAAGCGAAAGCTTAAGAAATCAAGTATTGAATTCTTTCAAATATCTGGGAGAATATAATTTGCTTAAAGTTTGAGAATTTTTTAACATTCTATATTTTGCAGAAAATCAAACTTTGTGTTTTGTTTTAGATTCTTTGTTATATTATGTTGAAAACATTATCTAATATATATAAAAATGTTATTTATTGCACATATAAGGTGTGTAAGGGATTTTTTACTCCGACTAGTTAGTATACTAAATGTTGGAAACATTAATAGTTCTTATGATGTATTCTTTATACAGTATTATATTTTTTACATAAATAATAAAGACTAAACACTATTTATTAAAACTAGATTGTTCTAGTTGTTATGGTTAATAGCTATTTTAAATTATTTTAAATTATTTAGGAGGTATTTTAATGAAAAATTTATTAATGGAAGTTGAAAACGAAGTTGCGGTAGTTACTATTAACAGACCAAAATCACTAAATGCACTAAACAGTGAAACTCTTGCTGAACTTAATGAAACTTTTAAAGAAATTGAAAAAAGAAAAGATATCAGAGTTGTAATCTTAACTGGATCAGGAGCTAAATCATTTGTAGCTGGAGCAGACATTTCAGAAATGGTTAATGCATCAGCAGCTGAAGGAAGACAAATGGGAATGTTAGCATTTGAAGCATTCAAAAGATTAGAAGATATGCCACAAGTTACAATTGCAGCAGTTAACGGATTTGCTCTAGGTGGCGGATGTGAAATTTCAATGGCTTGTGATATTAGAGTTGCAGCAGACAATGCTAAATTTGGTCAACCAGAAGTTGGTTTAGGAATTCTTCCAGGATTTGGTGGAACTCAAAGACTTCCAAGACTTGTTGGAAAAGGAAGAGCTAAAGAACTTATTTTCACAACTGACATGATTGATGCTGAAGAAGCATATAGAATTGGACTTGCAAATAAAGTAGTTCCAAATGCTGAACTTATGGATTTCTGTAAAAAAATGGCAGCTAAAATAATGAGCAAAGGAAGCTACGGAATAACTCTTGCTAAACAAGCTATTAATGTTGGTCTTGATACTGACCTTGCAAGTGGACTTCAATTAGAAGCTAACCTATTTGGTCTTTCATTCGCTACTAATGATAAAAAAGAAGGAATGACTGCATTCTTAGAAAAACGTGAAGCTAAATTAACAGATTTCTAATTTAGATTAGTTTAAGAATATAGTAAAAGACAATAATAAAATAGGAAGCATTCTTAGGAGGTTATTTAATATGAAAAAAGTTCCAGTAATAACTGCTAGGGAAGCTGCTGAGCTAGTTAAGGACAATATGACTTTAACTAGTTCTGGCTTTGTAGCAAGTTGTATGCCTGAAGCTTTAACAAGTGCTGTTGAGGAAAGATTTTTAGAGACTAGTTCTCCTAAAGATTTAACAGTATTTTATGCAGCAGCTCAAGGAAATAGAGATGGTTCAGGTGCAGATCACTTTGCACATGAAGGACTTATAAAAAGAGTTATCGGTGGTCACTACAATATGGTTCCAAAGCTTGGAGAAATGATCCTTGCTAATAAAATTGAAGGATATAACTTTCCTCAAGGAACTCTAGCTCAATTATATAGAGATATTGCAGGACATAAATTAGGAACTATAACTCATGTTGGTCTTAATACATTTGCAGATCCTAGAATTGAAGGTGGAAAGCTAAATGACATTACTAAAGAAGATTTAGTAGAAGTTATTGAAGTTCTAGGAGAAGAAAAACTTATATATAAATCAATTCATTTAGATATAGGATTTATTAGAGGAACATATGCTGATGAATACGGTAATGTTACTTTAGATCATGAAGTAGCTAGTACTGAAGTTACTTCAATGGCTCAAGCAGTTAAAAACTGTGGTGGAAAAGTTGTAGTTCAAGTTGAAAAAGTAGTAAAAGGTGGATCATTAGATCCTAAACTTGTTAAAATTCCAGGAATCTATGTTGATTATATTGTTGTGGCAGAAAATAAAGAAGATCACGAACAATGTAGAGGTTGTGAATATGATGGAGCTATGTCTGGAGAATTTAAAATTCCTCTAGATGGTGGCGAAGCTGCAAAACTTGATGCTAAAAAAATCATCGGAAGACGTGCTGCTTTAGAACTTGAAGAAAACACAGTAGTTAACCTTGGAATAGGTGCTCCAGAATATGTTGCAACAGTTGCTAATGAAGAAGGTATTGGCGATTATATGACACTTACTGTAGAAGCAGGACCTATTGGTGGAATTCCACAAGGTGGAGCTAAATTTGGTGGATCAGTAAACCCAGATTGTATACTAGATCAACCATATCAATTTGACTTTTATGATGGAGCTGGAGTTGACCTTGCATTTTTAGGTCTTGCACAAGCTGATAGTCATGGAAATATTAACGTAAGTAAGTTTGGACCAAGAATTGCTGGATGTGGTGGATTTATAAATATCACTCAAAATGCTAAAAAAGTATTTTACTGTGGAACATTTACAGCAGGTGGACTAAAAACTGAAGTTAAAGATGGAAAATTAGTTATTAATCAAGAAGGTAAATCTGTTAAATTCTTAAAAGATGTAGAACAAATTACATTCTCTGGAGAATATGCTAATAAAATCAAACAACCTGTAATGTATATCACTGAAAGAGCAGTATTTGAACTTAAAGAAGATGGAATGCACTTAGTAGAAGTTGCTCCAGGAATCGATGTTAAGACTCAAGTATTAGATCTAATGGACTTTGAACCAATTATTGATGGTGAACCAAAGCTTATGGATATGCGTATATTCAGAGATGAAGTTATGGGACTTAAAAAATAAAAAAATTAAATAAAAAATTTATATATAATAGGAGATATTTATGAACTTTGGAATTCTTGTTTTAGTATTAGCAATAATACTATTCGCGTTATTAGCATTTAAACAAATAAGTGCTTTAATTCTTGCTCCTGTTGTTTCAATATTTGTTATAGTATTTTCAGGCATGCCAATTTTGGCAAGTCTGAAAGACTATTTCATGCCAGCAGCAGCAGGTTATGTATCTAGTTATTTTTTAATCTTCTTTGTTGGAGCACTTTTTGGATCTATTTACCAATTTACAGGTGCAGCAGAAGCAATAGCAAGATTTATAGCAAAAGTATGTAAGGGAAAATTCGTAGCACCAATTATTATGACAATTACTGGTATTCTTACTTATGGTGGTATCAGTGGATTCGTAGTATTCTTTGTAATTTATCCAATAGCACTTCAATTATTCAAAGAAGGAAATATTACAAGAAGACTTATGCCAGCAGCAATTTCATCAGGATGTTGGACATGGTCAATGAGTGGTCCAGGATCACCATCAATTCAAAACGTTATAGCTATTGACAACTTAGGTACAACAGCTAATGCAGCTCTATTACCATCAATACTTGCAACAGTTGCAATGTATGCATTAATCTTTGCATGGTTAGAGTACAGAACACGTAAATTCACTAAAAAGGGAATTGTGTTTGATGATAAGACATTAACATATCAATTAACAGCAGAAGAACTTAAAGAAGATGAAGTAGATGCAGATCTACCAAATCCATATTTAGCATTTTTACCAATTATTGCTATTTTAGTATCATTTAACGTACTGCATGTTCCAGTAGAAACTGCAGTTACAATAGGTATTGCGCTAAGTATTGTATTATTCTTTAACAAAATTGAAAGTTTAGCAAAATGGATTGAGTTATTTAACAAAGGTGCAGCAGACTCAGGAGTTGCTATATTAAATACAGCAATTGTTGTAGGATTTGGTGGAATTGTTCAACAAACTAAAGGATTCTCAGACTTAGTTAACTCACTACAAAACTTCAACTTAAGTCCATTAGTATTTGTAATGATTACAGTTTCTATTTGTGCTGGTGCTTGTGGTTCAGCTTCAGGTGGACTTGGAGTTGCATTTAATGCCCTAAAACAAACTTATGTTGAAATGGGTATTAACTTAGAGTATGTTCACAGAATTGCAACTATTTCTGCAGGTACTCTAGATACACTTCCTCATCAAGGAACACAAATTACTCTACTAAATATTTGTAAATTAACTCATAAAGAAGCTTACTACGATATAGCTATTACTCAAATTTTAATACCATTTATCGTATGTTTCATCTTTATTGGTCTTGTAAATATTGGTATTGTATAAATATTGATAAATTTAAAAAGGTATCCTTTAATAGGGTACCTTTTCTTATTTATATAAGTAAAATTTAGTATGATTTTAAGTATTATTTATGTATACTTATATTATAAATTTTTTTAAAAAGGAAGGTAATAATGAATATAATAGTTGTTTTAAGAAATCTATATAATAATGCAGATATTTTTGATGATGAAGAATATTTGGGAAAAAGTGATAGAAATATTATTTCAGAAGCACTAATTGCAAAAGATAAAGTGGGAGGAAAAGTTTCAGTACTTCTTTTAGCTGAAGATGTAAAAAATAGTGATCAAACATTAAAATCAGCACTTTCTCTTGGTGTAGATGATGCTTACCATTTAGCAATAGATGATTTTGATTTTTCCGATTACCATACATCTGCAAAATTAATTGCAAAAAGTATAGAGGAAAATTTTTCTGATTTTGATTTAGTTTTATTTGGAAGACTTGCCTATGATGGAGATGCTGTAAATATTTCTACGCTTGTTTCGGAATATTTAAATATTCCAAGGATAGTTTATAGTAAGGAATTTGAAGCCTTTGAAGAAAGTATCATTAGTAAAAAATATATCACAATAGAAGAAGCTTATACTTTAGAGGTAAAAACACCATTAGTTCTTCAATCTATGAGAGAAAAGGGACTTGTAAGACATCCTAAAGTGTCTGATATAATGAGAGCTTATAATGATGTGGAAGTTGTAAAATTAAATGCAAAAGAAATACTTGAAAACAATATTATTCAAAAAGATAAAAATAGTATAGAACTTATAAAAAACTTCTCACCAGAAAGTAATTTAGATAAAGAGCTTAAAATATTAAATGGGGTAAGTGATATAGAGTCATCTGAAAATTTAATTGAAGTATTGAGAAATTTAGGATTTTAAAGGAGATATTATGATTTATATTATTGGAGATAGTAATAGAAAAATAAATAATGAACTTGTGTTAAAAGCAAGAGAACTTTCTTTAGATTTAAAGGAAGAAGTATCTATTATATTTATAGATAGTAGTATTAAAGATATTCATAAAAATTATGATGTAGATGAAATTATACTTCTTAAAAATGAAAAATTTATAAATTATGATTATGAATCTTATTCTAGAGCTTTAATTGAATTCTTAGAAGATAAAGATGCAAGTATTGTTTTATTTTCATCAAATCAAAGGTATAGAGAAATAGCTGCAATTCTAAGTGTTAGAATAGATAGAGCACTTCTTACAGATTGTACTAATATTATGATTGAAGAAGATGGCATTGTTGCAATTAAACCATCTCTTGATGGAAGTAGTTTTTCTAAATACAAATTTAATGGAGAACATCCTTATCTTGTTTTAGTAAAAAGTGTAGAAGTTAAAAAAGAAATATCTAATAAAAATATTAGTGAAATTAAAGTAATAGATTCTGATTATTTTAATAATGAAAATGTAAAGATTTTAGATATTGAAAAAGACTTAAAGAATATAGTTGATATAAAAGATGCTGATATAATATTTGCAGGAGGAAGAGGTCTTTTAAATGAGGATAGCTTCTTAGACTTAAGAAAGCTTGCTAAAGAGTTTAATGCTTCAATAGGTGGCTCTAGACCTACTGTAGACTTAGGATGGGCTAGAGTAGATGAACAAATAGGCCAAACTGGAAGTTTTGTAAAACCTAAGGTATATATTGCCTTTGGTATTTCAGGAGCAATTCAACATATTGCAGGAATGGGAGAGTCTGAATATATTATAAGTGTAAATAATAATAGAAATTCACCAATCTATAAATATTCTGATTATGGAGTAGTTGCAGATGCAAATTCAATAATTAGGAATATGTTAAATATATTAAAAGAAAAAAATACTAATAGTATCTAAACTATTAGTATTTTTTATATTGTAATAATTCTTCTTAAGTATTTTTTTAATGTTTGTTTTTCTTCTTCACTAAAAATAGACATTACATCTTTATTTACTTCTTCAACTACTTTATTAACAGGAGCTTCAAGAGCCTTTGATTTTTCTGTAAGATCTATTTTAATATATCTTCTGTCGTTTTCATCAATTTCTCTAATGATTAAGTCTTTATTTTCCATTCTTTCAAGTATTCCAGAAATAGTGGAGTTTTCAAGATCTAGAAATTGTGCAATTTCTTTAGGATTATGCATATTTAATTGCCAGATACATTGTAATACGCCATATTGAACAGGAGTAATATCAAATTGCTTTAATCTAGACTTCATGATTTGAAAGACTTTATGTTGTGAAGTTGTCAATAGAAAATTGATACAGTCACTTAAATATATAGCTAACACCTCTTTTAATTTGAAATAGTATTTGAATAATAGTTCTTATACTAATTATTATAATATATTTAGATGAAATATGGTAGTGAAAATGAAAAAAACAAGGATTTAACCTTGTTTTAATTCTTTTTTATTATTTATTTTTTTCTTTGCTATATAAACAATATCACGAATTTCACGAACACCAAGTTTATATAGACTTACTCCATATATAATAACTGCAACTCCAACGACTATCATTAGTACAATTAGCTTGACTAGCGTTGTTTGAGC
Source organism: Peptoniphilus stercorisuis (assembly GCF_017874395.1). Lineage (GTDB taxonomy): Bacteria > Bacillota > Clostridia > Tissierellales > Peptoniphilaceae > Anaerosphaera > Anaerosphaera stercorisuis. The sequence goes on along the minus strand of NZ_JAGGLJ010000019.1, from coordinate 3,414 downwards.
ATTTCCTGAAACAAAAGATATAAAGAATTTTTCAATTGGGAAATATACAAAACAAAATATTCCCATTAAAGTTGCTGCCATTAATGTTTTTATTAATGCCTTTATAATAGACTTCATTCCAAGATTTCCAATTTTATCTCTTAATAAAACGAAACTAATAATTACAGCGATAGTAGTTGCTATACTAACTGATGCTGCAAGTCCACGAGTTCCAAATTTATGTGCTACAAGTAAATTTAATCCAATATTAATTGCAACATTTATAGCTCCAACAAAAAATGGAGTCTTAGTATCTGAAATAGAATAGTAAACTCTATTTAATACATTTGATATTGAAATTGATATTAATGCAAGTGTATAGCATCTAAGAGTTGCTGTTGTATCTATTGCATTTTGAATTGTAAATTTACCATGAAGATAGGCAATATCTACAATAGGTCTTGCAAGTATAAGCATTCCAATAGTAGCAGGTACTGTTAAGAATAATACTGTCTTAATAGATGCATTCATAACTCTTTTACCTTGTTTCATATTTCCTGAACCAAAGGCTCTAGACATAGTTGGAAATATAATTGCAGTAATTGCAGTTATAAAAATTCCAAGAATCATTGTATTCATTTTATTTGCATAGTTTAAAACTGATGCTGCACCAGTTTCCATACCAAGTGCAAGATTTCTATTTACAATAACATTTAAATCATTTACAGAAGTAGATATTAATACAGGTATTGCAAGTATTAATGCCTCTTTTACATATTTATCTTTAAAATCAATTACAAACTTAGGTCTATATCCAACTTTAAAAGCATCAGGAAGTAGAAATAAAATTTGTGCTAATACTCCAAGAACAGAAGCAATAGTAAGTCCTACAATACCAATATGATGTAAGAAAGAAAGATAAAAGATATATACAAGATTTAGTGGAATTGCAATAGCTCCTGCTGCTGCAAATTTTCCTTCATATTGAAGAAATCCTGTAAAAACTCCTGCAATAGCAGAAAATATAATAACAGGCATTCCAAACTTTGTAAGTTTGACAACAAGTTCAAAAGTTTCAGGATCAGCTTTAAGTGCTGTTAAATAAGAAACATATTTTGCAAAAATAATTCCAAGTGCAATAAGTACAATAGAAAATATTGATACAATAGATAGCATATTATTTGTATATTTTAATTTATGATCTTCTCCAAGCTCTGATTCAACCTTTTGTAGTCCTGGAATAAATGTAGTTGAAATAGCTGTAACAATTAGAGCTGATATAATAGCTGTTGCAGCTTGCGATGCTGTAAAGGCATCCATTTCAATTCCAGCGCCGAATTTAGATGCTTGTAAAGCCTCTCTAAAGAATCCTAAAATCTTTCCTATAAATGAGAAAAAAACAATTGCAAGAGTAGACCTTGCAAGGTTCTTAGTTGTTTCCATATTTACCTCCAAAGCGTGATATTCACTATAAAAGTATATTATTTAATCTATTATAAGTCAACTAAAAGCAAGCTTTGTTGCTAAATCTTATCATTTACTTTAATATATAATGGGGTGATGATTTTGAAGAATATTGATTTAATAAAAAGAGTTTCTCCTTATTTTAAAAAATACAAGGGAATATTGTTTTTAGATTTATTCTGTGCTGGTTTAACAACTGCATCAGAAATGATACTGCCTTTAATTTTAAGACACTTAACTAATACAGGAATGTATAATTTTAGTGAACTTACATTAAATTTAGTATTAAGACTTGCAACTTTATTTGTAATATTAAAAATTATAGACTTAGTAGCAGGATATTATATGACAAGTATAGGTCATATAATGGGCGCAAAAATAGAAACAGATATGAGATCTGATTTATATGCCCATCTTCAAACAATGAGTGATTCTTTTTATAACGAAACAAAAATTGGAATAATAATGAGTAGAATTACTAATGATCTTTTTGACATTACAGAATTTGCTCACCACTGTCCAGAAGAGTATTTTATAGGTGCATTAAAGATAGTTATTTCATTTATTATACTTGCAAGAATAAATTTATTAATGACTATATTAATATTTTTAATGATTCCTATAATGGTTATATCTGCATCTAAATACAATAGAAAAATGAGACAAGCTCAAAAGGACCAAAGAATTCATGTAGGACATTTAAACTCTTCAATAGAAGATTCACTTCTAGGAATAAGAGTTGTAAAATCTTTTGCAAATGAAGATATTGAAAATGAAAAATTTGAAGTTGAAAATAATCAGTATCTTGGAATTAAAAAGAGATTTTATAAATCAATGGCAGGATTTAATACAATTACAAAATTATTTGATGGAGTAATGTATTTAATATTAATAGTTGCTGGTGGAATTTTTATGATGCAAGGAAAAATTAACCCAGGAGACTTACTTGCTTATGTAATGTATGTAACTTCACTTTTAACTACTGTAAAAAGAATAGTAGAATTTACTGAACAATTCCAAAAGGGAATGACAGGTATTGAAAGATTTACAGAAATAATGGATATAAAATCTGATATAATTGATTCTAAAGATGCAGTAGAACTTAAAGATGTAAAAGGTAAAATAGAGTTTAAAGATGTTGATTTTAAATATGAAGCAGGAACAGAATATGTTCTAAAAGACTTTGATCTTAATATTAATCCAGGTGAAAATATTGCAATAGTAGGACCATCTGGAGCAGGTAAGACTACAATTTGTAACTTAATACCAAGATTTTATGATGTAAATAATGGAGAGGTTTTAGTAGATAATAAAAATGTAAAAGATGTAACTATTGAATCTCTTAGAAATAATATTGGTATAGTCCAACAAGATGTATATTTATTCTCAGGTACAGTAATGGACAATATTAGATATGGTAAAACTGATGCATCAGACGAAGAAGTTTTAATTGCAAGTAGACTTGCAGGAGCTGAAGAATTTATAAAAGATCTCCCAGAAGGCTTTGACACTTATGTTGGAGAAAGAGGAGTAAAATTATCAGGTGGACAAAAACAAAGAATCTCAATTGCAAGAGTATTCTTAAAAAATCCTCCTATATTAATATTAGATGAGGCAACATCAGCTCTTGATAATAAATCAGAGGCAATAGTTCAAAACTCCCTAGAAGAACTAACAAAGGGAAGAACAACAGTAACTATAGCTCATAGACTTACAACAGTTCAAAATGCAGATGAAATTATAGTAATGACAGAAGAGGGAATTGTTGAACGTGGAAAGCATAGTGATTTAATGAAAAAGAATGGATACTATTATAACCTTTATACAAAAGGTGGATTAATAGAAGTATAAAAAAGAACCCTTCAATTAAGAAGGGTTTTTCTTGTAAATAGAAAACCCCCAGTTAGACTGGGGGTTCCGTAAAGCTTTAGCGTTAATTCTCTAAAAATTAAAAAACCTCTAGTGATAAAA
>NZ_JAGGLJ010000018.1 GCF_017874395.1 Peptoniphilus stercorisuis | reverse complement strand
TTCAAAAAGCCTTAGGATACTTATCTCCCTTAGAATACAAATTAAAATATCTATAATATTTTATTTGATGTGTACTTGACAGGGCATAGTATCTTTAGCAGTTTTTTTATTGTCTATTATTCATTATTTTTTCAATTGCTTTAATATCTGAATATATTAAAAATAATGCAACTATATATATAACTTGAATTACTATCATTAATGGATTGTAGAAAAACTTAAGTAATATAATATTTCCTGTAATAGTAATAAGTATTGTATTTCTCACAATATATTTTGTCTTAATAATACTTATTTCTTTTTTATATAAAAGTTTAAGTAATATATAAAGTAGTGGAATACTTTCTGAAAATATAAAAATCATCCAAGGAATTATAGCATAGGAATACTGAGGATTACTATAATATAAATACACACCAAATAAAGGTGCTATTACAAATATTGAAGCTGAAAAAAGTATAACTGATAACTTTAATAAATAATCTCTCATAGCCTATTCTCCTTATTTTATATCTAATTATAGTTTACCCAAAATACTTTAAAATATTATTTTTTTATAATATATTTTTTTACAAAAAACACTATTAAAAATACAAGATACAATAAGTTTAAAGTTAAAAGAGTTTTGTTATAAGCAAAGTTTGCCATTGCAATTTGTCCAAGTACTAATATTAAAAGAGTACTATTTAAAACACTTCCAACTCTTTTTTCATATAAGTCGCGATTTTTATAAAAAAAGTGAATTTATATAAATAAATGGAATTGTTTCAACTAAAATAAGAACAATCCAAGGAATTAAAAATCCCGTTAATTTTATACTTTCATAATTTAAATATACTCCTGCTAAGGCAGCTACTAAAAAAGCTACCGTTATTAATAAGCTAACTAAATTAAAACGTTTTTTCATATTATCACCCTTTATTTTATTAGTACCCTAAACTTATAACATCTCCCTAACAATATAGAAAAAGAGCGTAAATACGCTCTTTTTTCTAAAATAATATATAGTTTTTAAAAATTTATTAATGGCTATTTTAATATTTCATTAAAGCTTTGAAGTCTTGTTTTAGCTTGTTCAAAAGAAGTAAGCTCAAGATCTATCTCAACCATAATATTTGGTATATTTTCATTATCAAGTTCTTTATAGTATATTGGATAATCAAACTCTTCTGGATCACAGAATTTCATCATACATACTACTACTGCATCTGCTTTATTTTCTTTAACCATATCTATTAACATTGATCCTCTTACTTTTTTAGGATCAGTTGCAAGAGCACATCCATCAAAATATTGCCACCATTTTGCAAGTCTATATATTGGGTCTTCTCCCATTGGTACATCAATTCTAAATTGACGTGATTCTTGTGCTAAATCATCTGCAACTACTGCAAAATTTTCATCTTTTAATATTTCTAAAAAACCACTTGGCTCTGCCATTATTCCAGTAAGTACTACTTTTTTACCCTTCCAAGGAATAATTTCTTCTTTTTCTACTTCATCTATTAATTGACGAACCATTTCAGTGTGTTTAGATTTTTCTATAAACCATCTTGATTTAATTACATTATGTCTTGCAATTGGGTCAATTAAGTTTGGATATTTTGCAGCTACTTCTACAAATTCACGCATAATTTTTCTATTTTCATTATAGATTTCTATACTTTTATTTAAATTTTCATCTGTAATTTTTGTATTTAAAGTTTTTTCAAGTTTGTTTTTTAATATTTTATATTCTTCTACTAAGAAGTCATTAGAACATTCTAGTTTTCTATTTTGAGGATGAGTAAATACTATTACATCAGATTTACCTTTCCATTTTTGGCTCATACATTTTAAAGTATCACAAGGTACTGAAAAAATAACAGCATCTAAGTCATCATATTCTCCATCTATTTCATTTTCCATTACTGATTGCATTATAGAACATGCAAAAGGTGGTAAGTAAGTTCTTGCTTTTGAAATAGTTTTTTGAGCTCCCCAAAGTCCCATTGGTAAATAACCTGCTGCATGAACAAGTTCTTCTGGTGCATATACTGGCATAATACCAACAGCACCTTTTCCAGTTTCTTCTTTGTACTGCTTTAACATTTTTTTAGGATTCTCAGCAATATATTTAAAGTTATTTAGCATTTCTTCTAATCTTTTCATATTATCCTCCTATTTGTCTTCCATCATTTCAGTTAGTGCTTGAACTCTTGTATCAAATTGTGCTTCTGAGAAGTTTCTTGGATCAGTTTGATCACCATCAAAACTACCATAAGGAGTATTTGTCTTTTCTGATACAATTTCTGCAGTTTCCACATTTAGTAAACTCATTAATTTACAACTTCTGTTTAAGTGGTAAAGTACTCCATCTGATTTAGAATTTTCTACTATATTTTCAAGAACTTTTGCTTTGTTTTCAAGACAAGTATTTATATAAATTCTAGTATAAGCTTCTGCCATTGACTTTAAGTCTCCTGGAGTATAAGTTAAGTTCCAAAGTCCTGGATATGCAGATCCTGTCATAATATCTCCAAGATTTTTAAGTGATTTAAATGTATGACCAAGATATGGCCAAACAGCTATACCTTCCCAAGTGATTCTGTTTTTTTCATTTCCTTTAAAGGCATATATTTCATGTTCTAAATTGTATTCAAGTTCTTCTGCAAATTTTCTAAAAGTAATTTCTGCATAATCTCTACTTCTTGCACATACTATTAGTGCCATATAGTTAAATAAATCAAAACAGTTTAGTGGAGATGGTTTGTTTGAAGATAGTTCTGCAATTCTATTCCATTCTTTTACTGATTTTTGAGTTTGTTCTTGTGCTTCTAAGAATTTATCATAGTTAAAGTCTTTTCCAGTAATTTCTTCAAGTTGTCTTATTGCTTCTTTAAATTGTCCTGCTATGTATTCCTTTGAGTATTCTGGAATTGGCATAGTATGATTAAAAGGTACATCTATAACAATACATGGAATATTTAATTCTTTTGCTAAATTTTCATACCATTTAAGAAGTGTATTACAAATATTGTTACAAGTAATAACAAGATCAGGTAGTGGTATTTTTGCACCAGGACAATCTTCTAGTTCCTTTGGAGTTACTCCAGTTTTTGCTTGTTCTTTTAACAGTTCCATATATCCAAGGTTTACTCTTGCGTAGGAACAAATATCTAGTGAGTATCCATTTTTGTCTGCAACATCAAGTATTGGAAGTGAACCTTTTTTTGCTCCTATTCCTGCTGCGTGAGTTTCTGGGTATACCATTGCAATATCCATTGCTACACAAAATTCTGATGGTGCAACTGATGCTGACCAGCATACTAGACGTCCCTCTTTTTTAGCTTCCATAGCTTCTTCATCTAATTTTTGTTGGTAGTATGCAAGTAATTCTTTTGCTTTCATATCTTTTGTATCTTTAATTTCTTTCATATCTAGTCCTCCTTTGTAAATTCTTCATAGGCATATATACTAGCACCTAAGGCACCTGTAATTTGTGGGTTATTTGCTACAATAATATCTTTATCTAGCTCTTCTGAAATAGCTCTTACAACACCTTTATTTTTAGCTACTCCACCAGTCATTACAATATCTCCCTTTAGCATAGTTCTATAAGCAAGCCCGCTTATTTTATGAGCTACTGAATTATGAACACCTTTAATAATATCTTCCTTAGTTTTTCCTCTTGATAACTGAGAAATCACTTCTGATTCTGCAAATACAGTACAAGTACTACTTACTGTTGCAGGATTTTTTGACATTTTATCTAGGTTTTGCATTTCATTTAAATCTACATTTAAAACTCTAGCCATAACTTCTAAAAATCTACCAGTTCCTGCTGCACATTTATCATTCATAAAAAACTGTTTTACACTGCCCTTGTCATTTAGTGCAATAGCCTTTGCATCTTGACCCCCAATGTCAATAATTGTTCTAGCACTGGGAATAAGACTGTGAATTCCCTTTGCATGAGCTGAAATTTCACTTATTTGTTTATCTGCTTTATCAAAAGAAAAACGTCCATAACCAGTTGCAACTGTATAGGAGATATCACTAAGTTTTAAATTTGTTTTATTTAATATATTTTCTATCACTTCACTTGGTCCTAAAGTTCCTGTTCCAAGTTGAACTACATCATAAGAAAAAAGTTCTCTATCTTTTAAAATAACAACCTTTGATGATGCTGAACCTATATCTACTCCCATTGTGTACATAATCATCACTCCTACTTATACTTTTTAATCTCTTTTAATTGGAGCTACTGTTTCTACAAATTCAACAAGTATTCCATCATTAAATCTAGGTCTTAAAAAGTTAACTATAATATCATCAGTTCCTGGAACTGCTTTATCTTCTAGCATTCCCATTCCCTTTTCTTCAAATTCTTTTCTTACCTTTTCTACATCTTCAACTTCAAAAGCAATATGTGCAATTCCACCTTTGCCATTGTTAAAATCACAAAGGACTCCTTCTTTTGGAATGATAAATTCTAAAGGACTTCCAAAAGTACTTTTCTTAGTAAAAATAAGATCTGCATGATAAGCATCTACAAATCCTTCATAATCAATTTCAAGTCCAAATCTGTCAATAAAATCATGTGCTTGTTTTAATGTAGGAAGTACTATTCCCACATGGTGAAGTCTCATTTGTTCCATTTTTATCTCTCCTTAAATATTTTCTAAGTAAATTTTCTTGTAAATTAATATTAATACAGTTTTAAGGATTATAAAATGTTTTCCTAATGACTGACTTTGACTACTTTTCTGTTTCACTTGACTTTTTGTCAACTTATATTAGAAAAAGTCCTAAATTTTGACATTTTTAAAAGCAAACTCTAAAAGTATTATAAATAGGGCTATATAAAACTGATATTGTATAAAAACATTAGGAAAATATTTGCAAAAACTATATTTAGTCAATATAATAAAATAATCATTGTTTTATTATATAAAAAAATATTTTTAAAAATTAAGATTATAATCTATAATAGGTATAGAAGTTTAGGTTTTTCTATCTATTATTTGTAATTGGGGGCGACATAAATGGATATGACTTACTCAGAAACATTAAAAAAATTATTTGAATTTACAGATGTTAAACTATCAGTACTTGCAAAGGCACTTGACTATGACATCTCATATATTAGTAAATGGTGTAACGGCTCTAAAATACCATCAGTTAAATCGATTAATAGCATTAATAAAAAGGCAAGCTCTATTTTTGCAAAGGCAATTTGTGAAGATAATAAAGAATATAACTTTTACATAGAATTTAGTTTAATTCCACCTTCCTTTAGTAACAAAACTGCTCAAGAAGAAATTGAGTCACAAATTAATACTTTACTTAAAAATACTTATCGAAAAATATGTAACATTGAATCACTTGAAGAAGATAGTGGAGAAATTAAGTTTTTAATAGGAAGTAGAAGCATCTATCCTTTTATCAATAATTCTTTAAATAAATTACTACTTAAATCTTTTGAAGAAGATATTGATATATACACAAGTTTTGATATTTTTTCCTATAATGCAAAATTTGTCTTAGAAATACTTGAAAAGTCTAATTCAAATTTTAGAAAAATAACTATACATCTTGGTTATTCACTAGATAAAAATATTCCAAGTTATGAAAATATGCTTAAAATATATTCTATACTTTGTAAATATCCAAATGTAAATATTGAAATTTATAATAAATCTAAATTCACATACAAAAACTTTTTTATTATAAAAGATAAGTTTTTCTTTGACTTTTCTCTTGATAGTGAAGCCTTTATACAAACTATGACCTATGGAGACAGCGAAAGTGCAACTGAAGAATACTTTGATTTTTTAATAGATAACTTTAAAGAAGAAAATTTAATCCTTGAACTTACCTACTCTAAATCAGTATCATCTACAAACTTTAGAACTAACTTTTATTCAGGAGATAATTTTTATTTCTTTTGTAACTATGGATTTGAGTTTTTACTACCACCAGAATTAATCTTAGAAATAGCACAAAACTCCTATATTAAAACTAAGTCAAAGGATGAAATGCTTGAAATTATGAAGATTAAAATAACTTGGGAAGAGATTTTTGAAAACTCAAATATTAACTTCTTTATTCTAAAATCAACACTTTTTGATTATTTAGAAGATGGGAATATTTTATGTTGTAATACAAGATATACAGTTCCTGCTGAAAAAAGGCAAAAGCACTACAATCAAGTATTAAAATTAATGAAAGAAAATCCAAATATTAAGTTTTATATAATAGATGATTTTTCTTGGGATATTATGGCTTCTCAAAAGATATTTAGTCTTTACTATAATGATTCTAAACTGTTTTTTAAAAACAATACTATTCCATCAAAGGGACATGATCCTTCTATTTCAATACTTAGAAATAGTAACTTTTCAAAAATTGTTTTAGAGGCCTTTGAAGAAATTAAAAAAAGTCCTAATTGTATTGAATACAATAGTGAAAAACTAGAACAAGCCTATAAAAAATATGGACAAATGTTTAAATACATTCAAATTGCAAAGGACAGTATAGAAAAATAAAAAGAGATTTCTTAAGAAATCTCTTTTTATTTTTTATTTGTCAAATTTTAAATTCATAACTTCATCTTTAAATATTCTCTTATCCATAAGTTTAAGATTTTTTGAAATTAATGGAGTAAATTCCATTTGGTTTAATACATCTTTTTTTAAGTCAATTCCAGGTGCTATTTCTATTAGTGTTATTCCTTCAGGCATCATTTTAAATACTGCTCTTTCAGTTATATAATAAACTTCTTGATTAGTAAGTCTTGCATATTCCCCTGAGAATGTAATTTGTTCAACATCTTTTACAAATTTTTTAAATTTACCTTCATTAAGTATTTTTAGTTCTCCATCTTTTACTTCTACTTTTAGTCCACCAGCTGTAAAACTTCCACAAAATACAACTTTTTTAGCATTTTGAGATATATCTATAAATCCACCACAGCCTGCAACACGTCCACCAAATTTAGATACATTTAAGTTTCCAAATCTATCTGCTTCAGCAAGTCCTAAAAACGTAATATCAAGTCCACCACCATCATAAAAATCAAATTGATAAGGTTGATCTAGTATTGCATCTGCATTTATAGAAGTTCCAAATCTATTTTTAGCTTGAGGTGATCCACCTACAGGACCTGATTCTACTGTAAGAGTCATCCAATCAGAAATACCTTCTTCACTTACTACACTTGAAACCATTTCAGGTACGCCAATTCCTAAATTTCCAACATTTCCCTTTTCTATTTCCATTGTTCCACGTCTTGCAATTATTTTTCTTTCATTTAATGAAGCCTTTACATTTAAAGCACCTCCACTTAATGAAGTTTTTCCTGCAAGTTCTTCTTCATAGTCTACACCATAACATTGTTGTTTTAAATTTTTATCTTCTACTTCAACTACATAATCTACATAGATTCCAGGAATTTTTACAAGCTTTGGATCAAGTGAACCTGCTTTTACAATATTATCTACTTGAACTATTACAGTTCCTCCATTGTTATGTACTGCTTGAGCTATTGATGTAGCTTCAGTTGGAACTCCTTCTTTTTCCATAGAAATATTTCCTCTTGTATCTGCATAACTTCCCTTTATAAAGGCAACATCTAAATTTATAGCTTTATAAAATAATTGCTCACGTCCTGCAATATTTATTAATTCAACTACATCTTCTGTAGTTATACTATTTGACTTACATCCTTCAATTCTTGGATCAGCAAAAGTATGAAGTCCTACTGATGAAATAACTCCAACTTTTTTTGCAGCTACATTTCTAACCATTGCACATAGTATTCCTTGAGGTATATTATAAGCTTCACATTTATTTTTCATTATAAAATCACTTAGTATTGGTGCTGAGTTCATATGTCCTGCTATAACTCTTTTTAAAAGTCCTTCTTTTGCAAAGTGATTTACTGCTCTATTATTTCCATCTCCTTGACCTGCACAGTAAAAAAGTGTTAAGTCTTTTGGACTATTTGTCTCTTCAAATCTTTTTCCTAAAGCCCATTCTAGTGCTTCTGGATTTGCAACTTGAACAAAACCTGATGTTGCAACTGTGTCATTGTCCTTAACTTGTTCTATAGCTTCTTCTAAACTTACAAATTTTGTGTTCATATTATCACCTTTCTTTTATATTAATATGAAAATATTTTCCTTGTTTAAATTAATTTTAGTTCAGAATATTTGTTAAATCTATATTATGTAATTGACTGTGTTTGACAAGCTTGAATTTATTTCAAGGCATAAAAAAAAGAGCACCGAAGTGCTCTATATAGGTGTTTTTATTTTTCCATTAATTTTTGGCCGTTAAGTTTAATTCCAGGTCCCATTGTTGTTGAAACAGTAACGCTCTTTAGGTAACGTCCTTTTGCTGATGCTGGTTTAGCTTTAATAATTTCAGACATAAGAATTCTGAAGTTATCTTCAAGTTTTTCAGCACCAAAAGAAGCTTTTCCGATTGGAACATTGATTATAGCAGCTTTGTCAACTCTATATTCAACCTTACCAGCTTTAACTTCTTCTACAGCTTTAGCAACATCAAATGTTACTGTACCTGATTTAGGGTTTGGCATAAGTCCTTTAGGTCCAAGAACTCTACCGATTTTACCTACAACGCCCATCATGTCTGGAGTAGCTATAACTACGTCAAAATCAAACCAGTTTTCTTTTTGGATTTTTTCAACGTATTCGTCTCCACCAACATAATCTGCTCCTGCAGCTTCTGCTTCTTTAATTTTTTCTCCCTTAGCAAGAACAAGAACTTTTTTAGTTTTACCTGTTCCATGAGGAAGTACAACTGTACCTCTAACTTGTTGGTCTGCATGTCTTGGATCTACTCCAAGTCTTACTGCAAGCTCAACAGTTTCATCAAAGTTTGCTTTTGATGTTTGTTCAACTAATGCAAGAGCTTCTTTAACATCATATAATTTAGCTCTATCTATTAGCTTTAAGCTTTCTAAATATTTTTTACCTCTTTTTGGCATTAAAATCCCTCCTTGTGGTCTTAACGGAAATTTCCTCCCACTAATCTACTACTTCTACACCCATACTTCTAGCTGTTCCAGCTACCATTCTCATTGCTGCTTCAACACTAGCTGCGTTTAAATCTTGCATTTTAAGTTCTGCAATTTCTTGAACTTGAGCTTTAGTTATTTTAGCAACTTTTGTTTTGTTTGGTTCTCCTGAACCCTTTTGTAGTCCTATTGATTTTTTAATAAGAACTGCTGCAGGTGGAGTCTTTGTAATGAATGTAAATGATCTATCTTGATATACAGTTAATACAACTGGAATTATAAGACCTGCTTGATCTTGAGTTTTTGCATTGAATTCCTTTGTAAACTGCATAATGTTTACACCATGAGGTCCTAATGCTGTACCTACTGGTGGTGCTGGAGTTGCCTTTCCAGCTGGAATTTGTAATTTTACTATAGCTATTACTTTCTTTGCCATTTTCTTTCCTCCTTGTGGTTTCTGCGGGTATTCCCTCCCACTGTCAATAGAAAATAGAGGTAATTCCTTCTTCCTCTATTGCTTTATAATTTGATTAAAATCTAATTCAACTAATGTGTCACGTCCAAACATTGAAATTAAAACTTTTACTTTTGCCTTGTCATAGTTAAAGGATTCTATTTTTCCTACAAAATCGTTAAATGGTCCAGATATAACCTTCACATCTTCTCCGATTTCATAATTTCCAAATAGCTCTTTATCTTCACTTACTCCAAGATCTCTAACTTCCTCATCTGAAAGTGGCACTGGTTTTGAGCCTGGACCTACAAAGCCTGTAACTCCTCTTGTATTTCTTACAAGATACCAAGACTCATCATTCATAATCATCTTAACAAGTACATAGCTAGGGAACATTTTTCTTTCTTTAACTTTTTTAGCACCATCTTTGTTTTCTACATATTCTTCCATTGGCACTTGAATGTCAAAAATCAAATCTTCCATGTTACGGTTTAAAACCATAGCTTCCATGTTAGCTTTTACTTTATTTTCGTGACCTGAATAAGTGTGAATTACATACCATTTTGCATTTTTTTCTCGTTCTTCTAAGTTTATATTTTTTTCTTCATTATCCACTTTATCACCATTATCTGTAAATAAACTTTTGTAGTAAGAAGATTATAAGCTTATCATATACTGAAAATAGAAGTGCAAATATAATACTTGCAACAATAACTATCACACTGTAATTTAAAACTTGTTTTTTTGTTGGCCAAACAACTTTCTTGAATTCAGATTTTACTCCTCTGAAATACTTATTCAGACCCTTTTTTTCCTCAGCCTTTTTCACAGAATCTTTTGCTGCCAAGTCAATCCCTCCTTTTAAATCACTTACTTAGTTTCTTTATGAGTTGTGTGATCTTTACAGAATTTGCAATATTTTTTAAGTTCTAATCTTTCTGTAGTATTTTTCTTATTTTTGTAAGTAATGTAATTTCTGTTTTTACATTCTGTACATTCTAATGTTACTCTATCGGCCATAAAAACACCTCCTATGGTTAAGGAATATTAAAATTCCTAGATTTCAAGCCATAATGACCCTATATTAAAATTTACTAACTTAGATTATCATAAACATGAGAATTTGTAAAGGCTTATTCTATGTTAAATCAATCTATATCCATTGTTTTTAACACATATCTTATAAGATATATTACATAGTCTATCTCCTTATAGATAGATAAAGAATACTTATATGAGTCAATAAATTTTTTATCATTTAATGATACATCTTTAAGTGCATCTTTTGCAAGTAAAAAAAGATGTTCACTTACTTTTTCATATTGCCATTTGTTTATACTTCTTATTTCATCTTCTACAATATCAGTTTCTATACCTAAATCTTCATAATATGCATAGTTATAATCAAACCTTGCATCTTCTACAAACTGAAACTTTCCTTCAATTACATTTTCTAATTCTTCTAAATTTACTTTAAAAGGATTTATTAAAAGAGCATGTCTAGTAATATTAAATATTTCTGTAAGAATTAAATCTTCTTTTAATTTTAATAAAACTTCAACTGCAGGCTTTATCCTATTTTTTAAAGTAAAATAACTTATATCAGGATATCCAAGTTCATCAAAACTTTTCTTTCTCTTTAAAACTTCTTCAAATTTCTTTTTTTCATCTAATAAATCACTAATATTCATTTTAGAATAAGTTTTTATTTTTATAAAAAGGGCAAATTCTTCAATTAGTTTTCTGATTTCTTCACTATCACTAAGATATGGATGAATACTTAAACTTAGATTAATAAGATCAATTATTCCATCTTGAAAATCCACTCTTCCTTTTTCTTCATATTCATATAAACTTTTCTTCATACTAATATATATCTCTTTTTTAAAACTTGATACTTCACTAGTATCTACAAAATTAAGTCTTCTATATAAAAATAAAAGTGATGCAAAATCTAATTTTTCTAGATTTACATTTTTAAAATCTATTAAATCCATATTTTCCTTTTCCACTTTTCTTATATTATAAAGTTCATTTCTCGATAGAGATATAGCTGTATTTCTTAAATAAATTAGATTTACAGGAAGATTATTTATATTCCTACTATATATAAATCGAATCCTATCTAAGTGATCCTCGGCCATTATTAAAAAATTATTTGGATCTACTTCAACCCAGTTTTTTGCTTTGTAAATATTATTATTATAATAAAACTCAAACACAATCTCACCCTCTTTTTTATATACTTTTATGCCAAGGATTATACCCATTTTATAAAATTTATATATTAAAAAAAGCTACACTAGGTAGCCTTTCTTATTTCTTAAGTTTAACTTCTTCTTCTTTATTTTTATCTATATTATAAAAAGTTAATTTATCATCTTTAATTTTTGCATCTTTTATTTTGTCTTTTGATTTATAAACTTCTTCACCTTTTTTATTATAAACAATAAATTTATATTTTGTATCTTCAAAGTTTACTATTAAATATTCATCATCTTTAGAAATATTTTCTACCTTATTGCCTTTATTTAATTTGTCTTTATCTTTATTATAAAGCTCTCCATCTTTTTTATCTACATAGAAAACCTCATCACCAATAGTAATTACACTTCCCTCTTTTGCATTAGAGTTTTTTAGAAGTTCTACTACACGCCCTTTTTTAAGATCATAATAATATGGATTGCCCTCTGAGTAGAAGAAAAGTTTATCATCTTCTTGTTTAAAGTCTTTAATTGGAATATCAGAAACCATCTTTGATTCCTTTCCAATGTGAGATTCTCTAAATAATCTATAATCTTCACCTTTATTTTTTACTACATAATAGTTTCCATTATAAAATATTGTCTTAGAGTAATCTTTCCACTCTTCTTCTTTCTTTTCTTCTTTTACTTCCACTTTATCTTTTTCTTTAGTATTTAAAGATTTAACTTCTAGACCTTTTTTATTTGTAAATTCATAATCCCAATTAAATTCATTTACACAAAATCTCCAAGTCATTGGAAAATATGTTATATCTCTAAATACAATTAGTGGATACTCTTCTTTTTTATTGTCTATTTCTTTTCCATTTACCTTAATCTTAAATTCTGGAACACTTACAGCATAAGTATTATCATTTTTCTTATTAGTACTATAAAAATCAAAAGCTCCTGATACTCCAGTTTGATTAATTGAAAGTCCTGAATTTTCACTCCAATTTGTTTCAATACCTAAAAATCTAGCTGTATTATAAGTCATTGGAAAATATGTTATATCCTTATATACAATAAGAGGATACTCACTATAATTATTATCTACTAAACGATCATTTAATTTTACATTAAAACCTGGTAAATTTGCCTTTACTACTTTTTCAGCCTTTACATTTTCTGGCATTATAATAAATGCAGAAGATAGTGCTAAAACCATAGCAAGACTTTTTTTAAACTTTTTCATTTTATCATCTCCTATATATATATACTAAAGCATTTAAGTGAAATACATCTAATAAAGAGATTACAAATTAATGTAAATGTTTTATTTCTTACTTATAATTTTAAACATTTAACTGAACTTCATATTCTGTATTATAATTTTCAATTACAGGATTTACATAATCTCTTATAAATTCCTCTACTTGAGAACTTGATCTTCCTATATAATTTTTAGGATTTAAAATGTCTTTTATATCTTCTGAATTCATTTTAAAATCAGGATCATTTTCAAGAAGTTCTAATAGATTATTATTAAGACCTTCTTCTTTTACACGCTTTGCTGCAATCATTGAATAGTTTCTTATCTTCTCATGTAGATCTTGTCTATTTCCACCTCTTTTTACAGCTTCCATTAGAATATTTTCAGTTGCCATAAAAGGAAGTTCTTCCTCTACATGTAATCTTATCACATTTTCATAAACTACAAGACCATCTGAGACATTTATTAAAATATCAAGTATTGCATCTATTGCCAAAAATGCCTCTGGTATTGCAAGTCTTTTATTCGCTGAGTCATCAAGAGTTCTCTCAAGCCACTGTGTACTTGCAACAAGTGCAGGATTTTGAACAATATTTATTACATACTTAGAAAGTGATGATGCTCTTTCACATCTCATTGGATTTCTCTTATAGGCCATTGCAGAAGAACCTACTTGATTTTTTTCAAAGGGCTCTTCAATTTCTTTTCTATTTTGTAAAAGTCTTATATCATTTGTCATTTTACTTGCTGATTGAGCTATTGATGATAGTACTTGAAGTACATGATAGTCAACTTTTCTTGTATAAGTTTGTCCTGTTATTGGAAGTGAGCCTTTAAATCCAAGAGCTTTTACTATTTTTTCATCAAGAGATTTAACCTTATCTTCATCATCATTAAAAAGCTTCATATAAGAGGCTTGAGTTCCTGTAGTTCCCTTTGCTCCTCTTAATAAAAGATTGTCTTTTCTATAAATAAGCTCGTCATAGTCCATTAGAAAATCTTGAATCCACATTGAGGCTCTTTTTCCAACTGTTACAAGTTGAGCAACTTGGTAATGAGTATATCCCAGTGTTGGAAGGTCCTTATACTCTAGTGCAAATTTAGATAAATGAGCAATTAATATAACTAATTTCTTTTCAATAAGTTCCATTGCCATTTTCATTTGTATAATATCTGTATTATCTGTTACATAACAGCTTGTAGCTCCAAGATGGATTATTGAAGCAGCACTTTTAGCTGCTTCTCCAAAGGTTTTAACATGAGCCATTACATCATGACGAAGTTCTTTTTCGTATTTTTTTGCAAGTTCAAAATCTATATTAGTAATATTTTCTTCCATATCTTTTATTTGTTCATCACTAATATTAAGCCCTAGTTCTTTTTCACAACGAGCAAGCTCAACCCAAAGTTTTCTAAAGGTTCTAAATTTTACATCATCTGAAAATATATGACTCATTTCATAACTTGCATATCTTGTATTTAATGGATTTTTGTAAATATCAAATCTCATTTTTCCTCCTTGAAATACTCAACTCCAGCTTTAAATAAATTTAATATTTCTACATCATAAATATTTTTATATAAATCATCTGCAACTCTTTCTGAATGTCCCATTTTGCCAAGTATATGTCCATCTTTTGACATAATAGCTTCAATATTATAATCTGATCCATTTGGTGCAATATCATAAACTGCAACAATTTGTTCATTTTCAAGCATTTCATTATAGACATTTTCATCTACTACAAATCTTCCCTCACCATGAGATATTGGCATTTTATAAGTTTTTGAAACTTCTGCATATTTTAACCAAGGTGAATTATTTGTCATTATTTTTGTATTTACAAATTTTGCAATATGTCTTCTACACTTGTTATAAGTTATTGTTGGATCATTTTCTTCAACTTCTTTTATAACTCCTCCTGGTAAAAGTCCAGTTTTTACAAGAGCTTGAAATCCATTACAAATTCCAAGTATTAATCCATCATTTTCTTTAATCATAATATCTATTGCTTCACTTACTTCTTTAGATCTTAGTACATTTGCAATAAATTTACCTGATCCATCTGGTTCATCTCCAAGAGAAAATCCTCCTGGTAAAACTAGCATTTGTGCATCTTTAATAAGTGATGCAAGTTCTTTTAATGAATTTTTAATCTCTTCATTACTTTCATTATTAAATAGATAAATACTTGTATCTGCTCCAGATTTTTCAAAACATTCAGCAGTATCCCACTCACAATTTGTGCCTGGAAAAGCTGGAATTATTACTTTTGGAGTTTTTACAGTTTTTGTAGATTTTAAACTTCTCTTTTCTACTCTTTTATTTTCTTTATATTCTTGTTCTTCTTTACATACTGGTTTAAATACTTTATCAAATGTAGTTAAATAGTCGTTTTTAAGTCTTTCTTTATCAAGTTTTATTCCATTTACTATAATTTCATCTGAGAAATCTCCACCATATAGTATTCCTTCTTTTTGTTCTAAATACTCAACTATAAAGCAACCATATTTTGGTGAGAATGTATCTTGGAATTTCACATCAAATCCTGTATTTCCAACAGCCATTTCATAAATTCCAGGAAGAGTTCCCTTACTTGTTATAGCAGATGCTGAAATTATATTTCCACATTTTATTTCTCTATTTATTAATTCACAATTTTTCTTTAATTCTTCTAAGTCTAAAAGTCCCTCTTCTGTCATTTTAGTTCTTATAAGACCAATTTTTCCTTTTCCCTTAAATTCAGGTGATATTATATTTTCAATATCTTCAGTTGTAACTGCAAAGGAAATTAAAGTTGGAGGAACTGATATTGATTCAAAAGTTCCACTCATAGAGTCCTTTCCACCAATTGGTGGTGCTTTAAAGAAACTTGATGCTTCTAAGGCTCCAAGTAGTGCCTTAAGTGGTTTTGACCAAACTTTTTCAGAACTCATCTTCTCAAAGTACTCTTGGAAAGACAGTCTTATATTATTTAGATCTGATCCTGTTGCTACAAGTTTTGTAATAGATTCTATTACTGCATAATATCCACCTAAATATTGTGATTCTTCCATTAAATAAGGATTAAATCCATAGCTCATAAGTGAAACAGTCTTAGAGTTTCCACTATCAACTGGCACTTTTGCAACCATTGCTTGAATTGGGTTACATAGTGATTTTCCTCCTAATGGATTTAGTACTGTATTTCTTCCAACTGTTGAGTCAAATAATTCTATTAAATTCTTTTGAGATGCAACATTCAAATCTTTTACTACTTCATATAATCTTTCCGGAGCATTATCTTCAACTTCAAGTGCTTTTGGGAAAGACTCACTTACTACTTCTACATCTTGAACTCTTTTAGCTCCTGTTGAGTTTATAAAGTCATAATTCATATTACAAATTATTTCATCTTTATATTTCATAATCATTCTATTATTGTCTTTTATAGTTGCAACATGTGTTACTTCAAGATTTTCTTCATGACAATATTTTTTAAATTCATCTAAATCATTTTTATCAATTACAAGTGCCATTCTCTCTTGAGATTCTGAGATTGCAATTTCTCTTGGACTTAGGCCCTTATATTTTAATAAAACTCTATCTAAATATATTTCAACACCATCTGAAAGTTCTCCTATTGCAACACTTACTCCACCTGCTCCAAAGTCATTACATTTTTTAATAAGAGATGCTGCTTCATATTTTCTAAAAAGTCTTTGGATTTTTCTTTCTTCTGGAGCATTTCCCTTTTGAACTTGTGCAGATTCTGTAACTATAGAAGATTTTTTATGTGATTTTGATGAGCCAGTTGCTCCACCAATTCCATCTCTTCCAGTTCTTCCACCTATTAATAAAACTAAATCTCCATCTACTGGATCTAGTCTTTTTACATTTTCCATAGGTGCTGCTGCAATTACAGCTCCTGTTTCCATTCTCTTTGCCATATATCCCTTATGATATAGTTCTTCTACAAATCCTGTTGGAAGTCCTATTTGATTTCCATAGGAAGAGTATCCCTTTGCAGCTTGAGTTGTAATTTCTCTTTGAGGAAGTTTTCCTGCAAGTGTTTTTGAAATTTCTTCTCTAGGATCTGCAGAGCCTGTTATTCTCATAGCTTGATATACATAAGCTCTACCAGAAAGTGGATCTCTTATAGCTCCACCTAGACAAGTACTTGCTCCACCTAAGGGTTCTATTTCTGTTGGATGATTATGAGTTTCGTTTTTAAACATTAATAAATAATCACGTAACTCTTCTTTTCCATCTACATCAACTCTTACTTTTATCTTTACAGAACAAGCATTTATTTCAGATGAAACTTCTAAATCTTCAAGTTCTCCATTTGTTCTTAAATATTTTGATAAAATAGTTCCAAGTCCCATAAGACTTATTGGTTTTGTAACATTTGCATCTTCTCTTAATTTTAAGTATTTATTAAAAGATTCTTTAATTAAATTATCAAGTTTTGTCTTTTCTTCAAAAGTTATATTAAGTTCTGTATTAAAAGTAGTATGCCTACAATGATCTGACCAATAGGTATCTATTATTGCAACTTCAGTTTCATTTGGATCTCTATTTTCAGATTTAAAATAATCTTGTAAACAAATTAAATCCTCAATACTCATTGCAAGATCTAATTCTTCTAAAAATACTTCTAACTCCTCTTTTGATAATTCATTAAATCCTTCATATATTTTATTTTCATGATTTTCTACTGCAGTTGATTTTAAAGTAGTAGGTATTTTTAATAATTTAACCCTTTGAGAATCTACAGGATTTATTAAGAAATCTTCAATTTTTTGAATTTCTTCTTTGCTAGCTCCCTTAAATGCATATACATTAGAGCATTTAGCTACTACATCTTCATCTGTTACAAGACTTATAGTATCAAGAAGCCCTTGTTCTCTTTGGTCAAATTGACCTGGTAAATAGGAAACAGCAATAGAATTTTCCATTTCACTTTGAAGTTTAATTGCATCATTTCCATAATAAATATCATCAACTGGCTTTTCAGATAAAATTGTATATAAAATACTTTCAAGTGTATTATCTGAAATCTCTATGTCATATCTTTTATATATTTGTAATTCTTCTAAATCTATATTTAATGAGTTTTTAATATCTTCTTTTACTTCCTTAGATTCATAGTCAAACTCATCTTTTTTTCTTACATAAACTCTTTTTACTCTAGGTCCAATATCTTTTCTGTAATATTTATTTTCAAAATTTACTATTTCTGCATTTTTATATAACTTTTCTAATACCTTATCAAAATTATCATCTGAATAAACAAGATTTAAAACTCTTCCACCATTTGTAAGAAGTTTATTATCTTCAAATTTTGTTCCTGCATGATATACTTTTACATCTGTATTATCTAGATTTGTAATCTCTTTATTTTTTTCATAATCTTCAGGATATCCCTCTGAAGCAAGTACTAAACACATTGCCTTTTTAGAATTTACCTTTAAATCTAAATTATCTAAATTTTTTGATGAAGTTTTTTCTAATATTTCTAAAAGATCATTGTCTATTTTTTCAAGTATAGCTTGAGTTTCAGGATCTCCAAATCTAACATTAAACTCTAAAACATTTATATCACTATCACTTATCATAAGACCAATAAATAAAGCTCCTCTATAATCAATCTTTTCTTCTTGGAATCCTTTTAAAATTTTTTCAAGTATTTCTTCTTTTATTTTATCAAGATAAATATCAGCCTCAAAATTTGGTGAATAAGCTCCCATTCCACCAGTATTTAAACCAACTTCTCCTGTTCCAATTTTTTTATAATCTCTTGCTGTTGGAAGTGGAATAATATTTTTAGAATCACATAGACAAATTAATGACATTTCAAAACCATCTAAAAATTCTTCTACGACGATTTTTTTCTCATTAAATTTACCATTAATTAATACATCTTCTAAAAATTCTTTTACTTCCTCTTCACTTTCAGCTATTAAAACACCTTTTCCAGCTGCAAGTCCATCAGCCTTTAATACAACTGATTCATCTCTATCTAAAAGAGTCTTCGCAAAATTAAAAGCTTCATCTACATTTTCTGATTCTAAATAATCTGCAGTTTTAATATTATGTCTTTTTAAGAAGTCCTTTGTAAATGCCTTTGATTTTTCAAATTGTGCAGCTTCATATCTTGGTCCGAAAATCTTTAAATTTTCATCTTCAAATTTATCTACAATTCCCATACATAAAGGCACTTCAGGTCCTACAATTGTATAGTCAATATTTTCTTCTTTTGCAAATTTTAAAAGTTCATCTATTTCTTCTACATTTATATTTATATTTTTTCCAATATTTAAAGTTCCACCATTTCCTGGTGCAAAATAAAGTTCTCTATCTGTATTTTTTTCTAATATTTTATTTCCAAGAGCATATTCTCTTCCGCCACTACCAACAATTAATATTTTCATAGTTTCCTCCTAGTGTCTGAAATGTCTTTGACCAGTAAATACCATTGAAATACCTAGCTCATTACACTTATCAATTGAGTCTTTGTCTTTTATAGATCCACCTGGTTGAATTATTGACTCTACATTCATTTCTCCTGCTAGAGTTACACAATCATCAAAAGGGAAAAATGCATCAGATGCAAGGACACTTCCTGAAAAGTCTCTATCCTTTTGATTGTTCTTTATACTTTCAAGAGCCCAAATTCTAGAAGTTTGACCTCCACCAATTCCAAGAGTTTGTAAATCTTTTGCTATTACAATAGCATTTGATTTTGCATATTTACATACTATCATTGCAAATTTTAAATCATCAATTTGATTTTCACTTGGTGATTTATCAGTTACAACTTCATATCCATCTTCTACAGTATCTCTATCTTGAATTAGAACTTTTCCATTTAAATATTTAAGATCCATATTTGATTTTTCAAGATCAAAATCAACCTTTAAAAGTCTAATATTTTTCTTTTTAGTTAGTATTTCTAAAGCCTCATCTGTAAAATCACTAGCTGCTACAACTTCTAAGAAAATTTCATTCATTTCCTTTGCAGTTTCTTTATCAACTACTCCATTTACTCCTACAATTCCACCAAATATTGAAAGTGGATCTGCATTAAAAGCCTTCATATATGCATCATATATATTATTGTCTATTCCAACACCACAAGGTGTAGCATGTTTAAAGGCAACTACAGCATTTTTACCAAGCTCTGATGTTAGCTCTATTGCAGTATTTAAATCATTGTAATTATTAAAGCTCATTTCCTTACCATGAAGGATTTCTATATTTGATAAATAACTATTTACAAAAGTATCATCATATAAATTTGCCTTTTGAGATGGATTTTCTCCATATCTTAAACTAGATACTTTTTTAAGTCCTATAGTAAATTTATCTTGTAAAGTATTTGTTTTTTTAGCAAAATATCTAGAAATTAAAGAATCATAAAAAGCAGTTAATGAAAAAGCCTTAGCTGCAAGATATTCTCTAAAGTCATAGTCAATTTCATTATTTTTAAGTCTTTTTATTATTTCTTCATAATCACTTGGATCAGTAACTATTAATACATCTTTAAAGTTTTTTGCAGAAGATCTAATTAAAGTAGGTCCTCCAATATCTATATTTTCTATAATTTTTTCAGGATCATTACTAAGTAGTGCTCCTTCAAAGTCATATAAATTTACAACAACTATATCAATTGCCTTTATATTTTGTTCTTTTATAGTTTCTTCATGAGATTTATTTCCTCTTTTGTATAAAATTCCCCCATGAATTTTTGGCGAAAGTGTTTTTACTCTTCCATCTAGGATTTCTGGAAAATTCGTAACTTCTAAAATATCAATTGCCTCTACATTTGATTCTTTTAATACTTTTAAAGTTCCTCCAGTTGATACAATTTCATAGCCAAGTTCTTCTAAATTTTTAGCAAAATAATCAATATTACTTTTGTCTGTAACAGATATTAGAGCTCTCATTGTTCCTCCTCAACTTTCTTAATTGCTTCTTTTAATAAAATATGTTCTACTTCTAATACTTTATCTTTTATTTCAATAGGGCTTTTACAATCTACAATACTCACTTCTCTTTGTAATATAATAGCTCCTGAATCTAAATTTTCATCTACATAGTGAACAGTTACACCACTTACTTCATCTTTATTTTCAAATACAGCTTTATGAACCTTCATACCATAGAAGTTTTTGCCACCATATTTTGGAAGAAGTGATGGATGAATATTTATAATTTTATTTTCATAATTATTTAAAATAGTTTCACTAACTCTTTTTAAATATCCTGCAAGAACTATAAAATCTATATTATATTCTTGTAATTTTTCTAATATTTCTTCATCATTTTTCACTACAAGAGAGGGAATATTTGCATTTAATCCATGAAATAGTCCCTTTGCATCTTTATTTGAAATAACAAGTTCAATAGTACTATTAAATTCATTGTTTTTTTGTGCATCAATTAATGATTTTAAATTTGTTCCAGTTCCAGATATAAATACTGCTATTCTCATTTAAGAACTACTCCTTCACCTTCTACTATTTCACCTATAATAGATGCCTTATCATCAGTTTTAGAATTTATATAATCAACTACTTCATCTGCTATATTTTCATCAACTATAACTACCATTCCAACACCCATATTAAATGTTCTATATAATTCTTCTTCTTTTACAAGATTTAATAATTCTATTTCTTTTATAATTTGTGGTTTTTCCCAAGATCCTAATTTTATATTTGCACCAAGTCCTTTTGGAAGAACTCTAGGAACATTTTCTATAAGTCCTCCTCCAGTTATATTTGCAATTCCAAAGATTTCAAATTCATGTATTAATGAAAGAATTGTCTTAACATATAATTTAGTTGGTCTAAGTAGTTCTTCTCCAATTGTTTTATTTGTAGATGGAAGTATATCATTATAGTCACTTTCCATTTCTTCAAAGAAGATTTTTCTAGCTAGTGAATATCCATTTGAATGAAGTCCTGAAGATTTTAAAGCAATTATTTTATTTCCTGCTTTAATCTTTTCACCATTTATAATATTTTCTCTATCTACAATTCCAACTGAAAAACCTGCAAGATCATATTCATCTTTAGAATACATTCCAGGAAGTTCTGCTGTTTCTCCACCAATAATTGCACAATTAGAATCAATACATCCCTTAGATATTCCCTTTACTATTTCTTCAATTCTAGTAGGAATTATCTTATCAGCTCCTATATAGTCTAAAAAGAAAAGTGGTCTTGCACCTTGGCAAATTAAATCATTTACACACATTGCAACAAGATCAATTCCAACAGTATTGTGAATGTCCATTTTTTGAGCAATTAAAAGTTTTGTTCCAACTCCATCAGTTGATGCAAGAAGTGTAGGGGATTTCATATCTTTAAATTCATCAAGTGAAAATCCACCAGAGAAAAGTCCAATATCTCCTACTACTCCCTTTATAAAAGTATTATTAACATGTTCTTTAATAAGTTCTACAGCCTTATTACCTGAATCAATATCAACGCCAGAATCTTTATAATTTATCATACTAACTCCTTTAAATTCTAATTGGATCTACTGGATAATTCCCATCAAAACAAGCCTTACAAAATCTATCATCTCTTATTAAAGTTGCCCTTTGCATTCCATCTATAGAAATAAAAGCAAGTGAATCAGCACCGATTAACTCTCTCATTTCCTCAATTGTATGGTTTGCAGCAATTAAATTCATTCTACTTGGAGTATCAATTCCATAGTAGCATTGATTTATTACAGGAGGAGATGTAATTCTTAAATGCACTTCCTTAGCTCCTGCTTCTCTAATTCTCTTAATTAAATTTCTTGATGTAGTTCCTCTTACTATTGAGTCATCTATAAGAGCAATTCTCTTTCCCTCAACAACATGTCTTAGAGGATTAAGTTTTAACTTAACAGCCATTTCTCTTTCTTCTTGTGTTGGCTTTATAAAAGTTCTTCCTACATATCTATTTTTTACAAGTCCCTCAGCAAAGGGAATATTAGTCTCTTGAGCATATCCTATTGCAGATGGAATACCACTATCAGGCACTGCAACTACAAGATCAACATCACATGGAGCTTCTCTTGATAATATTTCTCCACATCTTCTTCTGAAATTATATGAATTTACCTTATCAAGTGTTGCATCATCTCTTGAAAAATAAACATATTCAAAAATACAATGTTTAGGTTTTTGAGTATTTTCATAAAAGTAAGAATTAATTCCACTTTCATCTACTACTACTATTTCTCCTGGAAGAATGTCTCTTTTTACCTTTGCTCCCATAATTTCAATTGGAGCATTTTCTGATGAAAATATAATATCTCCCTCATCAGATTCTCCCATTACAAGAGGTCTAATTCCATAATTATCACGAAAGGCAATTAGTTTATCTTCAAGAAGTAAAACAACACTATAAGCACCCTTTATTAAACTCATTGTCTTTTTAATAGCTTCTACAATATCTCCATTGTAATATCTTGCAATTAAAAATAAAATCACCTCAGAGTCTATTGAAGTTTGAAACATCATGCCCTCTTCTTCAAGTCTAGTTCTTAAAATTTGATGATTTATTAAATCTCCATTATGAGCAAGGGAAAGTTCCTCTCCCTTTGAAAAGCCCATAAGTGGTTGTGTATTATAGTCATAAGATCCTCCATCTGTTGAGTATCTAACATGACCTATTCCTATATTTCCATCTAAGCAAGATAAATTATCCTCTTTAAAAACTTCACTAACCATTCCCATTCCCTTAACTCTTTTTAAAGAGTCATCTTTAGAAACAGTTATACCACAAGACTCTTGTCCCCTATGTTGTAGTGAACTAAGTCCAAAAAATAATTTTTTATTAACTGGTTTATTAGAATAAATTCCAAGTATTCCGCACATCTTAGCCTCTCATTCTCTTTAATACTTCTGTATATCCTTCAACTAAATCTCCAAGATCTCTTCTAAATATATCCTTATCAAATTTTTCATTTGTCTTAGTATCCCAAAGTCTGCAAGTATCTGGACTAATTTCATCAGCAAGTATTATAGTTCCGTCTTCTGTCTTACCATACTCAATTTTAAAATCTACAAGTTTTAAATTTATTTTTAAGAAAAATTCTTTTAATAATTCATTTATCTTTAAAGTTTCATTTCTAATATAATCATACTCTTCATTTGTAATAAGTCCTAGAGAAACTGCATGATCTCTTGCCATCAATGGATCTCCAAGGTCATCATTTTTATATGAAAGTTCAAAACTTGGTGTATCAAATACAATTCCCTCTTCAACACCATATCTCTTAGCAAAAGAACCAGCTGAAATATTTCTCACAATAACTTCAAGTGGAAGAATTGTAACCTTTTTAACTAACATATCTCTATTGTTTAAAGTTTCTATATAATGAGTTTTTATTCCATTTTCTTCAAGCATTTTAAATATAGCAGAAGTAATTGCAAGATTTAACTCACCTTTGCCTGAAATTGTAGCTTTCTTTTCACCATTTCCTGCAGTTGCATCATCTTTATATCTAATCATATATTCGTTTTCTTTATCTGTTAAATAAACTTCTTTTGCTTTTCCTTCGTATAACTTTTTCATAATTAACCTCCGAAAATAAAATAAAAAAATAGAGAACTCGCCTAGAGCTCTCTATTACAACTGATAATTTGACCTTTTAAAAATTGAAGTACATAAAAAATAAGCGCAAAGAGCTATTTTACCTCTTAGCTTATTTATTAAATCTAAATCATATGAAATTTTTCCTAAACTAAATGCATTACATGTATTTTCAAAATTTTCAACTTCAACAACCTTAGAAAAATTAAACATGATAACCTCCAATTCCTTATTTTAAATTCATTATATCATATGATTTTTAAAATAAAAGCATACTGGGATAAAATTTAGTTTAGATTAAAATACATTTAGTCATTTATTTACTTTATAAACTTTACTTTAGTTTTTAATCATAACTAGGTATATAAATATCATTATAACTTCAATAATTAAGATAAGACTTGAAAACATTTCCAATTTCCTAAATTTACTTTCTAATAGGTATTTGTGATATTTTATTTCATCAATTTTTAATCTTCCTGATAAAAAAGTAAGAATTATATTAAATATTGAAACTACAAGTATTGAATAATACATAGCATTTGATAATACAGTTCTTATATTTGGAACTATAATAAATAAACTTAAAGGCCAAGTTATTGACAATACTATAGTAGATAGAGCCTTTAATTTAAACTTCTTATAATCATCTTCATTTAGTTCTATCTTTGTAAGATCATAGGTTTTAGCTACTCTTTTTTTCTTTTTTCTTCCCATATTTCTCCCTCTTTAAAATAATAATATTATTATATCAAATATTATTACTATTGCTATTAATAAAACATTTTCATTTTTATATTTTTAAATATATAAAAATTTTTTAAATTAAAAATTCTATTTTGTTTTAAATTGAGTACATTTTATATATTATAATTCCACTTAGTGAAATCTTTAATTAAGTACCATTTTATTCATTCCACGTAATGAAATCTTTAATCGAGTCCTATTTTATTCATTTCACATAATGGAATCTTCTTAAATTTCAAAAAAATAAAAGGTTTAAAAAAACCTTAAATTTTTTAAAAAATTATATCTTTATTTATACTTTTATAAAATAATTTTTTAACTTCATTAAAATCCTTAGTTATTCCTAGAATCCACATTAATTTTACAACAGCAGACTCAACTGTCATATCATAGGCTTGTAATATATTATACTTATTTATAATATCAAACCCAACTTCATAAGTTTCTGCATCTGATCCTTCTAGGATAACTTGAGTTGCAAGTACGACTATTTTTCCTTTTTCTGTTAATCTTTCTAATGCCTTTTTAAAGTTTCTACTATCATTAAAGGGAAGTCCTCCTACTCCATAGGATTCAATAATAATTCCATCATATTTTTGTCCAATATAATCAAGTATCTCAGGCTCCATTCCAGGAATTAATTTTAGTAAAAATACTTTAGGGTTTAGATTATTATAAAATGTTGGAGTTAATTTTTTAGGATTGTCCTCTACATATTGAAGAATTCTCTTTCCATCTATAAATGCTGCCACAGGATAATTAATTGAGTCAAAGGCTGAGTAAGATTTAGATCTTATTTTTTTAGCACGTGTTCCTATTATTGCCTTTCCATCAAAGACTACATATACTCCTCTTGCATTTTCTCTTATGGAAAATCTTATGGCATCAATTAAGTTTTTTCTTCCATCTGTAATAGAATCAACTATTGGCTTTTGAGCACCTGTTATTGCTATTACTTTCTCACTTCCTTGAATTAAATAAGACATTGCCGATGCAGTATAGGCTAAGGTATCTGTTCCATGAGTAATTACAAAACCATCATAATCATCATAATTTTTCATTATTACATCTTTTATCATAATCCAATGTTCAGGCTCTATATTTGTAGAATCTATATTTAAAACTTGTATTACATCAATATCTACAACTTCCTTAACTTCTGGAATATATTTTAAAAATTCATCTGGTGGAGTCTTAGGACTTAGTCCACTTTCTGTCTTAACAGAAGCAATAGTTCCTCCAGTTGCTATTAATAATACTTTTTTCATCTTAACCTCCAAGTGAATATAATATATTCATTGCATTTTCATAATTTCTATCAACTTTTTTCTTAGTATATTCATCTATACTATCTCTTTTAATTCCACCTTCTATATAGTCTTTTAAAGAAACTACTTCATAGACAAATTTATTGTTTTCATTTTTATATCTATTTACATATGTTGGAATTAACTCTACATCTTCAAGAGATGCTGTATTTTCACTATCTTTTTTTGAAATCTTTAATTTTACAAAAACGCCTGTTTCTGTTCCCTCTATATTCATCCATTCCATTCTTTGATTTGATATGGAGTTTCCCATAGAATATATACTAAATTTTTTCTTTGCATCTATTTCACTATATTCTACTGGCTGAAGTACATGGGGATGAGATCCTAAAACTACATCTGCTCCTGCTTTTAAAAGTTCCTTATTCATAAATACTTGAAATTCGCTTGGAATTGATGAATACTCAACTCCCCAATGAGGATATATTACTATAAAATTTGCACCTTGAATTTTTAAATTATTAATATCATTTTTAATATTTTCTAGATTAAATTTAGATATCATAAAACTTTTATCCTCTGGCACTAATTTCTCAAGCCCATTAAAATATTCTGAATAGGACAAAAATCCAACTTTAATATTATTTTCCTCTAAAATAACACCTCTATTTATGTCTTCTTTATATGTTCCAAAATGTTTAATATTATACTCATCCATTGCATCTATTGTAGAAATTATTCCATCAACACCTGTATCTAAGCAATGGTTATTTGCAGTTGATAATATATCAAAGCCTATGTCTTTTAAATATTTTATTGAATCTTTTGGAGTATTAAATGAAGGATATCCACTATATACTCTATTTTCATTTGAAGTGGTTTCATAATTTCCAACCATTATATCTGATGAGTCTATTATATCTTTCATCTCTTTATAAAAACTACTAAAATCAAAGGAATCACTTTCCCTATCATATGTATTTATATATAAAGGCATATGGTATATTATATCTCCTGTTGCTACTATTGTTATTTCTCTTTTTGTATCTTTATCTTCTTCTACACTATCTATATTATTTAAATAATTATTGTTTATATAATATAAAATAGCTGTAAAAGTAATCATTATAAAGACTATTACTACAATCACTTTTTTCTTCACAAAATCACCTATTTGATTATAGCATAGCTTTTAATTTAAAGTAAAAAAAAGCCTCTATACTTAGTATAGAAGCCTAAATTCTTATTGATATCCTATTGCCACTGCTAAAAACATAAATATTGAAGCTAGGACAAATAGTATTAATTGAAATTTAACTTGGAATTTTGCCCATCTATTCCAGTCCATTCTAGCCGCTCCAAGAACTGCAATTAAAAGTCCTGATGTTGGAACGATTAAGTTTGTAAGTCCATCTCCTAGTTGAAATGCAAGTACAGCAACTTGACGAGATACTCCAGTTAAATCTGCAAGAGGTGCCATTATTGGCATAGTAAGTGCAGCTTGACCTGAGCCTGAAACTACAAAGAAATTAAATATTGATTGGAATATATACATAATCCAAGCTGATAGTGCTTGAGGAAGTCCTGCGATAAGTCCACTTGTCTTAAATAATATTGTATTTAAAACTGTTCCTTGTGCTGGATCTGTTCCACCTAATACTAAAATAATACCTTGAGCCATACCTATTACAAGTGCAGCTGTTAAAAGATCCTTTGAGCCATTTCTAAAAGAAAGAGCTATAGAATTTAGTGTAGTATTATTTAATTTAAAAACAAGTCCTATAATACCTGCAATAATACCCATTGTAAAAAATTGAGTTGCAATTTCTGGTATATAATAACCTTTTTTAATTACTCCCCAAACTACCCATATTAATGTAATTACAATATCTAGTATTATTAAAGTATCACCAATACCAAATTTAATATCTTTTCCCATATTACTTTCTAAATCTTTTCTATAAAACTCATCAGATTCATAAGATACTGAAAGTTCAGGGTTCTTTTTAATTTTCTTTGCATACATAATAGTAAATACTATAGAAACTATATTAAATACTATCCACATTATAATTCTAAGTCCAGCACCGCTCATTACTGGTATTTGAGATATTCCTTGAGCTACAGCTACTGAAAATGGATTCATCCAAGAGGTTGCAAAGCCTATTTGAGTTGCACAATAGGTTATCATTATACCTACTATTGCATCATAGCCCATGGCAACAGTCATTGGAACAACTATTAATACAAAGGGAATTGCCTCCTCACCCATTCCAAAAACTGCTCCTCCTAAAGAAAATAGCAAAAATAAAACTGGAATTAATAGGATTTCTTTACCCTTCATCTTTACAATCATCTTTGAAATACCAGCCTCAACTGATCCAGTACTAAGTACAATTCCAAAGGCTCCACCAATTACAAGTAAAAATGCTATAATTCCAACTGCTGATCCATTCTTATCACCTGTAACAAGACCTTCAAACATATAGTTTAAAAATCCTTGATTTTCTCCACCTGAAGCAAAAAGTTTAACTCCTTGCTTTACTGGATTTCCATCATCATCAGTAACATATTGAAAAGAATCTTCAACTATTACTGTCTTTGTTTTTTCTTCACCTGCTACTTCATAACTTATATCCTCAGTTGCAAAATATCCTTGAGGCACAACATATGTTAAAAGTGCCGCCAACATTACTACAAAGAATATAATTATGTACATGTCAGGCATAGAAAAACTTTTTTTCTCTTTTTTCATTTAAATATAAACCTCCTATAATAATTATAGTTCTTAAATAAATAGTGTCAACAATAGCCAAAATATGACTACTTATCTCTTCTTCTTTCCTCAGCCTCTTCCTTTGAAAAAACACATCCGCAATAATCTTGTCTATACATATTATATTCTTTAGATAATTCAATACTTCTCTTATATCCATTCTTCTTTTTAAAATCAGAAAATAAATAATTTACAGAATATTCCTCTGCAATTTTTTCTCCTAAAGTATTTAAAAGAGTAGAATTTTTATAAGGACTTATAGAAAGTGTAGTTGTAAAATAATCAAATCCACCTTCACTTGCCATTTTAGCTGCTTCCCTTAATCTTAGCTCAAAGCATTTAGTACATCTTGCGCCTCCTTCTTTAGTCATTTCATACCCATTTATAGCATCATAATACTCCTTGCTATTGTATTTTGGCACAATTACATTTATTTCATCACTTAAATTCATCTCTTTAATTAATCTCTTTTGTTCAATAGCACGTCTATCAAACTCTTCTTCTATGTCTAAATTTGGATTATAATAAAAAACTGTAATATTAAAAAACTCATTAAGTCTTTCAATACATCCACTAGAACAAGGTCCACAACAAGAATGTAATAATAAAGATTTTTCTTTCTTTTTTTCTAAATTTTTTATAATATTTTCCATTTCTAAATCATAATTAACTTTATTCATTTTACTTACCTCCTAACTATTATATATTAACTAAATTATTAAAGTAAAAAAACTTAAAGGTCACCCTTTAAGTTTTAAATTACATATTTTTCATCATAATAAATTCCATTAAATTTGCACTTTTTTCTAAAGTATCTAAACATTTTTCAAGTTTACTTAATACCTTAGTCCAAGCTACAATAGTCTTTGGATCAAGAGAACTTGTATATAATTCTCTAATTGCATCTATGTAGAGATTATCTCCTCTACCCTCTATTTCATTTACTTTTATAATTTTTTCCTTAGTCTTATCTTCACCATTTTTAAAATTTTTAAACTCAATAGAAGCTTCATAAAGAGTATCTACAGCCTCAACAATAAGCTCAGAAAACTTTATTGCCTCTGGTCTAATTTCTGTAATATTATACATATAAAGTGCAAATAATACATCTTCTATAGCATCAGTTGGATCATCAAGTTCTTCAATAAGTGTAGATATATCTTCTCTTTCTATTGGAGGTAAAAATTCCCTAATTAAATGTCTTAAAGTTTCATGAATCAACATATCATTTGATTTTTCAATCTCATGCATTTGTCTAATTCTAGCATCTAGTGCAAGAGGATCATATTCTTTTAAGATTTCATCTAATAGTCTTGCTGCTGCCATTGATCCTTGAACCATTTCAGTAAAAGCTCTAAAATAGTCAAAACCATAATTTTTCAAAAAAATTCCTCCTTAAAAAAGCATAAATAACTTAGTTAATAAATAACATAATAATCCACAAATTGGAAAAGTTAAAAACCATGTAACTGATAAATATTTAGCATAGGCCCAGTTTACATTACTTTTTCTCTTTGTAGCTCCAACTCCCATAATAGATGTAGTTGAAGTTTGAGTAGTACTAAGTGGAATACCTAAAATAGTAGCTATTAAAATTGAAATAAATGATGTTATATCAGCAGAAAAACCCTCATAAGTTTCAAGGCTTACAACATCCATTCCAATAGATTTAATTACCCTTTTTATTCCAATAGAAGTTCCTATACCCATTGCAATAGCACTTATTATAAGAATCCATAAAGGAAGAATTTTCTCATTTTCAGGATTATGTCCCATAAGAGTAGTTAAAATCATAAAAATAGCTATAAACTTTTGCCCATCTTGAGCACCATGAATAAAACTCATTAATGTTGCACTTACAATTTGACCTCTATCAAAAAATCGCTTACTATCTCGTCTATCTCTTTTTTTGAAAATATTTTTTATTATCTTAACAATAAAAGATCCCAAAAAATAAGCAACAACTATTGAAATTATAATTCCATAAAATACCATTAAAATTCCAAAAGTATTTATACCTTTCATTCCACCATTAAGAGCAATAGAAGCACCACATAAACCTGCTACTAGTGAATGAGAAGAACTAGTTGGTATATTAAATTTCCAAGTAATAATACCCCAAAGAATAATTCCAAGAAGTGCAGCTACAAGAGCTCTATTTCCAAGAAATCCCTTAGATGTAAAATCAACCATATTAAATATAGTATGAGCAACTCTTGCATTGATCAAACTAACTACAAGAACACCTAAAAAATTTCCAATAGTTGAAATGTAAAAAGCATTATTAATATATAAAGCTCTAGTTGAAACACTTGTAGCAATTGCATTTGGCGCATCAATAGCACCATTCATTATAATAGTAAATATTATAAGAATAGCTGCAATAAGTAAAATTGGATTTTTTATAAGTTCATTAAAAAAATTAAAAAAGTTCATTTAATCTCCTTGTTAATTTTTAAAACTGTGTATAGGTGCTGGAATTCTTCCACCTCTACTTGAAAATCTTTCACTTGAAGTATTTCCAATATCCATAATAGGTGCATATCCAAGAAGTCCACCAAATTCAGCTCTATCTCCAACATTTTTTCCATAAACAGGAATAACTCTAACTGCAGTAGTCTTATTATTTATAACACCAATTGCAGCCTCATCAGCAATAATTGCAGAAATAGTTGAAGAAGGAGTATTTCCAGGAATTGCAATCATATCAAGTCCAACAGAACATACACAAGTCATAGCCTCAAGCTTATCAAAGGAAATACTTCCATTATAAGCTGCCTCAATCATTCCCTCATCTTCAGAAACTGGAATAAAAGCACCACTTAGTCCTCCAACATGAGAACTTGCCATAATACCACCCTTTTTAACAGCATCATTAAGCATAGCAAGAGCTGCAGTAGTACCATGTCCACCAACTTTATCCACACCAATTTCTTCAAGAATTCTAGCAACACTATCTCCAACAGCAGGAGTAGGCGCTAAAGATAAATCTATAATACCAAAATTTGTATTTAATTTATTAGATACTTCCTTACCTACAAGTTCGCCAATTCTAGTAATTTTAAAAGCAGTCTTTTTAATAGTTTCAGCAACTACATCAAAACTCTCACCACGAACTTTTTCAAGAGCACATTTTACAACTCCAGGTCCAGAAACACCAACATTTATAATAGTGTCATTTTCACCAACACCATGAAAAGCTCCAGCCATAAATGGATTGTCCTCTACAGCATTTGCAAATATTACAAGTTTTGCACATCCTATAGAATCAGCATCTTTAGTTCTCTTTGCAAGATCTAAAACAACATCACCCATCATCTTTACAGCATCCATATTTATTCCATTTTTAGAAGTTCCTACATTTACACTAGAACAAACATAATCAGTAGTTGAAAGTGCATGTGCAATTGAATCAATTAAAATTTTATCTCCCTTGTTAAAACCTTTGTGAACAAGTGCAGAAAAACCACCAACAAAATCTACCCCAACATTTTTTGCAACCTTATCTAAAGTTTCTGCAAAAGGAGTATAATCAGTTAAATCAGTAGCACTAGCAATAAGAGAAATAGGTGTAACTGAAATTCTATTATTTACAATTGGAATATCATACTTCTTAGATACTTCAGTAGTCGTATCTACTAAATGCTCAGTATGTCTCATCATCTTATCGTAAATTTTATTACAAGCTTTCTTATAATCAGAATCAATACAATCTAATAAAGAAATTCCCATTGTAACAGTTCTAATATCAAGATGTTCTTGCTCAAGCATTCTAACAGTTTCAATAATTTTTCTATTATCCATAATTCACCTCATTAAATTTGATGCATGGAATTGAAAATATCTTCATGTTGAACTTTAATATACATTCCAATCTCTTCACCAAGATTTGTAAATCCATCTACAATTTCATCAAAAGAAACATTCTTTTCAGATAAATCTACAATCATAAGCATAGTAAAATAGTCGTCCATAATAGTTTGATTAATATCTACAATATTTAAATGATACTTAACAACAAGTTCAGTTGCCTTATAGACAATACCCATCTTGTCATTTCCTATAAATGTTATAACAGCCTTCATTACATACCTCCATTTTAGCTTTAATTATATCATATTTATTAGGCTTAAAGGACACTTCAGAAAATTGCAAACATTTGCTTTTAGAAAATATCTAAATTATTTCAAAAAAACAGTAAATAAATTGTCATTTCTTTAAAAAATAAAAAAGAAGTATAAAATAAATTTGAGCATTAAAAAAAGCTCCACTAGATAAACTAGTGAAGCTTATGTAAACTGGCGATTATCTACTCTCCCAGGCCGTTGCCAGCCAAGTACCATCGACGGTTAAGAGCTTAACTACTGTGTTCGGTATGGTTACAGGTGTG
>NZ_JAGGLJ010000017.1 GCF_017874395.1 Peptoniphilus stercorisuis | reverse complement strand
ATATTATTTTATCACTAGAGGTTTTTTAATTTTTAGAGAATTAACGCTAAAGCTTTACGGAACCCCCAGTCTAACTGGGGGTTTTCTATTTACAATAAAAAAACCTCTAAAAATAGAGGTTTTTCAAAAAATTACTATAATATTTTAATCTATATAATCTTTAAGTTCATTGTGATTTTCAACAAAATTTATATATTCTTCAAAGTCTTTAATTGTTTCTTTTATACTTTTTTCTGAAATATCCACATTAAACTCTTCATTATTTGACAAGAATAAAAGTTTTGCTTCTTTTACTTTTTTGCCAGATATTTTTTCAAAAGCCAATGTATATATTTGAAGTTGAGGATAATAATACTTGCGAAGTTCCTCATCACTATTGTAAGAAGTTTTAAAATCAATTATTGATATATTATCATCTTCATCTCTTCTTATTTGATCTATTACTCCATGGATTACTCCATTAGTAATTGGATAATAAAATTCAACTTCTCTACCTATTACCTCTTCTTTTAAAGATAATTCATAGTTTTTAAACTGCTCTTTTAATAAATTTATATTTTCAATACTTTCTAATACTCCATAATTTCTAAGAGAATTTCTTATAAATTCATCTATATTTTTTGGATTTAACTCTGCATAGGCATGTACTATATTTCCTCTAATAATAGGATCTAATATTTTACTTTCTACTGCATAATTACTTGGATTTATTATATCCTCACCTAAAATATATTTTCTAAAATACTCCTCTTTACTTCTTTTAAAGGCCATATAAGAAGTAGCAGAATAATATCTAACTTTTTTTGTCTTATTTATATAATTATTTCTTATAATTGATTTTTCTTTAAATTTCTCTTTAGTATTTATAAAATCATCACTTAATAATATCTTATTAATACCATTAGACTCTCTAATTTCCATTGGGCTTATTATTACATTTTTAAAATTTGATTTTAAAAACAAATCATAATAAGTATTATTATATATTTTATTCTCTTCTATATTTACAAGAGAAAGTATCAGCCTTTTTTTAGCTCTTGTTGTTGCAACATAAAACATTCTAATTTCTTCTTCTAAGGACTTTTCCTTTTTTTCATTAGATATTAAATTATATTTTGAATTTATATCATTAAATTTAATTCCAAGGCCTATATTAGAATATTCAAAAAAATTATTTTTGCTCTTTATATTAAAAGAATTGTCCATTTCAGCAATTATTACATTTTCAAATTCTAGTCCCTTTGACTTGTGAATAGTAAGTAAATTTACTGCATTTTCTTCTTCCTCAACATTTACTTCACTTTCTTCTAAATATTCAATAAACTCAAATAGATTAGCAGATATTTTATTTTCAAAATCTTCTGCTAAATTTAAAAGTTTATCTAAATTTTTTGATGCTGATAATCCATAGAGCATTCCTGCAATTTCATAGTAATCACTTATTTTAATTGACTCTTTTATAAAGTCTTTTAAGGATAAAAGCGGTTTTAATTTTTTAATTTTAAGTAATTTATTAAATCCATCTCTAAATAAATCCTCTTCATTTTCATCTAATAGTTTTAAATATTCATCTTCTATATAATATTCTTCTCTATTAAAATACTTTGCAATTATAACTATTGAATTGTCATTTAATCCAACTATTGGACTTCGCAAATAGGATAATAAAGATAAAAAGTCTCTTTTATTAGAAATAGCTTTTAAAAATATTAATATATCTTTTATTTCTCTTTTTCCAACAAAATCTTGAGCTGTATTATTTACTCTAATATTTAGCTTTAAAAGTTCTTCTTCAAATAAACTTATATATGCTTTTCTTCTAAATAGAATTGCTATTTCAGATGGGTTTTCTCCCCTATTTATTAAATCTAAAACTTTATTTGCAACAAAAACAGCTTCTTTTTTCTTTTCATCTTTTATTTCAATTCCAAATTCATCACTTCTAATAACTTCAATATTTAAAATATTTTCCTCAGAAAACTTTGCACTAGCTACTAATGGATCATAGTCTTTTTTAAGTAAATTTTTAAATATTTCATTAAAACTTTCTATTAGTGAAGGGCTACTTCTATAATTTTCCTTCATTACAAGTTCTTTGCCCTTTGATTCTTTTATTTTGTCAGTAAAATTATAATACTCTTCTAAATTACTTCCTCTAAATCCATAAATTGACTGCTTTGGATCTCCTACTACAAAAATATTTGCCTTTCCCTTTGAAAGATTAGATAAATAAGTAAAAATCTCAACTTGAAGCCTATCTGTATCTTGAAATTCATCTATCATTATATATTTGTAATTATAATTATCTACTTTTTTTATTACATCTAAAGCTATAAACTGTAAATCACTATAATCTAAAAGAGATTTTTCCTTTTTCTTTTTTATATAAACTTCTTCTATTTTTTCTAATAAATTAAAAACTAAAATATAATATTTTTCTATAGTAAGCTCTAATCCCTGACTTAAAAATAATATTTCCCTATTTATTTTTTCTCTTAAACTTTCTTGCTCAGGTGATTTTCCTGTTCCTAGAGAATCTGAAATATTTTGCAAATAGTCTAAACTGGGATTATTTACAAAATCAATATATTCATCACTTTTTATTAATTTTTTAAATTTAGTTCCTGTTACTACTTTTTCATATTCATCTAGAAATTCAAAAAGTTTGCTAAAATCTCCTAACTCTATAGAGTCCACATAGTCCTTGTGATATTTTTTTAAATCCTCTATTCTATATCCATTATTTCTTATATCTTTATATAAAAAAGATAAATCCTTTGATAGAGATGTTAAGTTTACATCTTCTCTTTTTATTAAAAATTCAATTAAATCTTCATTTTCTATTTCTTTTTCTAAAACTAAATCAACAGACTCTTTTAGTAGCAAATTTGACATTCTCTCATCTGAAACTTCAAAATTTGGATCTACTTTTGCAATTAATGGATTTTCTTTTATGATATTTGTACAAAATCCATGTATTGTATAAATATTTGCCTTAGAAAAATACTTATATAAATTTTTAAATTTATCCTCATTTTTTCTAGTACTTAATTCCTTTAATATTCTTCCTCGCATTTCATCAGATGCTTTATTAGTAAAAGTAATAGCAAGAACTTCATCAAATTCTCTTCCAGCACTTAGATTTCCATTTTCTAATATATTTAAAAATCTTTCTGTTATTACCTTAGTCTTTCCCGTACCTGCACCTGCTTTAAGTGATAGATTAGTATCTATTGTATATACTGACTTTTTTTGAATTTCATTTAAATTACTCAACACTATCACCTCTACATAGATCTAGAATATTATTATATTTACTCTCTTTAAAGAAAAATATGCCATTATACATATCATCATAGATTTTAAGTATTCTTCTTTCTGTTAAATTTAAAAAGTCCTTAAATTCTTCATTTGTAAAATCATTTTTAGCTTTTCCACCTAAAATATCTTTATTTTTTAGAACACTTATATATTTAGATTCCTTTATTCGTCCATACTTTGCCTCTGCTATATTTTCATTATGATTTTTATATCTTGCCATAGCATATATTGGTATTTGATAAGACTCTCCATTTAATATTTTATTTTTAGAAGGAGAAGATGCACTTTTATAATCAATAAGTATTTCACTATTATTTAAAAAATCAATTCTATCTATTCTTCCTACTATATTTACATTTTCAATATTAAATTCAAATTTTCTCTCAAATTCACTTGGAATTTCACCTTTTCTATTGTCTAAATCATTTTTAATAAAACTTTTTATAATATCTAAATGTTGATTATATTCTAAGGATTCAAGGCTATTAAGTTTATCATTTAATATTTTATCCTCAAAAAACACATTATAAGAAATCTCTTCTATAAACTTTTCATTATATTCATTAGGATAATTTTTAAAATAAATCTCAAGAATTTTGTGATAGTTACTACCTAATACCATATAATATTCATCATCATAGGATCTTTTCATTTCCTCTACATTTAAAAGTCTCTCAAATAAAAATCTAAAGGGAGATTCGCTATATAAATCAAAATCACTTGCACTAAAGTTTCTATTTTTTAATATATCTCTTATTAAATCTCTTGCATTATTTGAAATAATCCCTGCATATTCATTATTATTTCTATTTTGTTCTGGATAAATTCTTTTATTTAAGTTTTTAATTTCACCAAGTGATTTTAAATGTGCTACTTTTTCTTCATTAAAATTTCTACCATCTTTTAAAATTTCAAAAAATAAATCTGAAAAATCTGTTGAAATGTTTTTTCTTATATTTCTATCATTATTTTCATTTAATAAGTCTAAAAAAACACTTCTGCTTTCCCTTGATGATGTAGATAAATAAACTTTTTTTGAATTTTCTATTAAACTAATAATCTTTATAAGCTCATTTTCATAAATATATAAATCATCTTCAGACTTCATTCCAAGTTCTTTTAAAATAGATTTATTTTCTTGTGAAAAAATAAAATTACCCTCTTTATAGTTTGGATAACTTTCAACTAAACCAGCTAAAAAAGACACATCATATTTTATGCATAAAGACTCTATTAAAGATATTTGAGATGTTGCAAAATAGTTTCTATTGTCAATAGTAATACTATCTATATAGACTTTTAAAATATTTATATATATATTAATATCTACATCTTTAAAGAAGATATCAAACTCTTCAAGTCTATCTAATATATTATTAATAGAACTAATAATATTCATATCTCTTTTTAAATATTCATCATTATTAAAAATTTCATATATTTCATTTACATAGTCACTTGCATAGTCTAAATATTTTCTAAAATACTGAGAATAGTATTTAAATCCACCATTTTTCATTGGTTTTTTCTTTAATTTATCAACTAAGTTTAAAAATTCTTCTAAATTTTCTTCATTAATTTCAACTGCTTCTTTCGTATTTTCTATTAATTCATCTAAATTATTAAAATTCATCTTTAATATTTCATATTCTATCTCTTCAATATTTTCTGTAATTTTAAAATAATTAGAATTAATTCGTCGAATTATATTTTCCCTTGATTTCTCTATAAAAAAGTCTAATATATTTTTAAACTCTGATATAATTGGCGAATTTTTAACCTCTATACTTTTAATATTTAGATCTAGATTTTCTCTATCTCTTAAATTCAAAATATTATTATTTTTACTTGCTAGTATAATAGCCATATTTTCAAAGGCTATATTATTATTTATATTTTCACATTTTAGTTCTTGATAAATTGCCCTTGCTTCTAAAAATTCATTTTCTTCAGATATAAAATTTAATTTATTCCTATTTTTATTTATTAAATCATTTAAACTTAAATCACAATAAAGCTTTTCTTCTGAAAAACCAAATTCTAAAATTCTTTTTTTTGTATCTTGTAAAATTTTTAAATTATCAAAATAATATGAGATATTTACAATAATATTTGAATTTTCACTTAGATTTTTAAGTATTAATAAATCAATTTCTCTAAATGTATAAAATCCATTTACTATTACATTTTTAAATTTTTTATTTCTTAATCTTTTATAGTCTAAATCATATTCAAGACCATCACATAAATTATAATTTTCTAAAAATTCATTATATTTAATTAATACATCTGCAAGTTCTTTTAAGAAAAAAGACTTAGAATTTAAAAGAGCAAATGGATCTATTAATTCCTCTTTTGCTCTTTTTATAAAATTCATAGTTTTTTCTATTAATCCATCTGTTACAGGTGTTAAATACTTATAATTATTATTTTTTAAAATATTTGAAACAATATATAAACTAAAGGGTTCGTCTACTGGTTTTGTAATTGTAATTGATTTTTTGATAGAATCAAAAGTGTGAAATGTCAAATTAAAAAATCCACCTAATTTATCTATATATTCTCTTTTAGTTTTTTCTATTGCATCAATAGTTGGCAATATATAAATTATTTCTTCGCCTTTTTTTATCTTTTCTAACAAAAATTCTTCGATTTTTATATTTTCAAATCCTATATTACAAGTATATAGAGTTCTCATTTTTCCTCCAAATTCAAATCTCCAAATATATCTTTTATAATACTACTTTCCTTACTTGGAAGTTCACAATAAAAAGACTTATTATTTAAATAAGAAAGCTCTTTCTCAAGTCCTTTAAAACTTACTTTGTAATTGTGTAAGAATTGACTGTCATAGGAATATTCTTTAATAAAATAGTCATTAGTTCTTTTATTTCCATATTTTCTATCACCTACAATTTGATGATTATAATTATTTAATATAGTTCTTATTTGATGAGTTCTTCCTGTTATTAAATTTACTTCTAAAAGAGAATAAAATTCACTATTTGCAATTTTTCTAAATCTAGTTTCAGATTCTTTAGATCCTTCTACTTTTTTATCTTTTACATATACCTTGTTTTTTTCTTCATCTTTTAATAAATAGGATTTATCTATAAAATCTTTTTTTACATTTCCTCTAACTAAAGCTAGATAATATTTTTCTATTTGATTTTTTGCAATGGCACTATTTAGTGCTCTTAAAGTAGCTGCATTTTTTGCACCTATTAATATTCCAGATGTATTTCTATCTAGTCTATTACATACTGCTGGTCTAAAGGATTTTTCAACTCTTGGATTGAAATCTCCCTTTGCAATTAAATAATCTATCATTGAATCTACTGCATTTTTTTCAAATTCCTTAGAAGCATTATGTGACAATATTCCAGACTTTTTCTCTATTAATATTACATTATCATCTTCAAATATAATATTTGGGAATTTATTACTTCTTAAATTTACAGGTTCTCTTTTAAATTTATTTATAGTTTCATCACTTAAAAATAATTTTATAGAGTCTCCTTCCTTTAGCTCATCTTCTGGTTTTACCTTTTTTCCATT
Organism: Peptoniphilus stercorisuis; assembly: GCF_017874395.1. Lineage (GTDB taxonomy): Bacteria > Bacillota > Clostridia > Tissierellales > Peptoniphilaceae > Anaerosphaera > Anaerosphaera stercorisuis. The sequence goes on along the minus strand of NZ_JAGGLJ010000017.1, from coordinate 31,414 downwards.
AACTACAATATTTTTCTTTCTTAGATTTTTATATATAAAGGACAAGTTCGCCTTTTCAAAATATTTCTTTAAAAATCTATCTACTCTTTGTCCTGCATCATTTGGTCCTACAAAAATTTCTCTCATATTCATTCACCTTATCTTTTCTATCTGTTATAATACTTATATTATATCAATATGTATGAAATATATAAAATATAAAAGAAAAGAGGGTTAATTTAAATATGTTTGGTAAAATTAGTGACTTTTTATTTAAAATATTACAACTTTTCTTTGTTTTACTATTTATTGCTATATTATGTTTTATTGTAAAATGGAGAATAGATGCGCTTTACATAAATAGTCTTTCAGAAAATAAAATTAACTTTTCCTTAGTTGATGAATTTCAAAAAACTAAAAAGGATATTTTGACTTTAAAAAATGGTGAAATAGAAGATCAAGTTACAACACCTCAACAATTACTTGATGAAGATAGTAATAAAAATTCTAATATTTTAACTATTACTATTCCTGAAAATTCAAGTATTGATGATATTGGAAATATTTTAATTGAAAATAATCTTATGACTAGCTTAAGTTCTTTTAAATCTCTTGTAGATACTATGGGACTTAATAGCAAATTTGTAGCTGGTTCTTTTGAAATTAAAAAGGATTCTAAAATAAGAGATACAATTCTTACTCTTACAAATACAGAATCTAAAGAATATGAATTTGAAATATTAGAAGGTGCTGCTGCAGATGCTGTTGGCAAAAAGCTTCAAAGTCTTGGAGTTATTCAAAGTGCCTCAACTTTTTCACAAAATGCAAAAGATTATAATGTATTTTATAAATTTAAACCTGGTAAATATAAAATACAAACACCTATTAAGGTTAAAAATTTAATAGAAATTTTAACAGGCGAAAAAATACAATAAAAAAGGGCTATCTAAGATAGCCTTTTTTATTTTTATTCTTAATTTTCTTCTTTAAATCCTTCATAAAGAGTTCCCTCTTTTTCAGCGATATATTTTTCTGCATTAATTCCTGCAATTGCACCGTCTGCAGCTGCAGTTACAACTTGTCTTACAGTTTTCTTTCTTAAATCTCCTGCTGCAAATACACCTTTAATATTAGTATTCATTTCATCATCTGTTAATATATATCCATTTTCCATATTAATTTGACCTTCATATAGTTTTGTTTCTGGAATATATCCTATGAATACAAATGTTCCAAAAGGCTCTGCTTCTGCTTTTATAGAAGTAATTTCACCTGTTTTTGTATTTTTTAAAATTAATTCATTTACAATTTTATCTCCCTTTACTTCTTCAACTACTGTATCCCAAATAAAGTGGATTTTTTCATTTGCAAAAGCTCTTTCTTGAAGAGATTTACTTGCACGAAGTTCATCACGTCTGTGAATTATATATACATTTTTAGCAAATTTAGCAATAAATAAAGCCTCATCTAAAGCTGCATCTCCTCCACCAACTACATATACATCAAAATCTTCATAAAAAGCAGCATCACAAGTTGAACAATAAGAAACTCCTCTTCCTGCAAACTCTTCTTCACCTGGAGCGCCCATTTTTCTAGCTTCTGCACCAGTTGCAAGAATAACAGATTTTGCTTCATATTCATTAGATGAAGTTTTTACTTTTTTAATATCATCTTCTAAGCTAACTTCAATTATTTCTTCTGATATAAACTCACATCCAAAATTCTCTGCTTGTTTTCTCATATTCATTCCGATTTCCATACCTGATATAAGTTCTATTCCTGGATAGTTTTCAACATCAGTAGTTCCTGAAATTTGTCCACCTTCAATAGATTTTTCTATAATTAAAGTTTTAAGTTTAGCTCTTCCTGCATATAGTCCTGCACTAAGTCCTGCTGGTCCTGCACCTAAAATTATTAAATCATACATTTCTATTCCTCCTATTATCTATATAAACATTTCAGATTCTATCATTTTAATCTTAATTATACCAATTACATTATACCCAAAATTTTTAAATACAAAATATGTTATAATTATTTTATTAAATTAAAGGAGGCTCCTATGAAAAAACGAAGTATTATTCTTTTTTTAATATTAATATTTATTCCAAATATTGTCTTTGGAAAATCTGTTGAAATTGAAAATTTAAATACTAAATTACAACTTGAAGAAAATGGAGATTATGAAATCGAAGAAAATTTAAGCCTAATCTCTGATACTAATATGAATGGTGTATATAGAACTATATATTATGCTCAGTCTGATGGAATTACAAATCTTAAAATAAGTTCTAATAATAAGACTTTTAAACTTGATAATAAGGCACAAAATGGAGATTTATATAAGTATTCTCTAGAGGATATAGATAATAATTTAAAAATTAAAATATTTATACCTTGGAATGAAAAAGTTAATGTTAAGATATCTTATACTTTAAATAATGCTGCTATTAAAGGAAATGACACTGGATTTATTTCTTATAATTTCATGTCAAAAATTGACACACCAATTAAAAATTTCAAGGGAACAATAGAGGCAAAAGACATTAATTTTGAAAATCTAAAAGTAAAAGCTGATGCAAAAAATAGTGAACTAATAAAAGATAAAAACACTATTACACTATTAGCTCATGATTTAGAAGATGGAGATTATTTGTCAATTAATACACAAATCCCTCTAGAATCTATAAAATACTCTACAAATGAAAGAGATCTTTCTTTATCAGATTTAGAAAATTTTAATGAAAATGGTTTTAATACAAATCCTATAAACAAAATAACAACTTCAATAATAGTTGCTTTTACATTAATAATTAGTATATTTTATAAAAAATCTAAAAGTCAAAAATCAGATGATAATACTCTAGGTCATATTATGAAATTATCACCTGCTGAAGCGTCTTCTTTAATTCTTGGAAATAACAATTCTTATAATTTTATTTTAGCGACTCTTTTAAACTTTGAAAGAGAAGGATATTTAAATATATATGAAAAAGAATATATTACAAAGAAGAAAAAGAAAAAAAGAAATAACTATATTTATAAAAAAACAAATAAAGATATTAATGAATTGACAAATTCTGAAAAATATTTATATAATATGTTATTTGATAAACGTGATACTTTTTCATCAAAGGATCTAAATGAATATAGAAAAGACTCTTCATCTGATTATAATAAAAAATTCGCAAAATATTTAGATGAATTAAATAAAGACTTAATTAATAAAGGGCTTAAATCTACAAATTATACAAATGTCGTAGTGGGAATAATTTCCTTACTTCTTTCAATACTATTTCTAGTATTAGGTATAGTTGGAATTATTTTTGGAAATTTACTTGGATTATTAGTGATTTTATTAAGTGTTTTAGTTTTCTATATTTCTATAAAGCTATTATCAACTCAACCAGCTCTTGGAAAAGAACAATCAAGCTATTATAAAGAGATATATAAAAAATTATCTAAAGAAAAAAACTTTGAAAATTATAGTGAAATAGAAAAAGAAAAATTAATAATATATTCAATAGCTTTTGGATTAACCTTTGAAAGAATAAACTATCTTAAAGATGAATTTAATATTAATACTGCATTATTTATACCACTTTATTGGATTGGAACAAATAATAGTAATATGCAAAAAGAGATGAATAGAAGTTTTGTAGGAAATGAATCAGGTGTTACTTCCTTTGGTGGTGGAATCTCATCTGGAGGAACAGGATCTACTGGTGGAGGATCTGCTGGAGGATTTTAATAGGAGAAAATATGGAAAATAATATATTTAAAAATGGAGATAATGAAAATTTTTTAGTTAGTTTTGGAATTGATAGATCAATGGATCCTGAAATTCAAGAATTTATTAAAAGTTTTGATTTTCTTTCTAATATTGAATTTACAAAACTTGGATTTAGTGCAGTTTTAAATTATGACAATATTAGAATTATTACTGGAAAATTAACTGAAAAAGGAATAAATATTTATTCAATAATGAGAAAAGGCTGCTAAAAGCAGTCTTTTTTTTATTTAAAACTGATTATTTTTTATTTTCACTGGGTATTTTTTTAACATTAAAATATTGTTTAATTTAAAAACAGTTTTACTTTAAAGGTGGTGCCTATGAGAATAAGAAAAATAATAACAAAAAAATTAATATTTTTATTTATAATACTTAACTTTTTTATAAATACTAAAATTTACAGTAATGATTTTAATAATATTTTAGAAAATAAAAATTATTATAATATAGCAAGTTCTTCTGTAGATTTAGGAGAAAAAGTATTTCATGAACTAGAAGTTAAAAACGAAGAAATTTTTTCACATAATTCATCTAATGATATGAATAAATGTTTTGATATTTGGAAATGTATAAAAGAAATTGTTCCATCTAAATACTTAAACTATATCTCAAAGTTTGAGCTCTATACTGATGGTTACGAAAATACTCTTGCCTATGTTACAAGTGATATTAATAGAGATAATAAATGGATGATATGTGTAGATATTAATGATTCTTTTAAAAATGATGGAGTTTTAAACGAAAGAATAAAAGAAACTATAATGCATGAATTTATGCATATTATAACTTTAAATAATTCTCAAATGGATAATTCTAATACTTCTAAAACCTATACTATTGCAGAGGGCAAACTAAAAGAAGATGCTATATTAAATGATTTTTACAATAGATTTTGGTCTAAGCATGAGGATTATGTAAAAAAAGAAGAATCTATTAAACCCTATTCTGAAGAATACAATATTTTAACAAATAACTTTTATTCACTAAATAAAGATGAATTTATAACTAAATATGCTTCTTCAAATCCTGTTGAAGATATAGCAGAAACTTTTATATATTTTATAAAAAGCGATATTCCTCTAGACAATAGTATTAAATCTCAAAAAATTAGATTTTTATATACTTATACAGAGCTTATTGATATTAAAAATTTTATATTAAATAATTGTAAGACTACTTTATAGTAGTCTTTTTAACTTTTATCTTTTATAATTAAATAATTAAATTAAAGGATGTGATTTTTTGAAAAAAAGATATTTTATATTACTTTTAATTCTAGGTTTTTTTATATCAAAGTTTATCTATGACTATGCACCACTTGATTATGAAAATAATATTGATTTAAAAACTTATCTTGGTATTGATTATAATAAACTAAATAATAAAGACATAGATAAATTAAATGAAAAAGTAAATGAAATTAATAATCTTAAAATAAATAGAAAAAATATAAATAAATACTATGAATTAATAGAAGAATTAAATAATGAAATTAAAAATGCTAATATTTCTCTTCCTTACACCGATTATAAGGAGTATTTAGAAGAAAATAAAAAGAATTTTAATAAAAACGACTATGAAAAAGCATTAAGTATTTCAGAAGATATAAATTCTCTAAATGAAAAAATTGATAAATTAAATAATTCAAAAGTTATTGAAAATTTATATGATTATAAAGATAAAATTAAAATTTTAGAAGAAGAAAGAGGCAAATTACTTATTAAAAATAATGTAGATCCTTACTTTATAGATAATAGCCTTGAAGAAAACAATGTTAAATTTAATTTAATAGGTATTGAAAATAAGGAACTAAATATTACAAAAAACATTGAAAATAAATCTGATATTATTTTATATGAAAAAATCTGGAGCTATATTAAAACTATAATCCCAAAAGATTATATTGATTTTATATCAAAGCTAGAAATCTATACAGATGGCTACGAAGATACACTTGCCTATGTAATCAATGATGAAGAAATATTAAACAAATGGATTATAGCAGTTGATTTAAGAGATTCAATCGATTATAAAGGCAATTTTAATACTGAGTTTAGAAATACTTTAATTCATGAGTTTATGCATCTTATAAGTCTTAATAATACTCAAATAGAAGATGATTTAAATCAATATGCAGAAACTTATACAATAGATGAAGGTAGTCTTAAAAAAGACTCTTATTTAAATGTTTTTTATAATAAATTTTGGAAGAATCACAGAAATTATTTAGATAAAACACAAAGAGATTATCTATCTGAGGAAGAAAAGCAAGAATTAATATATGATTTTTATCTAGAGCATGAAAATGAATTTGTATCAGATTATGCAGCTACAAATCCAGTTGAAGATTTAGCTGAAACTTTTATGTATTTTGTAATAGAAGATAAGCCTAAAGACAATTCTATAAAATCAGAAAAAATTAAATTTTTATATAATTATGAAGAACTTGTAAATTTAAGAAACTTTATTATAGAAAAAGATAAGACTGTTTAAGCAGTCTTATTTTTATATTAATTTATCTGCAACAATAGCTATAATCCAAAGATGCATTGGATAAAATACATAAAAAATATATTTAAAAAACTTCGAATCACTTCCCTTTTTCCCATTATATAAATATATAAAAGGTAGTCCTGCTATTGGTGCTAAGATATCTGAATTCATAAAAAACATATCTAGTGTTTCTTTAATTGAATCATAGGAAACTAAGGCTGTTGGAAGTAAAAAAGCTGTAATTGCAATTAATATCATATTTCTTTTTTTATTATTATTTCTAAATATATAAGATATTAACATAAAGGGAACTATAATAATTCCACCTTCTGTAAATAATGACAAAATTAAGATTATAGTTAATAGAAAAATATTTAATAATTTATTTATACATATATTGTCATATAAATATAATGCACTTACACCTAAGGCAAGAGTCATCACTATATTGTTGTGAACATAATATAGTTCATTTTCAATTACAAAATTATTTAATAAAAAATTTCCAATAAATATAATAAAAGCCGCTACATAAAGCCTAAATAAGTACTTTTTAATATTCTTAGTATGAAGATATCCCTCTACTGATAAATATGCAAATACTGGAGCTACAGGCCTTGTAATTAAATGAAATACTGAGGACATTTCTGGTGATATAAAATATGAAATATGATCTAATACCATAAGAATCATCATTGTAGTTTTTAAAAATATTGAACTCATAAATTCTCCTTTCTTTTCATTTAATTATAAAATAAGTATATTAAATTTTTATTAAGAAAGTTTTAATTTTTTTCTATATATAAAAAGAGCCCCCTTGGGCTCTTAAATCTCTAAAGTTATTTCTCCAGTTTTTGAACTTACAAAATACCAATTATCTACTTCATCATTATCTCTATATCTAATCTCAAAAAAGTACCATTTTTCATCATCTTTTATTGCATCACCTTTAGTATTATGTACAATATATGCTTTTTCATCAGATATTCCTATGTAATTATTTAATTTCAACTTCGCATCTTCTACACTTAATACCTTTGATTTTTCACCAATAATATCCTCTTTATTCCTATTTTCCAAGTTGTTCTCTTTCTTATTTTCTTTGTTGTTTTCTTTAGAGTTTTTAGTATTATTTTCTTTACTATCTTCTATTTTTTCATTGTTTTTTTCTGAAATCTTATTTCTTACAATGTCTTTACCTTTTTCTTTTATCTTGTTCTTTTTTTCTTCTATTTCTTTTTTAGCTGCAATAGATTTTTCTTCTTTTATTTTCTTTTCTTCTTCAAGCTTTTTTTCTAAAGCAATATTTTCATTTTTCTTATGTAAATCTGATATTTCATTTTTCAAATTATCTATATCATCTTTTATAGGAAGATTTTCATAATCATATATTTCATTTAGAAGTTTTTCAGAATAATCATAATATCCCTTATCAAAGCTATTTTTTGCAATATTATACCTTTTAATAGTTTTTATAATTTGATCTATTTCAGATATATTTTCATATCCACTTTCCTTAGCCAAATTAAAAGACTCTATTGCCTCTTCATATTTTGAATTTTCCATAAGATTTAATCCTTCTTGGAATTCTTTATTCTCAATAGCATTACTACAAGAAGTTAATATTAAAGATAATAATATAATACTTAATAAGCTTCTTTTTTTCATAAACCTCCGCCTCACAAAATTTCCCTACAAAATAAATTATACTCTCTATATTTATTTTACCACCTAATATAACATTTTCCTAATTACGAAATGGTTAAAGTTTTCTATTTTAGAATAACTTAATCTTTTTTCTCTTTTAAATTCAAAATTATAATTAAAAACTAATTAATTATCTATAATTTACCCAAATTTTTAATTTATTTTTCAAAAAATTCTTTCTAAATATTAATTTTATATATTTTTTTTTAAATTATTTTCTCAAATATATATAAGATTTTTAGTCTATTATTTTATAGTCTAGAAAACCATTTCCTCATACACTATTATATTTATTTTACTTTATTAAAATTTATGCTATAATATTTCTAGAAGGGGAGCAATTGCTGAGAGGAAGTTAAACTTCGACCCATAACCTGATTCGGATAATGCCGACGTAGGGATATATTCTTTCTTGGAAATTACGGATATACTCTATGTATGTCCTTTTTTTATGCCCACTTCTAGTAAATATTGGCGAGCACCTTTATTTATTTAAAAAAACTAAATAGCGAGGGAACCTGTGTTTCAGGGTGAGAGGAAACTATAAAGTTTCGACCGACTTTTTTATATCTTTATATGAAGAAGAAAAGCTATTTAGGATACCTATGTTTTTTTCTTTATATAAAGATCAAATTATAGGAGGTATTTTTATGAAAAAAAATTCGCAATTACTTAGAAATGTAACTCTTGCAATGCTTGTTGCAATGGGTGTAGTTATTTCTCCAATTTTAAGAGTAGAGGGACTTTGTCCTATGGCTCATCTTATTAATATAACCTGTTCAGTTTTTTTAGGGCCTTGGTATAGCCTTCTTTGTGCAACACTTATTGGAATTATCAGAATGATATTTATGGGTATTCCCCCACTTGCACTTACAGGAGCTGTCTTTGGAGCATTTTTATCAGGAATATTCTACAGACTTTCTAATGGAAAAATAATAGCTGCAGTTATTGGAGAAATTATTGGAACAGGATTTATTGGATCTGTTATTTCTTATCCTGTTATGACTTTAATATGGGGAAAATCAGATCTAACTTGGTTTTTCTATGTTCCATCCTTTGTACTTGCAACATTAATTGGAGGAACTATTGCATTTTTATTTTTAAAAGCCCTTAGTAAAAATGGAATGCTTTATACAATTCAATCTAAACTAGGAGTTAATATTTATGCAAAATCTAAAAGAAATATTATACATGAGAAATAAATTATTAGAAAACTCTCCACTTATTCACTCAATTACAAATCCAATTTCCATAAATCAATGTGCAAATGTAATAATTGCATTAGGTGCAAAACCAATAATGGCAGAGCATCCCCTTGAAGTTTCTAATATTACTAAAAAAAGTGATGCACTTGCTATTAATCTTGGAAATATTACAGATGCAAGAATTAAATCTATTGAAATTTCTTCAAAAACTGCCTATGAAAATAATATTCCCTTTATTATTGACTTAGTTGGCGTTGGTATTAGTGACTTAAGACTTAATCTTTCTAAAAATATAATAAATAATTATAAACCTAATGTAATTAAAGGAAATATGTCTGAAATTAAATCTTTTCTAAATTTAAAATCAAATCCCAAGGGAGTAGATGTTGGAGAAAAAGATAAAATAAATTTAAATAATTTAGATAATTCAGTTAAAATTGCAAAGAATTTATCTAATAAAACTAATTCGATAGTTTTGATAACTGGAAAATATGATATTATTTCAAATTCAGATAAAACTTATATTGTTAAAAATGGTAGCGAAAAACTATCTAATATTACAGGATCTGGATGTATGCTTACAAATATTGTATCTTGCTTTTTATCTGTTTCAAAAAATATTGAGTCTGTACTATTATCTACTTTAATAATAAATATAGCAGCAGAACTTTCTCAAAATGCAAAAGGACCTGGAAGTTTTTTGGTGGAGTTTTTAGATAATATTTATAATATTTCTAATGAGGATATTTTAAAATATTCAAACTTTTTAATATATAAGGAGTAATTATGAAATTTAATCAAGCACTTTATTTTATAACAGATAGTAGTGATTTAGAAGAAGATAAATTTTTAAATATTGTTGAAGAAGCATTAATTGGTGGAGTAGATTTAATTCAATTAAGAGAAAAGACAAAATCTGATAGAGAGTTTTTAGATATTGCCTTTAAGATTAAAAATTTAACAGATAAATATAATACTCCACTTATAATTGATGATAGAATAGACATTGCACTTATTGTAGATGCCAGTGGTATTCACTTAGGTCAAGATGATATTAATATAAAATACGCAAGAAAAATTCTTGGAAAAGACAAGATTATTGGTTCAACTACAAAAACTCTATCTCAAGCAATTGAAGCAGAAAATGATGGTGCAGATTATCTTGGAGTTGGAGCAATTTTTAATACAACAACAAAAGTTAAAACTATAATTACTAAAATCTCAACTCTTAATGAAATTTGTGATAATACTAATATTCCAGTATTTGCAATTGGTGGAATTAATGATATTAATTATAAAGTTTTAGAAAATAGTAATATTAATGGTATTTGCACAGTTTCTGCAATAATGAAATCTGAAAATCCAAGAGAATATACAAAGGAATTTAAAGAAAAAATTTCTAATATGATAAAAAATAAAAGTACAGTTTAAACTGTACTTTTATTAATTAATTAATTAATTAATTTCAATAATTAAATTTCTTCTAATGAAATTTTCTTCTTCCTTACTGTCTATTAGTCCTCTTTTCTTAAACTTGTCTATTGCCATTTCTTGATTTTTTTTCGTGGCACTTTTTCTCTTAACTAAATTATCTGAAATATCTCTTACAAGATTATTTATTTCATCTTCATTTAAATTGTCAAAGAGTTCGTCCTTTTTTTCTACACTATATCCTACTATAAAGCCATTAGCTCTATCTTCTACTTCTAGGTATATATAACTTAGAGCAATTAAACTAACTAGAGTATAGACTATTAAAACAGTGTACTTTTTCATACAATCACCTTTTAAAACTATTTTCTATACATCTTTTCTAATAATATATAATTAGAAAAAATATTTTTATATTAAAAATGTATTATTATAATAACATATTTTGATAAATAAATATCATTATTTTTAAAATTAATATTCAATTGACAAAAATATTAAAAATGATATTATAATAATAGTTTGGTACCTAAGTATATTTTTGGAGGATATTATGATTGATAAAAAATTATATAGTGAAATTAGAAAAATAAATAATATTATGAGAAATATATCTCACAATTCCCTATCTCAAGATTTAAATTTGTCTCATGCTCAAATAAATATTCTTGAAATTATTAATAGTAATCCAGGGATAATTCAAAAAGAAATTGCAAGTATTATTAATATTAAAGCATCTTCTATGACAGAACTAGTGAGCAAGCTAAAAAATAAAGATTTAATATATAGAAAAAAAGATGATACGGATCTTAGAATTATTAGATTATTTATTACTGATAAGGGCAAGGAAGAATTAAAAAATATAACAAAAATAAGAGATGAAAATGAAAAATCAATATTTAAATCTCTTAATGAAGATGAAAAAGAAAATTTATATTCTTTATTAAAAAAAATCAATGAAAGTCTATAAATAGAGGTGAAATATGAATAATCGTGAAAATAAAGGTATAAAACTTAGTATATTTGGCACTATAATAAATATAATTTTATTTATAACAAAACTCTTTGTAGGTATTATTACAAATAGTAGTGCAATAATTGCAGAGGCTTTTAATAATTTGTTAGATAGCTTGTCTTTTATACTTTCTATAATTGGCTTTAGATTTGCCAAAAAGAAAAATAATCACTACTATCCTTTTGGATATGGTCGTGCTGAATATTTAGCTGGTTTTATAGTTTCTTTAATTACTATTTCTGTTGGAATAGAACTTATTAAATATACTACTATAAATTTTAATAGTAATAATATTATCTTTAATAATAGTGCTTTAATAGTTTTAATTTTTTCAATTATTTCAAAATTTATAATTGGAATACAAAGTAAAATCACTTCAAAAAAAATTAATTCTATAACATTAAGAGCTTTGTATTAAGATAGTTTTTCAGATAAGTTAATTAGTACTGCAACTTTAATTTCTTATATTATTTCAAATTTTTCAGATATTAATTTAAATGGATATATGGGAATTATTATTTCAGCTTTAATAATTTTTACAGGTTTTAAGACAATGCTTGATATTTCTAAACTTTTAATTGGAAATCATGAAAATTTAGATTTAACTAAGAATCTGTCAGATATTATACTTTCAGAACCTAAGATTTCTTCTGTTCATGATATTATGATACACAATTATGGAAATAATAAATATTACTGCTCTGATAGTGCCTATTTAAATGGCGATTTAACTATTAATGAAAGTAATAAAATATTAAATTCTATAAAAAATAATATAGCTCATTCTTATAATAATTTAGATATTGATATTGAATTTCGACCAAATTAACTAGATAATTAAAAACATCTAGTTAATTTATTTATATTTATCCTTTGACACTGTTTCTTGATGAAAACAATCTTCTATTTATTATCTTCATTTTTCCAAATAGATGTTCTAATTGTCATATTTTTTCTTTCATTATCTTTTACTATATAGTGAGATATTATTAAATCTTCTTTTAAGATATCTATGGAAAAATCACTTATTTCTAAATATCTTATTCCTGCTAAATCTTCATTAAAGTAATCTTCTCTTATATATATTTTAAGAACTTCCTACTTCCATATAGTCTTTATGTAATATTTCATCTAAGAAGTCTTTATCTACTCTTAAATCATTATTTATTAAATTATTTTCTAGTTTATATATTGTTTATTTTATATTTTCTTTCATTTTATCCTCTTTTTTCTACAAAAAAAAGACTATCCTAGATAGTCCTTAAATTTTATTTATCATAGTCTACAAGTTCTCTTAATTTTCCTGTTACTTTATAGTCTAAATTTTTTAATTCTGAAATGTTTTTTGCTCCTGTAAGTGTCATAATCATCTTACATTTATATATTAAATTTTCAATATATTGCATTGTATATTCATATCCACCATGTATTAGATAAGTTAAGATTTCTCCACTTATTCCAACCATTGATGCTCCAAGGACTATACTTTTTACTACATCAAGTGAGCTTTTTACTCCACCTGATGAAATAATACTAAGTTCATCATAATTTAGTGCTGAAACTTCAATTAAGCTCATAGCTGTTGGTATTCCCCAGGAATACAATTCTGATAGATCGTTTTCTGGTGCTCTTAAATTTTCTACTTCTAAAAAGTTTGTACCACCAAAACCTGATACATCAATATTTCTAACTCCAACACTATAAAGTCTTTTTGCAACATCTTGTGATATTCCAAAACCAACTTCTTTTACTATTACAGGAACTTCTACTCCCTTTACAATACTTTCTATATTATCTAATATATTTTTAAAGGATCTATCTCCCTCATCCATTGCAAGTTCTTGGGCTGGATTTAAATGTATTTGAATTCCATCAGCTTGAACAACTTCTATTGCACGCTTAGCATCTTCAACGCTTGCACGTCCACTTAAGTTTGCAAGTACAATTCCATCTCCCATAATCTGTCTTACTATAGAAAAGGATTTTTTAGCATCTTCATCTTCAAGTGCTATTGTTTCTGATCCAACTGCCATTGGAATATTAAATTTTCTTGCAACTTCTGCAAGAGATTCATTAATATCTTCAGAAAAATCACTTCCACCTGTCATTGCATTTATCATAAGTGGAAAATCTACTTTTTTATTTAGAAATGTTGTAGATGTATCTATTTCATAGAAGTCACACTCAGGAAGTGAATTGTGATATAAAAATACGTCTTCAAACATAGGATTACCTACAAATGTAGTCCTTAGATAATTTTCTATGTGCTCTCTCTTTCTATACTTTCTCATTCTTACACTCCTTCTCAATGTTTAAATAATACCATTGTTGTTGTATTTTTACAACATTAAGCTTCATTTATAACTTGTCTAGCTACTTTCTCTCCACTATGTCTTACAAAGCCATCTACTTCTTCAATAAAATCATCTACAATTAAATTTATATTTCTTTTATTTAAAAAATCTATATCTGTTTTTGTAAGTTCTATTCTTTTAGATTTGTCTTTATCTAAATATTTATCTAATATATCCTTTGAAATTTCATGATCATTTACAAGACAAGTATTTATTATATTTTTAAAACTATGTTTTTCTATTGCAAGTATATGATCTTTTATAGAATAGTTATTTGTCTCTCCTCTTTGAGTCATGGCATTTGCTATATATATTTTTTCAGCTTTAGTATCATATAATGCCTTACTAATTCCGTCAACAACTAAATTCGGAATTATAGATGTATATAAACTTCCAGGACCTAAAAGCACCTTATCAGCTTCAAGTATTGCATCTAGGGCTTTTTTATTTGCATTTGGCACTTCTGGAAATAAACTTACCTCTAAAATTTCTGTATCTAATTTATAACACATTTTTGGAATTATAGATTCACCAAGACATTTATCTCCATTTGCAAACTTTGCAACTAAATGAACATTATCAAGTGTAACAGGTATAACTCTTCCTGTAATTTTTAATACATTTCCTATTTCACGAAGAGCTGCATCAAAACTTCCATATATATTATTAAGAGCTGCAATAAAAATATTTCCAAAATTTTGACCTTCTAAACTTCCCATATCAAATCTATATTGAAATAACTTCTCCATGGCAGGCTCAGTATTAGCAAGTGCAACAAGACAGTTTCTAACATCTCCTGGAGGAAGCATTCCAAGATCATTTCTTAAAATTCCAGATCCTCCACCATCATCTGTCATTGCAACAATTGCCGATATATTTTTACTGTATTTCTTTACACCTCTTAATATTGCTGAAATACCAGTTCCACCGCCAATTACAACTATTTTTTCATTCATAAATATCTTTGTCCCTATGTGATATTACTACATTATGTCCTAAGACTTTAAGTCTTTTTCCTATTTCATTTGCTATTACAACAGATCTATGAAATCCACCAGTACATCCATATCCTACTACTAATATACTTTTTCCCTCTTTTAAATAATTTGGAATTAAAAAATCAAGCATATCAATAGACTTGTCTATAAAGTCCTTTGTAACATCCCATTTCATTACATATTCTTTAGTTTCTTCATTAGTTCCATCAAGTTTTCTTAAATCATCTAAATAATAGGGATTTGGCAAAAATCTAACATCAAAAACCATATCTGCATCAAGTAATATTCCATTTTTAAATCCAAAGGAATTAATTGATATTTTAAGTGCATTTTTTTCCTTTACTTCTAATATTTCTCGAATACTCTTTTTTAAATCTTTTATAGAATAATTTGTTGTATTTATTATATAATCTGATTTTTTCTTTATATCACTTAATAAATCAACCTCAAGATTATATCCCTTTACAATAGATTCATTTAAAGGATGTGGTCTTCTCTTTTCTTTATATCTTCTAATTATTTTTTCTTCATCTGCATCTAAGAAAAATATCTTATAATTTATTTCCATTTCTTTAAGTTTTTCTAAAGATGAGTATAAGTCATCAAAAAACCTTCCAGATCTTACATCTACTACAACAGCCACTTTAGATATATAGTCAGTTGCTGATGCAATTTCTGCAAATTTTGGAATTAAAGCTGGTGGTAAATTATCCATACAAAAATATCCAAGATCTTCAAGAGCATTTAATGCTTGAGATTTACCTGCTCCACTCATTCCTGTTATAACTAATATTTCCATTAATTATCACCTATATATTTAACCTCACGTTTAAGTTCAACACCATAATTGTCTTTTACAATTTTTTGAACAGTTTCTATAGTCTCTCGAACTTCTCTAGCAGTAGCTCCACCTTTATTTATTACAAATCCACAGTGCTTATCACTAATACTGGCATTTCCATGTGTAAAACCACGAAGTCCAGAATCATCAATTAATTTTCCTGCAAAATATCCCTTAGGTCTTCTAAATGTAGAACCAGCAGAAGGCCATTCTAAAGGTTGTTTAGTAACTCTTCTATTCCATAAATCATCCATTTTTTCTTTGATTTTTATAGAATCTCCCTTAACTAATTTAAACTTTGCAGATAATACAATATAATTATTTTCTTGAGCAACACTTGTTCTATATGAAAAATTCATATCTTCATTTGAAAGTTCTATTATATTTAAATTATCATCTAAAACTCTTACACTTTCAACAATATCTTTTAATTCACCATCATAGGCACCAGCATTCATAATGACACCACCACCTACTGATCCTGGAATTCCATGAGCAAACTCAAATCCAGTTAGACTATAAGATAATGCTGTATTTGCAACACTTCTTAAAGTTGCTCCTGCTCCTGCTTCTATTGTATCTTCATTTATATCAATATTATCAAGGACATTTTTTAGCATAATAACTACTCCATCATAGCCCTTATCAGATACAAGTACATTTGTGCAATTTCCTAAAACTATATATTTTAAATTTTCTGATTTACAAATTTTTATTATTTCTATTAAGGATTTTTCATCTCTAGGAAAGACTAAAGCTTTTGCAGGTCCTCCTATATGAAAACTAGTATATTTGTTTAAGTTTTCCATTTCTAAAACTAAACCATAATCTTTTAAATTTTCCATAATACACCTCAATTATATTATACTATATGTTTTGATATATGAAATTAATAATTTTCTTTACACTAATAATTAAAAATATTCATTTTTTATTTATTACAAAAAGCCTTAAATTATTACATTTTTTCTAAGATTTTAAGATATCTATTGAAAATAGTCAATTTGTGTTAGAATTAAATCGAGGTATGAGAAAATGGATAATAATAAAAATAATTTTAATGAAAAAATTGAAAATGCCTTTAATAATAAAGACTTTTCAGAGATTAATAAGATTTTATCATCTACTGTAAATAGCGCCATAGACTTTGCAAAAAGTAGTTTAAACAAGTTTAACAACTACTTAAATAAAGATCAAAACTATATCCCCGCTGAAGATCCAAATCTTGTATTACAAAAACCTCCAATGGACAATAAATCTATAATATTTAAATCTATTGGTTTTCTTGGTTTTTTATCTCATTCTATATTGGGATTTGTAATATTTATTTTATCTATATTTGGAAAAGCACCTTTTATGCTACTACTTGATTGGATTATACCCGTTTTTGCAATAAGTTTTTTCTTTTATAAACATGGTCAAAAACTTAGCCTAAAAAGTATTAGATATAGAAGATATTTAAGAGAACTTGGCAAATCCACTGTAATTACTGTATCTGATTTATCTAGTGCTGTTGGTGAAGATACAGATAGTGTTGTAGATGATCTATTAGAATTTATAAAAAAGGACTATTTTAAAGAAGCAAGACTTTTAGAAAATAATAGTATCTTTGTACTTGATAATAATACTTACAAAATTTACAAAGAACATTCTTTAGAAGATGAGATTGAAAAGAAAAATAAAAAAGAAGAAGAAAATCTAAAAAAAGAAAATTTACAAAGTAATAAATACTATTATAGTCTAAAGAATATAGAAAATAATTTAACTGGTTCTATGAAAGAAAAAGTTAGTAAATTAATTATAATTGTAGATAAAATATTTGAATTTAATAAAAATAATAAAGAAATTGAAAAATCTAATTATAAATTTATTGAATATTATTTACCTACAACTATTAAATTATTAGAAAGCTATGTAGAGTTTTCTAATATTGAAATAAAAGGAGATAATATAAAATCTGCAATGGTTGATATAGAATATTCAATGGATACAATATTATATGCAATGGCAAAATATTTAGATGATCTATATGAACATTCTTCCTTTGATGTAAAAACAGATTTATCAGTTCTAAAAACAATATTATCTCAAGATGGTCTTTTAGAAGATGATTTTAAAATTAGAAAGTAATAGGTGATTAAATGCATTTTAAGAAAATACTTTCTTCAATTTTAGATATATTTTTTAATATTATAAAATATTTATTAAAAATATTATTAAATGTATTTAAAGCTATTTTTACATTTTTAACAGGGTTTATATTAGCTAAATTTTTTAAAGACAAAAATTCTAATAATAAAACTTCTGAATATGATGATGATTTAAAGACGGAATTTGAAGAAAAATTTTCAACTTATAATGAGGATTTAGATGATACTTTTTCAGATACAGTTAAAGAAAGTCATTCAAATAATATAGATGATACTTTTAATATTGATGAAACTTGTATCTACAATAGAAAAAAATCCTATAATACTAATAATATAGAGTCTAAATATATTAAAGAACTTAATATTATTAAAGATCAAATATCTGGACCTATGAAAATTAAAGTAGATGATTTGATAAGTGTAACAGAGCAAATTATTATTAAAGCAAATAAAAAACCAAATCTTAAAGAAAAAACTTATAGTAGTCTTAATTTCTATTTACCTACTACTATTAAACTTTTAGATGAGTATATTACTTTAAATAATATAAAAAATAAGACAAATAATGTGAAATATACAATAAATGATATTGAATGCTCAATGGATACAATTATTTCTGCCTTTTATAAAATACTTGATAATTTATATGAAGACTCTACTGCAAATATAGTAGAAGAAATAAGAAATTTAAAACAATCAATGTCAAAAGATGGATTAATATAAGGTGATAAAATGAACGGAGATAAAAATAATTTAATAATAACTATAATAGCTTTATTTATTGGCTTTAATTTACTAAAGGTAGTTGCAAATATAATAAAACCTCTTATTATAATAGTGCTTTTATTATTTGTTCTATCTACTATAATGAATAAACCAATAAAAGATATAGTTAGAGACTTTTTTAATAAAATAATAGGTTAATATAGGTGATTATATGGATAGAGAAATTAAATTAACACTTGGAGATGAAGATCATCAAGATAGAAATATACAAAATATTGATGAAATTAAAAAAGATTCTATAAAAAATACTGAAGAAATTAATTTAACTGATGAAGAGAAAAAACAAATTGATGAGTTTGCAAAACAAATTGATTTAAAAAATTCAAATTTAATTTTACAATATGGAGCTGGTGCTCAAAAAAATATTGCCGATTTTTCAGAAAAAACTTTAGAATCTGTTAAATCAAAGGATTTAGGTGAAGTTGGAGATTTACTTTCAAATGTTGTAAATGAACTTAAAAACTTTGATATTGATGAAAATGAAAATGGATTTAAAAAATTCTTTAAAAAATCAGCAAATAAAGTTACAAGTATGCAAACAAAATATGCAAATATTGAAAGCAATGTAGATACAATTGTAAGAACTTTAGACAATCATCAAATTCAACTTTTAAAAGATATTGCAATTCTTGATCAAATGTATGATTTAAATGAGTCCTACTATAAAGAGCTTTCTATGTATATATTAGCAGGAAGAAAGAAATTAGAAGAAGCAAATAATAAGGAGCTTCCTGAATTAATTGAAAAGGCAAATAGATCAAATCTTCCAACAGATGCTCAAAAAATTCAAGACTATCAAAGCTCTTTAAACAGATTTGATAAGAAGCTTCATGACTTAGATCTAACTAGAACAATAAGTCTTCAAATGGCCCCACAAATAAGAATGGTGCAGTCTTCTAATACAGTTATGGTTGAGAAAATTCAATCTACAATAGTAAATACTATTCCTCTTTGGAAAAGCCAAATGGTTATTTCTCTTGGAGCTTCACATTCTCTACAAGCTGCTAAAACTCAAAAAGAAGTTACTGATTTTACTAATGAACTCTTAAGGAAAAATGCAGATGCTCTTAATATGGCAACTGTTGAAAGTGCAAAGGCTTCAGAACGTAGTATTGTAGATATTGATACTATTAAACACACTAATGAACAGTTAATATCTGCTCTTCGTGAAGTTAAACAAATTCAAAAAGATGGAATTGAGCAAAGAAAACTTGCATCTAATGAATTAATAAAGATAGAAGAAGAACTTAAATCTTCTCTTATGGATATTGCTCGTGAATAAAAAAAAGACATCTTAATATTAAGATGTCTTTTTTTTGTTTATAACTCTTGAATTTTCAAATAAATAATTAACATTTTTATTCCAATATCAACATTTTAAATAATAAATATAATCGTGTTAAAATTAAACTTTAATTTAAGTATTATATTGAAATAAAACTGAAACAAAAAACGTTGGATAAATCCAACGTTTTGTAGTATACAGATTATCTCTTTGAGAATTGAGGAGCACGTCTTGCTTTCTTAAGACCGTATTTCTTTCTTTCCTTCATTCTAGGATCTCTAGTTAAGAAACCAGCTTTTTTAAGAACAGTTCTGTACTCTGGATCAACTTCAAGAAGTGCACGAGCTATACCATGTCTAACAGCTCCTGCTTGTCCTGTAAATCCTCCACCTATTACTTTTACTACTATATCAAAATTTGACATTGTATCAGTTAATTCAAGGGGAGATTTAACAACTGTAATTAAAGTTTCATAATCAAAGTAATCATTTAGATCACGTCCGTTAACAGTGATATTACCATTTCCTGGTAGTAATCTTACTTGTGCAACTGAAGTTTTTCTTCTTCCAGTGCCTCTGTATTGTGACTTATCCATATTTTATACCTCCCTACCAATTAAAATTCGTATACTTCAGGTTTTTGTGCATCATGTGGATGCTCTGAGCCTGCATATACATTTAATTTTCTATACATTTGACTTCCAAGACTTCCCTTTGGAAGCATACCTTTTACAGCATACTCAATAAGTCTTTCTGGATGCTTTTCTCTTAATTGGTTATAAGGAATTTCTTTTCTTCCACCTGGATATCCAGTGTGGTAAGCATGGACTTTATCTGACCATTTATTTCCTGTTAGTTCTACTTTTTCTGCATTTATTACGATTACAAAATCACCTGTATCTACATGTGGGGTATAGATTGGTTTATTTTTTCCTCTTAATATTGTAGCAATTTCAGTTGCAAGTCTTCCTAATACTTTTCCCTCAGCATCTATAATATACCATTTTCTTTCTACTTCATTGGCCTTAGCCATATAGCTTTTCATTGGGACTACCTCCTGTGATTTAAAAATTTTTCCGGGGCTTTTTAAACACTTTAAACATTTTAATACAGGCAGCAACAACTGTCAAGTGCTTTTGCCTGTATTTCCATAAATTTAAAGATTTAATTTTTTCTTACTTCAATTCATCGCCTAATAGTTCGTTTTCAAGTGGTGTTTTTACTTTTGATTCTATCATGTATTTTTTAACACTACCCTTAACTCTATTTGGTGATGCTATTGTACCTACTCCTGCAACACATCCTCCTGGACATGCCATGCCCTCTAGTAGGTATCCATCATACTTACCTGCTTTTGCAATTTTTAACATTTTAATACATTCGTCAAGGGAATTTGCACCTTGAACTTTTATTTCTTTTTCTGGGTTTAGTTTTTGTGCTACTTCTTTAACTGCAGCAGCAACTCCACCTGCCACTGGATATCCTCTACCTGATGCAGAAGACTCTTCTAAATCTTTTGTAACTTCTATTTCAGAAGGTTCAATTTCTTTAGCTACAAACATACCCATTAATTCTTCAAATGTTATTACAAAGTCTACTTCTGATTTTATTTCTGTATTTAATGCTTCAAGTTTTTTAGATGTACATGGTCCAATAAAGGCAATTACTGCATCTTTATCAATTTTCTTAATATATTCTGCAGTATATCTCATTGGAGAACCTGTATCTGATACTTGTTCAGAAAATTCCGGGAATTTGTTTTTGATCATAAGTGACCATGAATAACAACAGCTAGTTCCCATAAATGGAATTTCACCAGGAACTTTTTCTAAGTACTCTTTTGCTTCATGTAAAGTTGTAACATCTGCTCCAAGTCCCACTTCAATTACATCTTTAAATCCAAGTAATTTTATTGCCTCAACTACTTGAGCTGCTGATGTTTTTGCACCAAATTGTCCTATATATGATGGAGCTATTGCACCATAGACATTTTTTCCTGCTTTAATAGCTTTTATTAATTGGAAAATTTGTGTCTTATCTGCTATTGCACCAAAAGGACATATTGTTATACATCTACCACATGCTACACATTGATCTTGATCTATTTCAGCTCTTCCATATTCATCTGATGAAATTGCATTTACACCACAAACTGATGCACATGGTCTTTCATATTTTACAATTGCAGAAAATGGACATGCATCTTTACATCTACCACATTTAATACATTTTTCCTCATCTATGATTGCCCCTTCTTTGCCTATTGTAATGGCATTTACAGGACATACATTTGTACAAGGATGCGCTAGACATTTTCTACAGTTATTTGTTACAAAATATGCTTTAGTAGGACATGATTCACATGCAAATTTAATTACATTAATTAGTGGTTTTTCATAGGCATTTGTGTCAATATCTACTTTGTCAAAGCCATCTGTTATCTTTTTATAAACACTAATTTCTCTTACACCCATTCCCATTGCAAGTCTAAGTCTTTCATCTGCAATAGCACGTTCTCTAAAGATATCTTCTCTATATTTTGCAACTTCTCCTGGTACTATTCTATAACTTGAATCTTCAAGCTCTGAAATATCACAATCATTATAAGCTATTCTTGCAACTTCAGCAAAAACCTTTCTTCTTAAATCTACTATATTACCATATGTTTCTTTCATCTTTTTTTATTACCTACTTCTTTTTTATAACAAGCGACATACTAAATTTTAAGTTTGTTTATAATTTTTTCACTAACTTCTTGAGCAGTTGCTTTAAATATTATTTCATCATCAATTAATACTACTGGTGCAACTTGACCACTTTCTTTATTTTTACAGTAATCTAGACAGTGAGATAACTCAATTTCTAAATTTTCAGCAGAACAAAGTTCTGATTCTGGTCCACAAATACTTTCTCTTATTAATTCTACTGCATCATAAATAGAATTAGCTCCCATTAATGTACATTTAGAACCCATACAAATAGTTACTTTCATAAGTAAATACCTCCCTCAGTTTCTTAAATATAATTTTAACACATTTATTGTCTTAGGGGTATATCTAAGTAAGTTTAACATCATATAATTATGAATTCAATAGAATATATTCAATTTAATTTATTTTGACATATAAAACCCCTTATATAACTATAGATAAGTTCTATAATATATAAGGGGCTTTTGTTAATCTTCAATACCTATTCTACTATGAGCTATTCTAGAAGCAGCTGCAGCTGCTACTGCTGCTACTAAATCATCAGCAAAGGTTTGAACATCACAATTTTCTTTGTCTTTACATTTTCTTTCATCTAATTCTTTTATAATGCCTATTTTTTCTTTATCTAAATATCCAAAATTAGTTAAACCAATAGTTCCATAGACATTTACAATGCCAAGTGGAAGAACTTCATCAATTCCATATAATCCCTCATCAGCTGTAATAATACTTTGAATTGGCTCTGGAAGTTTTCTTTCTCTTGCCATTTGATCTATTGCAAGACCTGTTAAAACTGCATGAATTACTTCTCTTTTTTTAAAAACAGCTTGAACATTTTCAATACAATCTTGCATAGTTATATTTTCGTTATATTCTTTTTGAAGCATATAGACAATTTCTGCAATATCAGAAATCTCAACTCCAATATCTTTAAAACTTTTTATAGCTTCCTCATATAATTCTTCATTATTATATTTATACATATACTCACCCCAATTATTATAATTAATGACTTTATATACATACCCTTAAGTTTAATAATTATTTCGTTCTATTCATTCGTCTTTCTTTCATTCTATTTATTCTTTTTCTCTTAGCTATTTTTCTTCTAGAACTTCTAATGCTAAAACCATAAATAATACTTGGAATAAATAAAATAATAATAAATGTAATAATATTATGTCTTATATTATATATTTCTAAAATATACATTTGTGGAAATAAAAATATATCAAGTGGAAATCTCCACATAGAAGAAAATACCTCTTTGCTAAATATTCCTAATCCAAGTCCTGTAAAGGCTATTATTCCCAATATAAGACCAATTATAACAATAAATATACCATTTAAAAAATCAAATTTCTTTGAAGATTTTTTGCTCATTATTTTCGCCAAATTATAATATATAAAAGCTGGAAGTATAGTCAATATAATTTTAAAAATAAAACTTGTATAGACAAAATTTCTAACAACTTCACTAATATTTAAAAGTAAACTTAGAAAAAACATAAATACTATTACTAATATATGAAATACTAAACCTCTAAAGTTATTATTCATTGTTCCACCATTAATTTCTTTGCTCCATCAGTTACTTTTACTTCACCATTTGGAAAGGCCCAAATTACATCTACATTTAATTTATCAGCAAGCTCTCTCCCCTCTTCATAAGGCATTAGAAAAAGTGATGTTGATAAATAATCACATAATAGAGAATCTTCTGTAATTACTGAAACAGATCTGTAAATATTTCCAGGCATTAAACTTTCTGGATCAATAATATGGCAATAGTTCTTATCATCTACTTTAAAATATCTTTGATAATCTCCACTTGTCACTACAGATTTTCCCTTAATTTTTAAAACTGTTAAAAAGTCTTTCTCTTCTTTAGAGTTTTTATAGGGATTTTGAACTGCAACACTATAATAATCTCTATCTATTGGTCCACCAATAGCTCTTACATTTCCACCTGCACTTATAATTTCAGATTTAACTCCTCTTTCTTCAGCTTCTTTTGCAACAAGTTCTGTTGCATAACCCTTAGCAACACTTCCTACATCTAATTGCATATCTTTTTTCTTTAAATAGACAGTTTGATCTTCTTTATTTAAAACAATATCATCAACATTTAAGTACTGTCTTGATAAATCTAACTCTTTTTTAGTTGGAATTTCACTACCTAATAACTCTACTACTTCTTCCTTT
The DNA here is from genome assembly GCF_017874395.1 of Peptoniphilus stercorisuis. GTDB lineage: Bacteria > Bacillota > Clostridia > Tissierellales > Peptoniphilaceae > Anaerosphaera > Anaerosphaera stercorisuis. The sequence goes on along the minus strand of NZ_JAGGLJ010000017.1, from coordinate 6,462 downwards.
GTCTTTCCTGCTTCATAAAGTTCTCTATATTTATTCCAAGTATCTACAACAGGTCCCATTGCAATATTTGTTTTATTAGAAATATTTTTGTAAGAATCTAGAGAATACTCTATTAAATAAAATAGTTCTTTATCTACTTTTACAGGCTCTATTCCTGCATTGTCATTAATAGTCTTTAAATTATTTAATCCTTCATAGTCATTATATTTATCATATATCTTATGAAGTTCATTAAATCTATTATGCATAGTTTCTAATTCTTTATTTGCCCTTTTACTATCACTATCATAAATTATTATATGAGTGACAGTATCAAAAGTATTAAAAAACTCAATATCATACTTTTCTACACTCTCTTTTTTACAAGAAATTAAAAAAATTAAAGAAAATATAAAAAATATATTGAAAAATGCTTTTCTTTTCATATAAAATCACCTATTATATATTAGCATTAATTATTTAGTTTATAAAGATATACTTAAGAACTATATAAGTATAATTAATAAATTTACTCTATTTATAATATTACATTATGTCCTTGTTAAAGGCTAGAATGCAATAAAATGGCATTTTAACTAGATTTTTTAACAAAGCTAATGTATAATTATAAAATGGTTAGAAAGTTAGGAGGATTTTTATGACAGAGTCAAAAAGCGTAGTACTCGGAATGAGTGGAGGAGTTGACTCTTCAGTATGCGCACTTCTACTAAAAGAACAAGGTTATGACGTAACTGCAGTTTTTATGAAAAATTGGGATGAGGACGAAGATGACGGCGTATGTACAGCAACAGATGACTATCTTGATGTTGTAAGAGTATGTGGTGAACTTGGTATAAAGTATTATACTGTTAATTTTGAAAAAGAATATAGAGACAATGTATTTTCTTATTTTCTATCAGAATATAAAAAAGGTAGAACACCGAATCCCGATGTTATGTGCAATACAGAAATTAAGTTCAAAGCCTTTTTAGACTTTGCCATGAAATTTGACACGGACTATATTGCTATGGGCCATTATGCTAGAACTAAAACAGAAAATGGCAAAACATATCTTTTAAAAGGACTTGATCAAAACAAAGATCAAAGTTACTTTTTATCTCGTGTAAAAGAAGAAGCTCTAGCTAAGACACTATTTCCTATTGGTGAAATGGATAAGTCTGAAGTTAGAAGAATTGCAGAAGAAAATAATCTTGCAACAGCTAATAAAAAAGATTCCACTGGAATTTGCTTTATCGGTGAGAGAAATTTCAATGAATTCTTAGACCAATTTCTTTTTACTAAAGAAGGAGATATCTATTCTGTAGATGGAGAATATCTTGGAAAACATTCAGGATTAATGCACTACACCATAGGACAAAGACGTGGCATTGGAATTGGTGGAGTTGGCAGTGGGGAACCTTTCTTTGTTGCAGATAAAGACTTAAAAAATAATCGACTAATCGTTGCACAAGGCGTTAAAAACCCTGCCCTATACAAAGATGAGTTTTACTGTGAAGATCCATTTTGGATTACAGAAAAACCAAGTTTTCCTTTAGAATGTAAAGGAAAGATAAGATACAGAGCAAAAGATGAAGATATGGTAGTAACAGAAGAATCTAATGGAGATTTACATGTTACTTTGAAAACACCACTTAAAGGTGTCACACCAGGACAAGTGTGTGTATTTTATCAAGATGATATTTGTTTAGGTTCAGGTATTATAAAATAGTATTCTAAATTTGGAGGTATAAATATGGCAGATACAATTACATTAGCTCTTACAAAAAGAGAAGAAGTAGGTAAAAACAAAGTTGACAAATTAAGACAAGAAGGACTAGTTCCAGGAGTTGTTTATTCAAAAGGTTCAGAACCTTACAACGTAACAGTTCCTCAAAAAGATCTTGTTAAAATTTACGAATTAATGGGAACTTCAAATATTTTTGAAATCAATGTTGATGGAGAAACTTCAATGGTTCTATTTAAAGATCTTCAAAGACATCCATTTAAAAACCAAATTCTTCACTTTGATCTATTCTTAGTAGATATGAGCGAAAAATTAAAAGTTACTATTCCAGTTGTTCTTGAAGGAAAAGACGACATTAAAGTTCAACCATCTAACTTAATTCAAGTTATTGATGAAATTGAAGTTGAATGTCTTCCAATAGACCTACCAAGTGAAGCTATGGTAAATGTTAGCGACATGGAAATAGGAGATGTTAAAGAAGTTAAAGATCTTGATATTGCAAATAATGACAAAATCGAAATCTTTATCGAACTTGATGAAGCTGTAGCAACTCTACAAGAAGTTCAAGAAATTGAAGAAGAAGAAGTTGCTGATGTTGATGCAGCAGCAGTTCCTACAGTAGAAGAAACTGAAGAAGACGCTGAATAATTAATTTAGAATAAAAAAAGAGTAGATAATCTACTCTTTTTTTTATTACTTATTTCCAACTTCCTCACCAATATAATCTATTTTTAAAATACCTTGCTCTTTTTTAAGTTTATAAATTTGATTATAATTTAGAATCTTTTCATCTTCTTTATCATTAATTATTACTAAATTATATTTAATACTATAAATACTTCCCTCTTTTTTCTTAATACTTAAATCTTTAATATTAAAATCATTAATATTATTTTTAATACCATAATTAATTAAATCAAAATTTGGAATTTGTCCATGATTTGAAAAATCATTTAAAAGTTTATTCGTTAAAAATTTACTATATTGTTTTTGATATATTGAAAACTTAGTCTCACTACTATCCTCATTAAACTGAGAATCAGATATTTCTTCTTGAAGCTCTAATAATGTATCTTCCTTAAAAGTTACTTGAGAATAATACATATTTAAATAATCCTCAATAAAACTAGTATCCTCTTGAGATTTAAAATACCAAAATACATTTAATACAATAAGTAATACTATTACAATTTTTAAAAATATTGATTTTTTTCTTTCCATATCAACCTCCAACTTCAATTTTAGCATAATTAAAAAGAAAAAAGAGTAGATATCTACTCTTATAATTTCTTAATATAATCTATTTTAAACTTATTATTTTCTTTTTTTAAATAATAAATTTCTTCTTTATTAATTAGTTTTATCTTCTTTTCATTATCTTTTAAAACTAAATCATATTTGACCTCATAAATATTTTTATCTCTTTTGATAAATATTATATTATTTAAATCAATTGACTTAATCTTATTTTCTCTTCCATAATTTAATAAATCAATATTTGGCATCTCTCCACTTTCTATTAACTTCTCCTCTAAATCCTTAGTTAAATATTCCTCATATTTATCTAGATAATATTTATTAAAGTTAGTATAACTACTTGAAATATTCTGTTTCTCATCTAAAAGTTCATTATAATATTCCATTATGTAATTTGTAATAACATTTTTTTCCTTAAAAGAAAAGTGTAATAAAAAATAATTTATTATAAGAAAAAAAACTATAACAATAGATAAAACACTATTTTTCCTAGTTTTTAGCATAAAACCCCTCTTAAAATAAAACTATTTTTTATCTATAAAAAACAATTTATTTAACTATATAATATTTTTAATTATATCAATATAAAAATTTCCTTTCTCTAACATAAATATCTACTACATCTTCCTTTTTAATATATCTATATAATCTATAATAATTTACAAAGTCATAATACTTCATTAGTAATTAAATACCCAAATAAAGTTTTTATAATTACATAAAAGAAAAAAGCTGCCAAAAGACAGCTTTTATAATAAACAATTTTTAATTTTTAAATATTGGACTTACTCTCTTATATATTAATATAGTCACTACTGATGTTATAAAACCCTTTAATAAATTAAAAGGAAGTACAGAATATATCATTAAACTCCATAAATCAGTAATTCTACTTGTTATTGCTGCACCTGCATTAATTATTGCCTCCATTGGCATTAATTTTGCATAAAGTGGAAATATAAAAAAGTAATTTGAAATTAAAGCAGTAATTGTCATTACAATAGTTCCTATAAATAGCCCTACAATTGCTCCTTTAAATGTTCTTTTTTTCTTATATATAATTCCTGCTGTAACTGCAAAAACACTACTTACTATAAAGTTTGAAAGTTCACCTACACCACCTGTTGATGTTCCCTTTATAGCTAAATGTAGTATATTTTTTATTGCTGAAATTAATATTGCAGGAATTGGTCCTAATGCAAAAGATCCTATTAAAACAGGTAAATCTGCAATATCAACTTGCATAAATGAAGGAGCTATAAATGCTAATGGAAATTGAAAATACATCAATATAAATGCTATTGCTCCAAGCATTCCAACTTTTGTCATAACTCTGACATTTGAATTATTTCTACTATTTACTTTATTCATAAACAATCCTCCCAAAGACTTTTTGGGGCATAAAAAAATGCCCTACTTCGGGGCAAAAATTGCGTCTAAACAAATCGCAACCTTCTTTCATCCAGACTATACTGTCGGCACTGGAATTTAACCAGTTCATGTCTAAAATAGACTCGTGGGCTATACCACCGGTCAAGGATTCTCACCTCGCCCTGAAGATATTTATTTATATTTTTTTCTAAATAGATATTATCATATTGTTAATTTAAATGCAAACATTTTTTCGAATTTACATATAATTAGTGCATTTTATTAAAATTCCTACATAAAAGAAAAATAAGCAGGAATATTCCTACTTATTTTCACTAGATATTATCTGCGTATTTGAATCATATACTACAACTGGCATTCCATGGAAAGTATTTTCATAAAATTTTGGCATTAATGAAGGAGGTGTATTTACACAACCATGAGATCCCCTTGATAAATATATATTTTTACCATAATCAGATCTCCATGAAGAATCATGTATTCCACATCCTGACCAATTAAATGGCAACCAATAATTTACATGAGATTTATATCCCTCACCTGATAAATATCTATCTCTTTCCCTTGACCAAATTTTCCCAACTCCTGTTGGTGTTCCATTTCCCTTATTTGGATTTCCTGTTACTATATCTGTTTCAAGTACTAAATTCCCATCTCTATATATCCACATATGTTGTCTTGCAATATCTATTTCAACATAGGAATTCCCTATATCATTTACTTTTCTAGACTGTGCATCTAATTTATATTGTGGTTTTATCTCTACTGTTTTAGTCCCTTCAAGAGCCTTTACAAGTTCCTCTGTACTTTTTTCTATATCAGTACTCCAACCATAAATTCCACCTTGAATTTCTGCAATTCCCTTATCTGTTGTTTGAAAAGTTCTAGTTTTCTTAAAAGTATCGTATTTTTTTGATAAAGATAATATATATTCCCTAGCTTTTTCTATATTTGGAACTAAATCTTTATTTTCATTTTCCATATATAAACTTAAAAGTTCCTCATTTTGAAGGACTTCTTTTCTATCATCAAAATCATAAGTTATAGTAAAAGAATTCAATTCATTCATCCTTTTAGCTTTTTCTATAATTTCAGGATCTTTAGATGTTAAAACAGGACTATAATAAATTTCTTCCTCTTCTAAGTTTAATTTTTTCTTAGACTCATCAATATAATCAAGTATCTTCTCAACTAACTTCTCTTTGTTTAATTTATTACCTTTTATTTCTTCTTCAATTTCAAACTTATTATTTTTGTATACTATTTTAGCATCTTGTGGCTCTATTACTTCATCTTTCCAAAGTTCTAAATTCTCTATAACATTATTAAATTTATCCTTATCAATACTTATATTGTGTTCTAAATTATAATGTTTAGGAACTAGAAAAGACACAAACCAATAAAATGGATTTTGCTCAACATATGATTTTTCATCTAATTCATCTTTATAATCAAAACTAGATGACTTTATTTTTTCTGAACCATCTCTTTTTATAATCTCTAGCTCGAAATTTTTATAAGAATTATTATATGTTTTATGTAAATCACTTGTCTTAGTAAGACTTACATCTAAGTCATTTACATAGGTATTTGGAAGAAATACTCTACCAAATATATAAATTCCACTTATATATACTAAAATTAATATGGCAAGAATAAATACAACTGAAAATCTAAGTGCTTTTTTCATTATTATTCCTCCTACACCCTTTTAAGTTTAGCAATCTAGAGCACTTTTGTAAATAGTATTTGCCCTATGTAATAAAGTTGTAACTATTAAAAAATTTCAACTTTTTTCAAAAAAACTCTTTACAAATGAACAAAAAAAACTTATAATTATTAATGTTCCATGCGGGAGTGGCGGAATTGGCAGACGCGCTAGACTTAGGATCTAGTTCCATTGGAGTGGGGGTTCAAGTCCTCTTTCCCGCACCAGAATATTTTTTAAATTAATTTTTAAAAAACTCTTTACAAATGAATAAAAAAAACATATAATATTAATGTTCCATGCGGGAGTGGCGGAATTGGCAGACGCGCTAGACTTAGGATCTAGTTCCATTGGAGTGGGGGTTCAAGTCCTCTTTCCCGCA
>NZ_JAGGLJ010000016.1 GCF_017874395.1 Peptoniphilus stercorisuis | reverse complement strand
TATTCAAAAAGCCTTAGGATACTTATCTCCCTTAGAATACAAATTAAAATATCTATAATATTTTATTTGATGTGTACTTGACAGGGCATAGTATCCTAGGACCTCTTTTTAGTTTATTTAAATTTAACTTGATGATATACTTTTTTACCTTTTTTAATTAGGATTTTATCATCTTTAAAGTTATCTTCTGTAATTACTGCATTTACATCATTAACTTTTTCTCCATCAATAGAAATACCATTTTGTTCAATAAGTCTTCTACCTTCAGAGTTTGATTTAATTAAAGAAAGTTCTTTCATAAGTTCAATTAGATTTTTTCCTTCTTTAAATTCTTCTTTGTCAAATTCAGTTGTAGGAATATTATCTGAATCTGCTCCTGTTGTAAATAGTGCTTTTGCAGCTTCTTGAGCTTTGTTTGCTTCATCTTCTCCATGAACTGTTTTAACTACTTCATAAGCAAGTCTTTCTTTAGCCTTATTAATACTTGATCCTTCTAATTTTTCATATTCTCTAATTTCTTCCATTGGAACAAATGTTAGAAGTTTCATAAATTTAATAACATCTCTATCATCAACATTTCTTAAATATTGATACATTTCATATGGTGGAGTTTTCTTTTCGTCTAACCATATAGCTCCTTTTGCAGTTTTACCCATTTTAATTCCATCTGCAGTTGTAAGAAGACTAAATGTCATTGCATATACTTTAGCTTGTTCTACTTTTCTAACAAGTTCAAATCCACCAATCATATTAGACCATTGATCTGATCCTCCAAGTTGAAGTCTACAATCATATTCTCTATATAAATGTAGGAAGTCATAGGATTGAAGTGGCATATATCCAAATTCAAAGAATGTAAGTCCATCTTCAAGTCTGTTTTTGTATGAATCATAAGAAAGCATTTTATTTACTGTAAAATGTGTACCAACTGTTCTCATAAAGTCTAGATAATTAAGGTTAAGAAGCCAATCTGCATTATTTACAAATCTTGCTTTTCCTTCACCGAAATCTAAGAAGTTAGAAAGTTGATTTTTGAAACATTTTGCATTGTGTTCAATAAATTCTTTAGTCATTACTTTTCTCATATCATTTCTGCCAGATGGATCACCAATCATTGTAGTTCCACCACCAAGAAGTGCAATAGGTCTATGTCCAGCTTTTTGCATATGCATCATAGCCATAACTGTTAAAAAGTGTCCTAGTGTAAGTGAATCAGCAGTAGCATCAAATCCAATATAAAAAGTTACAGGTTCGCTTCCAAGAAGTTCCTTTAACTCATCTCTATGTGTTACTTGATCAATATATCCTCTTTCTTCAAGAATATCTAATACATTTTTCTTTTCCATATATCCTCCTAAAAATAAAAAATACTACGCGCATACGAAAGGACGCATTCGTGTTACCACCTTTCTTCGCCGTAGCCTCTTACTGTTTAAGCACAGTTACCTAAGACTTAGATATTGTAATTTCAAACTATCTATTTCAAAATAGTCCTACTTGATATCATCAATGTCTATGTATGAATTTAAAGATATAGTACAATAGTTTGTGTGATTTGTCAAACTATATTGAAAGTTATAATTGTAATAAAAAATTAAAAATATATTAGAGATTTATTTAACTATTAATTAGAATTATACTCTATAATTATATATGGTATAATATAAAAATTATGTTTAATACTTTTAAGATAAAAGATTAGGTGATTATATGCTTGGGGTAGATATTGTAAAAGTTAGCAGAATAAAAAAAGTCTATGAGAAGTTTAATGAAAAGTTTTTATTTAAAATTTTTAATGATGAAGAAATTTTATACATAAAAGGAAAAAATTATAATATAGAGACAATATCAGGACTTTATGCTGCAAAGGAAGCAGTTTCTAAATCAATGAAAACTGGAATATCTAAATTATCTTTTAAAGATATAAAAATATACCATAAAAACAATGCTCCATATGCCATTGTTTTTGACAATGTATTTGATTTAAGTATATCTCATGAAAGGGAGTATGCCATAGCTGTATCAAATTTTAGAGAAAAATTAAATGATAGTGAATTTAAGTTTTTAAATAAAAGAAATAAAAATGCTCATAAGGGAGATTTTGGAAAAGTTGCAATTATAGCAGGTAAAAAGGGAATGACTGGATCTGCCTATTTATCTTCTAATGCTGCAATGAGAACAGGATCAGGACTTGTATATAATATTGTTCCTGAGGATATAATGGATATTATGAGTATTAAATATATTGAAGTTATAGCTAAATCTTTTGATAATTTAAATAATATGAATGATTTTCTAGAAAAAATGGACTCAATTGCAATTGGACCTGGAATGGGACTATCAAGTAATGAAGAGAAAATACTTGATAGTGTGCTTAAGATAAATAAAAATATTGTAATTGATGCAGATGGAATTACTAATTTATCAAAAAATATGAAATTACTTGAAAAAAGAAAGCCCTATACTACAATATTAACTCCACATAATTCAGAGTTTTCTAGATTATATGGGTATAGTATAGATGAAATACAAATTAATAGAATTAAACTTGCTAAGAGCTTTGCGCTAAAATATAAATGTGTTCTTTTATTAAAGGGTAATAATACAGTTGTTACTGACGGTAAAAGGGTATATATAAATAGAAGTGGCAATCCAGGAATGGCAACTGCAGGATCTGGAGATGTTTTAACTGGTATAATTGCTTCACTTCTGGGACAAAACATAGACATATTTAATGCAACTTGTTATGGTTCTTATTTACATGGTCGTGCTGGTGACTTAGCAAAAGAAGCTGTAGGTGAAGAAGCTTTAATTGCTTCAGATATTATTAGAAATATTTACAAGGCAGTTTCAGAATGTATAAAAGATGAATTTGAAACTACTTAATATTATATAAGGTGCGATATTATGTTAATTAAGAGAGGAGATATATTTTACGCCGACTTGTCGCCTGTTATAGGTTCTGAACAAGGTGGTGTAAGACCTGTTGTTGTTATTCAAAATGATGTTGGTAATAAGTATTCACCAACTATTATAGTTGCTGCTATTACATCTCAACTAAATAAGGCAAAGTTGCCTACACATGTGAATGTGGAATCAAAAAGTGTTCCGCTTCCAAAGAATTCTGTAATATTATTAGAGCAAATAAGGACCATAGATAAAAAAAGGTTGAGAGAGAAAATAGGCAAATTTGGTGATGGTATAATGACTGATATAGACAATGCTATTAAAGTCAGCCTACATCTTAAGTAATTGGATAATATACATACTTATAGGCTTTAGATTAAATCTAAAGCCTATTTTTATATGTAAAATTCTATATTTTCATAGTATAATGATTGTTATACTTATAGAGTAAAAAAAGACTAAAGGAGATAAAATGTTAAAAAACTATAAAAACAAAATATTTGCAGTTTTTATACTTTTATCAATTATTTCTTCCTTTTATTTTGTAAATGGAAGACTTAAAGCTGAGAAAGTTTATAAAAACTATGAAATTTGTGCTGATTATGATGATTTTGTAAGAATGGGTTTTAGTTTGGGCAAAAATCCTAAGGATTATTTTAAGGAATTATCAGAAAATGGCATAACTACTGTAATGATAAATGAATCTAGTATTAATTCAATGAAAAAAGATCCAACAAAAAATATTAAAACTTATAATGATGGAATTGATTTAATAGTTGAGGGAAATGCTGAAGATTTAGATTTTATTAAAGAAGGACTTAATTCTCTAAAAGAAAAAAGAGAAATTGAAGAAATTTCAAAAAATCAAATTAAGATTAAAGGAAATTTTGAAGATATTGTACTTTATAAATCTGATGCTTTAAATATTTTAGGTCAAAGAGTTGGAGATGACGGTTTTACTGGATCTGTACTTGAGTATATTGGACTTGGTTTTGAAGAGGAAAAAATTAACAATATAAAAGATATTGAAAATATTCAAATTAATTTAAGACCTACTTTTACTGAAGATTATCAAGATACAAGATATTCTATGAATAGATTTTTAGAATCTGTTGATAAATATTCAAAGAATCAAAATTATATAGTTTTTTCAGGAAAAGAATTTTATAAAAACACTGAAGATGATGAAAATATTCAAAGTGATTTTATAAAGGAAATTAATAGTAGAAATCTAGCTATGGGAATGGTTGAAGCATCTAATCAAAGAGGTCATTTAGATTTAGATGGAATAAATTCTGTAATAAAAAAAGATGATGTAAAAAAAGTAAGAGTATTTACAACTTGGGATTATATCCAAAATGAATTTGATTATAAAATTCCAGGACATCACAATGGAGAAGAGCTTACTAATGTTTATTATAGAGCTATTTCAGAAAGAAATATTTCTGTTGTATTTTTAAAACCATTTATTAAAAATAATAAAATGATTCCAGAAGCTAGTGTATATGGAAAAGTTTTAGGAGATTTAAATGAAAGACTTGTAGAAAAGGGATATGAAGATGGAAATGCAAATCCAATGGGAAATTGGGAAGTAAATAATAAGATGAAATTTCCAGTTGCACTTGGTACTACTGCAGCTTCTGTTATTCTTTTAGGACTTGTATTTGGAATAGGAATAAAACTTCAATCAGTTTTCTTTGTAATAGGGGCATTATTAAGTGCAATGTTCTTCTTACTTGGAAAGAAGGAAGATCTTGGAAATGTATTGTTTAATTTAGCTGCAATTGTAGCTTATCCATCTCTTGCAGTATGTATTATTATGGAGAATTTTAACAATGCTAGAAAGTCAAAAAGACCTATGAAGTTATCTAAGATATTTATTCACAGTACTCTTACTCTTTTAGCTGCAATTATAGTGTCTATGATTGGTGCTTTAATGGAAATTTCATTTATGAGTGGTACTAATTATTTAATGGAGCTTACAATATTTAGAGGTGTTAAGATTTCTCAATTATTGCCAATACTTTTATCTATATTTATATTTATGGCCTATGTAGGTTTTTATAGAGAAGATATTACAAAGCCAAGACTTGAGGTAAAGGAATTGACTAAGGCTCTAAATCAAAGTGTTACTTTTTGGCAAGCAGGACTTGGAGCACTTGTTTTAGTTATTCTTGCATTATTTATTTTAAGAGGTGGAAATACTAGTGCTAAGGTACCAAGTATAGAACTTTTATTTAGAAATATGCTAGAAAATATTCTTCCTGCAAGACCTAGAACTAAGGCAATATTTATTGGATATCCTGCAGTATTTTTATTAATATATTTAGGATATAAAAAACGTGGAGAATTTTTAATATTACTTCTTACAATGTTTACAGCTATTGGACAAGCTGATATTGTAAATACTTTTTCTCATATTAGAACTCCACTAAATATTAGTTTTTCAAGAATATTAATTGAATTTGTTGGAGCTACAATTTTAGGTTTAATTTTAATTGTAATTGCTCAAATAATAATGAAAGGGTATGACAAATACATTGCAAAAGCGCTATAAAATCCTAGTTTCAGGATATTTTGGATACAATAATATAGGTGATGAAGCAATTTTAAAAGGTCTTATTGACGGAATAAGAAAAAAATCTTCAAATATTGATATTGTAGTTCTTTCAAAAAATCCTGACTGGACTATGGCAAAATACAATGTTGAGTCTGTTAATAGATCGAAGATTAGTGATATTATTTCTGCCATTAGGGACTGTGATATGCTAGTTTCTGGTGGTGGATCACTTCTTCAAGATGTAACAAGTAAAAAGTCGATTTTATATTATCTTGCTATTTTAAAACTGGCATTATTTTTTAAGAAAAAGACCTTTATATATTCTCAAGGTATTGGACCAATAAGTCTTAAGTTTAATAGGATTTTAACTAAAAGAATTTTAAATAAAGTTGATTTTATTAATGTACGGGACAATCAGTCTAAAAGATATTTAAGTGATATGGGAATTAATAGAGATATTCTTGTTACAACAGATACTGTCTTTGGAATAAATAAACCTTCTTTAGAAGATGGAAAAGAACTGCTTGAAAAACTAGGTATAGATAAAAATAAAAAAAATATAGCTCTTACAATTATAAATTGGAAGGGATATAGAAAAAGAACAGTGGAAGAAATAATAAAAACTGTAGAAAAAATAAAAGAAAAAGAAGATGTGAATATTATTTTAATTCCATTTTTTTATCATGTAGATTTAGATATTGAAACTGAGATTTATAATAAGTTAAAGAAAAAGTATGATAATATTTATTTAGTTAAAGAATATCTTCATATAGAGAGATATTTGTCACTTGTTGGAAATATGGATATTATGCTTTCAATGAGACTACATGGATTAATTTTTGCAACACTTATGGGTGCATATCCCATAGGAATTTCCTATGATCCGAAGATTGATGGTTTGATGAAGGAATTAAATAGAATTCAAAATCACTATGTTGAGGATTTTAACTCAGATGATGTTGCTAAGGAAATAATTAATGCAGTTGAAAATTTAGATATGCTTATGGAAGAAACTAATACTCATTTAAAGAGATTTTATAGTTTAACTGATAAGCATAATGAGGCTGTAATTGAAGTATTAAAGAGGTGAAGTATGGAAAAGGTAAGTATATTTGGTGTAGATATATTTAATATAGATTTTAAAGAGGCAACAGAAATTGTAAAAGGTTTTTTAAAAGAAGATGGAAAAATTAAAAAAATCTTTACTCCAAATACAGAAATTGTAATGGATGCAAGGGACAATAATGAAATAAAGGATATAATTAATTCAGGAGATTTAGTTATAGCTGATGGAATTGGTTTAATCTATGGTTCTAAAATGAGGAAGAAACCTCTTAAGGAAAGGGTAACTGGTTTTGATATTTCTATGAAACTTATAGATATTGCAGAAAAAGAAGGATATTCAATTTATCTTTTAGGTGCAAAACCTGGAGTTGCAAAAAGAGCTTCTGAAAATTTAAAAAAAGACCATCCTAATTTAAATGTAATAGGCCATCATGATGGATATTTCAAGGGTATTCATCTTGGAATGAAGGATCATGAAGAAGAAAAAGTTGTAATAAATGAGATAAATAGTTTAAAACCTGATATAATCTTTTTGGGGCTGGGATTTCCCAAACAAGAGATATGGATTAATGAAAACGCTGAAAAACTTGATTCTAAGCTAATTATAGGAAATGGTGGGGTAATAGATATTCTATCAGGAGATATGAAAAGAGCTCCAGAAATTTTTATAAAGTTAAACTTAGAATGGTTTTATAGATTAATTACAAATCCATCTAGAATAAAAAGGCAACTAGCTATTCCCAAATTTTTAATTGCAATAATAGTAGATAAGAATTCCGTAAAGTGAGGGGGATAAAATTGAAAATTGATGAACAATGTATAAACACCATAAGATTATTAAGTATTGATCAAATTCAAAAGGCAAACTCAGGACATCCAGGATTACCACTAGGAGCTGCACCTGCTGCTTATACAGTATGGAAAGGTATGAAACACAACCCAAATGATCCTAAATGGATTAATAGAGATAGATTTGTATTATCTGCAGGACATGGATCTGCACTTTTATATTCACTATTACATTTATTTGGATATGGACTTAGTATTGATGATCTAAAAGAATTTAGACAACTAGGATCTATGACACCAGGACATCCAGAATTTAGACATACTACTGGAGTAGAATGTACAACTGGCCCACTTGGACAAGGTATCTCAATGGCTGTAGGTATGGCTATGGCAGAAAAACACCTTGGAGCAATATATAATAAAGACATAGAAATAATAGATCACAACACTTATGTAGTATGTGGAGATGGAGACTTAATGGAAGGAATATCCAATGAAGCTTCATCACTTGCAGGAACATTAGAACTTGGAAAATTAATAGTACTTTATGATTCAAATAAAATTACTATTGAAGGATCAACTGATCTTGCATTTAGAGAGAATGTACTTAATAGATATTCTGCTCTTGGATGGCAAACAATAACTGTAGAAGATGGAAATAATATCTCTGAATTAGAAGAGGCAATTAAACTTGCTAAAGAAGATAAAACTCATCCTGCAATAATTGAAGTAAAAACAAAAATTGGATATGGATCACCAAGAGTTGGACTTGCAAAAGCACATGGTGAGCCATTAGGAGAAGATGGAGTTATAGAAACTAAAAAATATTTCAACTTCCCAGAAGATAAAGATTTTTATGTGCCAGAAGAGGTTCGTGAATATTTTGAAGAAATTAAAAAAGATTTAGAATTTGAATATGAAAAACAAAAAAGAGTAGAAAAAATCTATTCTGAAAAATATAAAGAAGATTATGAAAAATTAATTAAGGCTTTTAATGAAGATTGGGATTTATCTTTCTTAGAAGATAAAGAATTTTATGAATTTGAAAAAGATTTAGCAACAAGAGCATCATCTGGAGAAGCTTTAAATAGAGTTGCTGATAAGTTTGAATCTTTCTTTGGTGGTTCAGCAGATCTTGCACCATCAAATAAATCAAATATGAAAAATTCAACTAATTTTAGTGCTATTAATCCAGTTGGAAAAAATATCAACTTTGGAATAAGAGAACATGCAATGGGAGCTATTGTAAATGGTATTATGCTTCATGGAGGACTTAAATCCTATGGAGCAACATTCTTAGTATTCTCAGACTATATGAAGCCTGCAATAAGACTTTCAGCTCTTCAACAAATAGCACCTGTGTTTATCTTTACTCATGACTCAATAGGAGTAGGAGAAGATGGACCAACTCATGAGCCAATAGAACAACTTGCAATGCTTAGATCTATTCCAAATAATATTGTATATAGACCAGCAGATGCTTTTGAAGCTGCAGTAGGTTGGAAAGTTGCTATGAGTTCAAAATCAACACCAGTTTGTTTAATATTATCAAGACAAACTCTTCCAAATCTTTCAACTTCATCACTTGAAGCTGCAAAGGGAGCTTATATTGTTAAAAAAGAAGACGAAGAACTTAAGAAGATTATTATTGCAACAGGTTCTGAAGTTAGTATTGCAATAGAAGCTGCAAAAGATGATAAAAACACTCGTGTAATTTCAATGCCTTCAAGAGAACTATTTGAAGCACAAAGTGTTGATTATAGAGAAAGAGTACTTCCAAGAAATATTAAAAGAAGACTTGTTGTAGAAGCTGCTACATCTTTTGGATGGCATAAATATGCAACAGAAGAAGGAAAAGTTATTTCAATTGATGAATTTGGAGCATCAGGTCCAGGATCAGAAATATTTAATTATTTTGGAATTACTGCTGAAAATGTAAAAAAAGCTTTAAATGAAATTTAATATTAATTTAAAATACATCTAGTTTTCTAGATGTATTTTTTTATAAAAAAAAAGCCCACTTTAAAGTGGGCTGCTTTAATAGTATGTAAACTCTTAAAGCCTAACTACTAAAAGATAGGAAATTGTATTCCTAAACTTTAATCAATTATATTACATTAAATATATAAAGTAAATGAATAAAAAAAAGCACTGATTAATCAGTGCTTTAAATAATTATTTTGTTGCGTAGTTATCAAAGTATCCTTGAACATAAACTACAGGAGTACCTTTGTCTCCAGAACCTGAAGTTAAATCACAAAGTGATCCTAAAAGATCAGTAATTCTTCTTGGAGTTGTTCCAAGTGTTTCTGCTGTTCCAACTAGATTTTCATCTTTGTTAGAAATTTTTTCACGAATTATCTCTTCTCTTTCTTCTTTAGATAAATCTTTTAGTTCTGTATCTGCAATATATTTTATTTTAAGTTCATTTGGAGTTCCAGCAAGTCCTTCTGTATGAGCTGGTGAAACTACTGGATCTGCAAGTTCCCAAATTTTTCCAACGGGATCTTTAAAAGCTCCATCTCCATAAATCATAACTTCAATTTGTTTATTTGAATAGTCACAAAGTTTCTTTTGAACAGCTGTTACAAATTCAGCTCCATCTCTTGGGAATAGTTTAACACTATCATCACTAGCAAGGTTTGAGCCAAGTAGACCAAAATCCGGATTATATCCTGAACCATTAACAGATTCATTTAAAATATCATCAAGGCCATAAACTTTTTCTGCACCTGAATCGATAAGTTCTTGTTTTATCATATCTCTTGTATGAATTGAACAAACTAACACATCTTTTGTGTATTTAAGAATAGATTTAGGATCATTTGAAAAATGTATTTCACAATTTCCAGCAATTTCTTTGTATAGAGATACATAGTCAATTCCTGTGAATTCGTGTTTTACTTCTTCTCCAAAGATTCTTCTATAATCACTTTCTTCTAAAACATCAGTAAATGGATTAATCTTCTTTTCATAAAGTAGTTTTTCATCCATAAGGTGATTTCCCACTTCATCAGAAGGATATGACAGAAGTATGTGAAGTTTTCTACCACTGTTAGCAATACCTTTAAGAACAATAGAAAATCTATTTCTACTTAAAATTGGAAATACAAGACCAATTTCTCCATCATATTTATTTCTAACATCTTCTGCAATTTGATCCACAGTTGCGTAATTTCCTTGACTTCTTGCTACTAAAGACTCAGTTACTGCAACAACGTCTTTATCTCTCATTTGAATATTTTCTGATTCAACAGCTTTTATCATTGAGTCACAAACAATGTCAACAAGGTCGTCACCACTTTTAACTATAGGTGTTCTAATACCTCTTACAACTGTACCAATATATCTTTCCATTTTTTCCTCCTACAATATATAAAATTTCTTTTCAGACAAAAAATAATTTACAGGGATATCAAAATTTTCTTGCCAAGTATTGCCTGTAGTAAACTGAAAATCATATCCAATACCTAGCTTTTTAATATCTCTTTTTAAGCTTTTAAAGAATTTATCATAAAATCCTCCACCATAACCAATTCTATATCCTTCTTTATTAAATAAAAGACCAGGAACAATGGCAAGATCTATAATATCAGGATCTATAAAATCAAGATATTCAGATGATGGTTCTAAGATTTTCATATAATTCTCTTTAAGATTAGAGAAATCTCTTAATCTTGATGCTTTCATTGTCTTTGTTTTAGGATCTACAACTGGAACATAAACTTCCTTATTTAATTTAAGAGAGTTTTTAATAATATTATGTGTATTTACCTCTTTATTATAACTTACAAAGATAAATATATTATTAGCATTTTTAAACAGCTCAAGACTATACAAATTTTCTTCAATAAGATTTGAACAAACTTGCACCTCTTCATAGCTTAATAAATTTCTTCTTTTTAATATTTCATCTCTTAATTCTTTTTTACCCATTATTCACCATCCTTAATAATAGCAATGGGGTTAAAAGTAATTTTCTTTTTGGAAACTTCTATGAATTTCCTGCAATAACATTATAACCATATAATTTTGATTATAAAAGGAAAAACTTAAGAAACTAAGAAAAAATTGCTTAATCTTAATTCTTTTTGCAAAAAGGTGGAAATTTGTTACCAATTTGTAATATAATAGATAAGTAAAATATTTCTTCATAAGAAAGGAAAACTATGATAATTTTTGAAAATGTATTTAAAGAGTATCGAAATGGCTCTTTAGCACTTTCTAATATTAACTTTGAGGTTGAAAATGGAGATTTTCTTTTTCTTGTTGGATCTTCTGGGGCTGGTAAGTCTACGATGATTAAACTTTTAATTAGGGAAGAAGATGTTACAAGAGGAAAAATTTTAATAGACGATGTTGATATTACAAAATTGCCAAAGAGAAAGATACCAGAACTTAGACGTGATATTTCAGTTGTATTTCAAGATCATAGATTGTTAAATAAAAAAACTGTTTTTGAAAATGTTGCTTATGCTCTTGAAATTCAAGGGGAAAGTAAAAAAGAAATAAAAAAATCAGTTGAAGAAACTTTAGATATAGTAGGTTTATTAGACAAAAAGAACTGCTATCCAGAGGAGTTATCTGGTGGTGAGTCACAAAGAGTTTCTATTGCAAGGGCAATTGTAAATAAAGCCCCTATTCTTTTATGTGATGAACCAACAGGAAATCTAGATCAAGATACAGCTTGGGAAATAATGAAAACACTTATAAAGATAAATGAAAGAGGAACTACTATTGTAATGGCAACACATGCTGTTGATATAGTAGATAAGATGCAAAGACATGTTATTACTTTGTCTGATGGAAAGATAATAAAGGATATAAAAAGAGGTGGCTACTATGAAGAAGATTAGACAGTCACTGAATTTACTAAAAGAAACTTTTAAAAATTTATGGAGAAATAAGGCAATGGGATTTGCTTCTATAATTTCTATTGCTGCAATGCTTAGTTTATTTGGATTTGTACTTCTTTTAGTAATAAATATTAATACTTCTGTTTATCAACTTGGAAATGAGCTTGATAAGGTTGTTATTTATCTTAAAGATGAAACTAAGCCACAAAATGTAAATAATCTTATA
This sequence comes from Peptoniphilus stercorisuis, assembly GCF_017874395.1. GTDB lineage: Bacteria > Bacillota > Clostridia > Tissierellales > Peptoniphilaceae > Anaerosphaera > Anaerosphaera stercorisuis. The sequence goes on along the minus strand of NZ_JAGGLJ010000016.1, from coordinate 30,875 downwards.
GCAGATATTTCAAAGGATGATAGAGTTAAGGATGTAAAATACACATCTAAAGATGATGCTTTAAATGAATTTAAAGAAAATTTTGGAGATAAGGCTTATATTTTAGATGTAATTGAGGAAAATACTCTTCCTGCTTCTCTTACAATTTCTTTAAAGGATTTATCTTATACTAAGGATTTTGCCGATGGATATAAGGATAAAGATGAAATTGAAAGAGTTGATTATCATTATGATTTGATTTCTAAGATGATAATTTTTGAAAAGGGAATAAAGTATGTTGGTTTTGCAATAGTAATAATATTATTATTTGTTTCAATTTTAATTATAAATAACACTATTAAAATTACAGTTGCAAATAGAAGACGTGAAATAAATATAATGAAATATATTGGAGCTACAAATGCATATATTAGAGGTCCATTTCTACTTGAGGGAATTGTATTTGGAATAATTGGTGCAATTATTGCAACTTTTGTAGTCTATTATGGATATTCCTTTGTATTTGAAAAGGCGAATGAACAGTTCCAAAATATTTTTGGAATGAATATTACATCTCCTGATGTAATTAAGACAAATATTTCAATTATATTTGCATGTATTGGTATTGGAATTGGATATTTAGGTTCATTAGTATCTACAAAGAGATTTTTAGATGTTTAGAGGTGAAGATATGAGAAAGTGCAGAGCTTCTCTTTTGGCACTTTGTTCTGTTCTTATTTTTTCTCAAGTTACTTATGCTTCAAGTAAGGACTTAGAAAAAAAGAGACAACAAAAAATAAAAGAGAAAGAGCAAGTATCTCAAGATGTAAAAAGTAAAAAAGATAATGTAACTAAAACACAGGGAAAAGTTTCATCTGTTCAAAAGGAAATAGATGTACTAGATAGCCAAATTGTTGGTGTGGAAGGCGAAATATCAACTCTTGAGAGTGAGATCGCAGTACTTAATGATAGAATTGAAACAACTCAAAGAGAACTTGAAGAGTCTGAAGCAAATTTAAAGGAAAAAGAAGAACTTTTTGGTCAAAGAGTTAAGGCAATGTATATGGATGGGCGAGTAAGCTATGTTGAGGTTTTACTTAATTCAAAGGATATGGAAGCTTTAATTAAGAATAATCAAACTATTACAACTATTGCAGAGTCTGACAAAAAATTAGTTGATTATATTACAACTCAAGTAAATACAATAAAAGAAGCTAAAAAACAATTAGAAGAAGATAAGAGAAATGTTGAAATAAATAAATCAAAACTTGTATCTCAAAAGAATAGCTTAGTTGCAGTTAATAATAAGAAAAGTGCATATATGCAAAGTCTTGAAGCTGATGTAGAGCTATATAGAAAAGAGTATGAAAAGGCTGAAAGTTACTGGAGTAATATTGATTCAGAAATAGTAAGACTTCAAGGTGAGATAAGAAATGCAAAAAATAAAGAAGCACAAGCTGAAAGAGAAAGACTTGAAAGAGAAAGAAATGCAAGAGCAAAAAATGTCTCAGCAACAAATAATATAAGACCAAGAGTTAATTCTAATGCTTCAATGGCTTGGCCACTTCCAGGATATAATAGAATATCATCTCAATATGGAAATAGAAGTCATCCAATACTTAAGCAAAATAAATTCCATGCAGGTATTGATATTCCAGCACCAAATGGAACTCCTGTAAGAGCTGCAAAAGCAGGAACTGTAATAATGTCTAGATCAATGAGTGGACTTGGAAATGTAGTAATGATTGATCATGGAGATGTTGTAACAGTATATGGACATAATTCTGTATTAAAGGCAAGAGTAGGACAAAGAGTAAATCAAGGAGATGTAATATCTTTAGTTGGATCTACTGGTATGTCAACTGGAAACCATCTTCATTTTGAAGTTAGAGTAAATGGAGCAACTAGAAATCCACTATCCTATGTATAAAAGAGGTTAATATGAAAAAAAGACGTAATGTATTATTAGTAGTAATACTTTTAATAGTGACAAATATTTTAACTTATAATTTAACATCTTGGGGATATGGAAGAATTAGTAAAGATAAGTTTGCTAAGATGAATTTTTTAGAAAAATTTGTAAAAGAAAATTATCTATATCCTGTAACAGATGAAGAACTTGCAATAGGTGAATTAAAAGGTGTTGTAGCAGGACTTAATGATCCTTATTCTGAATATTTAACAAAGGAAGAATATAATAGTCTAACAGAGACGACTTCAGGTAAATTTTATGGAATAGGTGTTTTTATTTCAAATCAAAATGATGAATTTATAACAGTTATTTCTCCAATTAAGGATTCACCAGCAGACATAGCAGGATTAAAAGCAGGAGATAAAATAATTAAGGTTGATGATAAGGAATATAATGCATCTCAAACTTCTGAAGCTATGAAAGCTATGAGAGGCGAAAAAGGAACAGAGGTTAAAATAACTATATTAAGACCATCAACAGGAAAGACAAAGGATTATAATATAGTTAGAGATGAAATAAAAGAAGAAACTATAATATCATCAAATTTAAATGGTATAGGTTATATTGGCATTACTCAATTTAGTGAAGATACTTCTAAGGATTTTAAAAGAGAAATAGAAAAGCTACAAAAGGAAAATATAAATTCAATTATTATAGATTTAAGAGGAAATCCAGGTGGTATTGTAGATACTGCGGCTGAGGTTGCAGATATACTTCTTCCAGAGGGAATGATAGTCTATGCAAAGGATAAAAATAAAAATACTGTATTTGAATTTAAATCTGATAAAAACTTTGTAGATTTACCTCTTGTAGTTTTAATAAATCAAGGTTCTGCTTCTGCATCAGAGATTTTAGCTGGTGCTATAAGAGATTATAATCGTGGAACTATAATAGGAAAAAAATCCTTTGGAAAGGGAATAGTTCAATCGGCTATGAGATTTCCAAGAGGTGATGGAATAAAACTTACAACTTCTGAGTATTTTTCACCTAAGGGGATTAATATTCATAAAATTGGAATTGAACCAGATATTGAAGTTGATTTAGAAAAAGATATTAAAGGAATAGGTATTGAACATATAAATGAAGATGCTCAACTTCAAAGGGCAATGGAAGTATTAAGGGACGAAGTAAATAAATAAAAATAAAAGCTATCTATTTTTAAAGATAGCTTTTTTTATACATTGAATTTGTGTTAAAATAAAAAAGTATGTAAAAAATGTAAATTATATCTTAAATTTGTAAATTAAATATATATACTTTTGTTTTTTATATTGAGGAAATGCCTATTTGTCGCTATAATAGATTAAGAGTAAATAGTAAAGAGGTGTACTGATGAAGGTTTCAATTATCCTGGCTGCAGGAGAAGGAACAAGAATGAAATCAAAAACTCCAAAAGTCTTACATGAGATTTTAGGAGCTCCAATGCTTAAATATGTAATAGACAGCTCTAAAAGATCAGATGTTGAAAAAATTTGTGTAATTATTGGCCATAAGGCTGATGAAATTAAAAATTATTTTCAAGATGAAGATGTTTTATTTAGAGTTCAACCAATGGGTGAAGATGAACCTTATGGAACTGGCTTTGCAGTAAAACAAGCAGTAGGAGATTTTGATGATAATGATACAGTTGTTGTATTAAATGGAGACACTCCTCTTATAAGAGAGCAAACCTTGGATGGATTTCTACAATTCCATGAGCAAGGTCATTTTTCATGCACAATTTTAACAGCTGATTTAAAAGATCCAACTGGTTATGGCAGAATTGTAAGAGATGATGATGCAAAAATTGTAAAAATCGTAGAGCAAAAAGATGCAAGCGAAAAAGAAAAATTAATTCGTGAAATAAATTCAGGAATATTTGCCTTTAATGGAGGAGACTTAAAAAGAGCATTAGAAAGTTTAGATACAGACAATGCACAGGGAGAGTTATATCTTACTGATGTTGTTAAAATTTTAGTTTCTGAAAAGAAAAAGATTGGTGGATTTAAACTAAGAGATAAAAGAGAGATTCTAGGGGTAAATAATAGAGAACATTTATCTAATTGTACTGAGATTATGAAAGAAAGAGTAAACAAAAAATTTATGGAAAATGGAGTTACTCTTATTGATCCAAATAATACTTACATTGAACCAAGTGTAGAAATTGGATTTGACACAATCATATATCCAGGAGCTATTATCCAAGGTAATACAACTATTGGAGAAAACTGTAAAATCTACGGAACTACTAGAATTATTGACTCAGAGATTAAAGATAATATTGTAATAGATAATACTTTAATTGAAGAATCTATTATAGGTTCGAATACAAAAGTAGGACCATATGCACATATTAGACCAAATTCAAATATTGGAGAAAATGCAAAAGTTGGTAATTTTGTAGAGATTAAAAATTCAAATTTTGGAAATGGCTCTAAAGCTTCACATCTTGCATATATTGGTGATGCAGATGTTGGGGAAAATGTAAATATTGGATGTGGAGTTATATTTGTAAACTATGATGGTAAGAATAAGTTTAGAACTACAGTTTCAAATAATGCATTTATAGGTTCAAATTCAAATTTAGTAGCACCTGTTGAAGTTGAGGAATACGGCTATGTTGCAGCAGGATCTACAATTACTAAAAATGTTAAAGAAGGACAACTGTCAATAGAAAGATCAATTCAAAAAAATATTGATGGCTGGGTTGAAAAGAAAAATTTAAAATAATTAATAGGGGGATTTTATTAAGATGAATTCATGTATAGGGGATATTATAATTTTTACTGGTAATTCCAACAATACACTTATAAACAGAATCTGCAAGGAATTAGGAATTGAAAGAGGAAAATGTGAAGTTAAAACTTTCTCAGATGGAGAAATAGCTATTGATATTGGAGAAACTGTAAGAGGAAAAGACGTTTTTGTTGTTCAATCTACTTCAAGTCCTGTAAATAATAATTTAATGGAACTTTTAATTTTACTAGATGCACTTAAAAGAGCATCAGCTGGTAGAATTAATGCTGTAATTCCATATTATGGATATGCAAGACAAGATAGAAAGACAAAGGCAAGAGAACCTATTACATCTAAACTTGTAGCTGATTTATTAACAGTTGCAGGAGCAGATAGAATTGTTTCTATGGATCTTCATGCTGGACAAATTCAAGGATACTTTAATATTCCAGTAGATCATCTAACAGCAATACCATACCTTGCAAGATACTTTAAAGAAATAGTTAAAGAAGAAGAGTTTGTAGTTGTTTCCCCTGACCTTGGTGGTGTTACAAGAACTAGAAAATTCGCAAATGAATTAAATCTTCCAATAGCAATTATAGAAAAAAGAAGACCTAAACCAAATGTATCAGAAGTAATGAATATTATTGGAGATATAAAAGGCAAAAACTGTATTCTTGTAGATGACATTGTAGATACTGCAGGAACAATATGTCAAGCTGCAGCAGCTCTTCAAGAACATGGAGCTAAAAAAGTTTATGGATGTGCAACTCATGGAGTATTATCAGGTCCAGCTATTCAAAGACTTGAAGACTCTGTAATGGAAAAATTCATAATAACAGATACAATTGAACTTACAGAAGATAAGAAAACAAATAATATTGATGTAGTTAGTGTTGCTCCATTATTTGCAAATGCAATTAAGAGAATTAATACAAATACTTCAGTAAGTGAAATGTTTGATAAATAAAAAGGTGATAAATTGTATATTATAGCAGGTCTTGGAAATCCAGGTAGCAAATATGAAAATACAAGACATAATATGGGATTTCTAGCAATAGACAATTTGGCTAAAAGGCTAAATATTAATGTTAATAGAATAAAATTTAAAGGGCTTGTTGGCGAAGGTAGAATTGGAAATGAAAAAATAGTTTTACTAAAACCACAAACTTATATGAATAATAGTGGAGAATCTATTCGTGAAATTTTAAGTTTTTATAAAGAAACTCCTGAAAATTTAATAGTTTTTGTAGATGATATTGATATTGGTTTTGCAAATTTAAGAATTAAAAAAGGTGGATCTGCAGGAACACACAATGGTTTGAAATCTATTATACATTTAATTCAATCAGATGAATTTCCAAGAATTAAAATTGGTGTAGGAAAGCAATATGAAGGACAAGATCTTGCTGATTTTGTATTAAGTGGTTTTTCTAAATCTGATGGAGCTGAAATTGAAAAGACAATTGATCTTGCAGTAGATGCTGCAGTTGAAATTGTAGAAAACAATGTAGAGTCAGCTATGAATAAATACAACAGAAAAAAATCTAAATAAATAGCTCAAGATTAGAGGGGAAACCCTTTATCCTTGGGTTTTTTGTATTTGAAATAGAGGTGAGTAAATGGACTTTTTAGTAGATAATATGCTTAATTTAAATGCCTATAGAGAAACTTTAGAATCCCTAGAAAATAAAAATACACCAATTTTAATCTATGGACTTACTGAAAGTGCAATAGGACAAATAGTATATTCACTAGAGGAAAATACAAAAAGAAATATAGTATTAGTAGCTCAAGATAGTTTAAGAGCAAGAAAAATCTATGAAGATATATTGAACTTGGGATTTAAAGAATGTTCAATTTTTCCAAAAAAAGATATATTTTTATATGATAGAGACTCTAAGAGTTTTGAAAATATGGTTCCAAGATTAAAAACCTTATCAGGACTTATAAATGGTAATGTCAAAATACTTATAACAACATTAGATGCTTTAAGAGATAAGGTTTGCAAAAAAGAAATTTATAAAGAAGCAACTATAAAAATTAAAACTAGCAGTGAAATAAATACAAAAGAATTAGAAAAAAAACTTGTAAACATGGGATATGAAAGACTTCCACAAGTTGAAGGGCGAGGTCAATTTTCTATAAGAGGTGGAATAATAGATATTTACACTTCTGAAATCCCTTATAGAATTGAACTTTTTGATGTTGAAGTTGATTCTATTAGATCCTTTGATATAGATACTCAAAGATCAATAGAAACTCTTGAAGAAATTGAAATAAGTCCAATACTTGATATTCTTTTATTAGATAAGAGAAAAAAAGAAATAGCAAGTAATTTAGAAAAAGATATTAAAAAATCAAAACTTAAATCTGTTGAAAAGGAAAGACTTGAAGAAAAGTTTTTAAAATATGTTGATCTACTTAATCAAGAAGAAAGCATTTCAAACTATGATTTGATACTTCCATATATAGACGAAGAAGATTTATCAAGTGTTATAGATTATTATGATGAAGATCCAATTGTTATTTTTGAAGAGCCAAAGAGATCTCTAGAAAGAGCAGAGAGATTTGAAGTTGAAGAAAAAGATAATTTATCTGAGATGATGAGCTTTGGTGAAGCATTAAAAGTTCATGAAAATGTAAGATATTCCTATCATGAAACTATTAATAATTTAAAGAAAAAAGATATTATAAATTTAAATACTCTTTTAATTCCAACAAAGGAATTTCAAGCAAAATCAATTTATAATTATAAGATGAAATCTATTACTAATTATCGTGGTAAGATGAAACTCTTTAAAGATGATCTAAAGGACTATATTTACAGAGGATATAAAGTTGTAATACTTGGTGGAAATGAAAAGAGAACTAGAAGACTTCACAACACATTAAAAGAACTAAATATTCCTGCAAGACTTGAGTTTAACAGAAATACAAGTTTAAAAAGTTCTGAGATTATAGTTACAACAGGAAGTCAAAATAATGGTTTTGAAATTTCTGATATAAAAACTGTTTTAATAAATTATGCTGAAATTTATGGAACTCACTTAGAGAGAAAAAAACCTAAGAAAAAATCAAAGCAATTACATTTTCAAGATCTTGAAGTTGGAGATTATGTAGTTCATGAATCTCATGGTATTGGTAAATATATTGGAACTGAAAGACTTGAAGTAAAAAAGATAAAAAAAGATTATATTGTAATTGAATATAAGGGAGAAGATAAATTATATCTTCCAATTGAAAATTTAGATCTTATATATAAATATGTTGGAGCTGAAGGAAAAACCCCAAAAATTAATAAATTAAATTCAGTAGAGTGGAATAAAACTAAGCGAAAAGCTCAAAAAAATGTAGAGGATATGGCAGATGATTTAATTAAATTATATGCTAAAAGAGAATCATCAAAGGGCTTTTCCTTTAGTGCAGATACACAGTGGCAACAGGAATTTGAAGATGCCTTTATCTATGAAGAAACAGATGGACAACTTCGTGCTACTGATGAAATAAAAGAAGATATGCAAAGACAAAGACCAATGGATAGACTTCTATGTGCAGATGTTGGATATGGAAAGACAGAGGTTGCATTAAGAGCTGCTTTTAAAGCTGTAATGGATGGGAAACAAGTTGCATTTTTAGTTCCAACAACAATCCTTGCACAGCAACATTATAATACTATTGTAGAGAGATTTAAGGACTTTCCAGTAAAGGTTGCAGTATTATCAAGATTTAGAACTAAGAAGGAACAAGCTAAGGACTTAGAGGACCTAAGACATGGTTTTGTAGATATAATAATAGGAACACATAGATTATTGTCTAAGGATGTTAAGTTTAAGGATTTAGGACTTTTAGTAATAGATGAGGAGCAAAGATTTGGAGTAAGGCATAAAGAAACTTTAAAAATGCTTAAGGAAAATGTAGATACACTTACTGCAACTCCAATTCCTAGAACTTTACAAATGTCTATGATTGGCATACGTGATATGTCTGTAATAGAAGAGCCACCTGAAGAGAGATTTCCAGTTCAAACCTATGTCCTTGAATATAATGACATGATGGTAAGAGATGCGATTATAAAAGAGATAGAGCGTGGAGGGCAGGTTTATTTTGTATATAATAGAGTGGCAAATATGGAAAATAAACTTGCAGAGCTTAGAAATTTAGTTCCTGAGGCATCTTTTAAAATGGCTCATGGACAAATGGGTGAAAGACTTCTTGAAGATACTATGATTTCTTTTATAAATAAGGAATTTGATGTACTTCTTTGTTCTACAATTATTGAAACAGGAGTAGATGTTCAAAATGCAAATACTATGATTATCACAGATGCAAATAGACTTGGACTTTCACAACTTTATCAATTAAGAGGAAGAATTGGAAGAAGTAATAGAATTGCCTATGCGTATTTTACCTATGAAAGAGATACATCATTATCAGAAATTGCACAAAAAAGACTTAAGTCAATTAAGGAATTTACTGAATTTGGATCAGGATATAAAATTGCAATGAGAGACTTAGAAATAAGAGGATCAGGATCTATTTTAGGAGCAAGACAACATGGTCATATAGATTCAATAGGATATGATTTATATATTAAATATCTAAGAGATGCTGTATCTAGACTTAAAGGTGATGTAGTTGATGAAAAAATTGAAACAACAGTTGATTTAAAAATAGATTCTTATATACCAAGTGAATATATTTCAAATGAAAATATTAGACTTGAAATATATAAGAAGATTTCTGTAATAGAATCTGAAGAGGATTATTCAGACTTAATAGATGAACTTATAGATAGATTTTCAGATATTCCTAAGGAAGTTACAAATCTTATGGATATATCTCTTCTTAGATTTAATGCAAGTCATGCAAAAATCAATTCAATAGTTCAAAAAAATGAAAATTATGAATTTAAACTATCCTTTGTGCCAGAACTTACACTTATAAATGAACTGACAGATCAGTTTAAAAATATAAAATTATCTTTAGGAAAAGAAGCAGGATTTACAATCTCAAAATTGAAATATCCAATAGAAGATTTAAAGAAAGCCGTAGATTTAATAAATTTACACAAAAACTACACATCAAAAGAGAAATCTTAGTGTATAATTAATTCAACTATGTAAGAGAGGATGATTATTTGAAATTTTTAAATAAGAAAAGTTTAACAGCACTAGCACTAACACTTGTAATGGGATTAACAGGTTGTGGAAAAGCTCCAGAGGGAGTTGTTGCAACAGTTAATGATGAAAATATTTCAGAAGAAAAATTTGTAATGCAATATGCAGCTCAAAGAAATCAATATGTTTTAATGGCAGGAACAAATGATATTTTAGAAGAAATGTCTCATGATGGCAATAAGACAATTGATGAAACCATTAAAGAATATACTTTAAAAAATCTTGAGCAAATGGAAATATTAAAACAAGATGCGGCAAAATCAAATATTACAGTTGATCAATCAGTAGTTGATAAACAAATTGAAGAAGTTCAAACAAAACTAGGTGGAGAAGAAGCATTTAGAGAACAACTTTCTAAAATAGGTTCAAGTCCAGAATTTTATAAATCTTACTTAGAAGATATTAATTTAATGGATAATTACTATAAGGGAAAAGTTAAAGAATTAGAGCCAAGTGAAGAAGATATTAAAAAATATTATGAAGAACATAAAAATGAGTTCTTTACTGCAAAGGCATCTCATATATTAGTTGAGGATGAAAAAACTGCAAAAGAAATTAAAAAAGAACTTGATAAAGGTGCTAATTTTGAAAAACTTGCTAAGGAAAAATCTATAGAACCAGCTGCTAAAGAAAGTGGCGGAAATCTTGGAGAATTCCCAAATGATGCAATGGATAAAGATTTTAGTACAGCTATTGCAAATATGAAAGCAGGAGAAATTTCTGATCCAGTTAAAACTCAATATGGATACCATATTATTAAACTTGATGAGAAAAAAGAAAGAACTTTTGATGAAATTAAAGATTCTTTAAAAGAAGAATTAATTAAAAATAATTTCACTGAATATATAGAAAAACTTCAAAATGATGCTAAAATCAAAGAGTATTTAGACTATAAAAAGGAAATTGAAATTCCTGAAGAGTATAAATTAAAAGAACTTCCTGAACTAGATAAACAAAAGGCTGAAGAAGCTAAAAAAGAGGAAGGTAAAGAAGAAACAAAGGACTCTAAAGAAGAAGCAAAAGATGACAAAAAAGAAGAGTCAAAAGACAAAAAAGAAGATAAAAAAACTGAAAAATAAAAGTAAAGCTAGAGAGAAATCTCTAGTTTTTTCTTTACAAATGAGGAACTTACACTTAAAATAGTTTGGAGGTGGTTTTGTGATTAATATTATTGGACTTGGTGCAACAGACAAGTTTGGTCTTACACTTGAAGCTATAAATGCTATGAAAAATGGAAATGAAAATTTCTTAAGGACAAAGGAACATAGAGCAGTAGAGTATTTTTATGATGAAAATATAGAGTTTAAAAGTTTTGATTATCTATATGAAAAGGAGAATTCCTTTGAAGATGTATATAGTGAAATAGTAGATTTTCTAATAGAGGAATCAAAAAATAAAGATATAAATTATTTTGTTCCAGGAAATCCACTAATAGCAGAACGCACAGTAGTAAAACTTATTGAATCTTCTATTGAGTATAATATAATTATGGGAATGAGTTTTATTGAACCAGTTTTAAGAGCTGTAAAAAGAGATCCATCAGAGGGATTTAAACTACTTGATGGAGATTATTTTAATAAATATGATATAGATACTCATTCAGATATTATAGTAACTCAGATTTATAATAAAAGAACAGCATCAGATTTAAAACTAGATATATCTGAAATATATGGTGATGAATATATGATATATTTAATTACTGATGCAGGTCTTGATAGTGAGGATTTATATTATATTCCAATATATGAATTAGATAGAGTTGAAAATATAAATCATCAAAGTGCAGTTTATATTCCAAAAAACAATGAAATTTTAAATTTTAGAGATTTATTAATAGAAGTAGAAAAGTTAAGTGAAAAGATTACAGATATAAATCACCTAAATATTAAAGAAAATAATTTAGATATTGAAAGTCTTGAAAATCTTTCAAAAATGTTGATATTATCTATTTTAGCGATAAATTTATCTGAGGAAGAAGGATTATATAATTTTTATGAAATTATTGAAAAATCATGTGAAATAATTGCTGAAAATGGGGATTTTATCAAAAATACTATGGAAAAAAGAAAAGACTTAAGGTATAATTGTGATAGTCTTCAAAAAGAAGGAAAAGTATCGTTAATTAGAAAATTGAAAAGCTATAACGAGAATGCATTACTAAGAGCATCAAATGTAATTGATGATGTTTCAAGTATTGGATTTATTTGGGATGAAGTTGACGGTGCTTTAGAAAAAGTTTCTGAAGAGCTTGAAGAAGTTTATGAAGCTATAAAGAAAGATATCTCATATGAAATTTCCAATGAACTAGGAGATTTAATCTTTAGTTCGGTAAATTTATGTAGGTACTTAGGGTTTAATCCTGAAGATGTATTAGACTTAACTATAGATAAATTTATTAGGAGATTTGAAATAATGAGCGAATTAGCCTCAAAGAAAAATATGAAATTAGAGTATTTGGATTTAAAAGATCAAGACGATCTTTATAATGAGGCAAAACATATTTTAGAAAAAGATTAACTTATTATAGGAGGATTTAGAATGAACAAATCAGAATTAGTAGCAAGTATTGCAGAAAAGAGTAACTTAACAAAAAAAGATGCTGAAGTAGCACTTAATGGATTCCTAGCATCAGTTGAAGAAGCTCTTGCAAGCGGAGAAAAAGTACAACTTGTAGGTTTTGGAACTTTCGAAGTTAGAGAAAGAAAAGCAAGAGAAGGAAGAAACCCAAGAAATCCAGAAGAAGTTATTAAGATTCCAGCTTCAAAGGCTCCAGTATTTAGATCAGGAAAAGCTCTTAAAGAAGCAGTTAATAAGTAATAAGTGGGAGCTAAAAGGCTCCCTTTTTTTTATTTTATTTGGGAGAAGTTATGAGAATAGATAAATTTTTAAAAAATTCAAGAATTATTAAAAGAAGAACAGTTGCAAAAGAAGCCTGTGATTTGGGAAGAGTTCAAATAAATGGAAAAGTCGCAAAAGCTAAAGATGAAGTAAAAGTTGATGATATTATTGAAGTAACTTTTGGAAATAGAGTTGAAAAAGTAAGGGTATTAGATGTTAAAGAAATTGTAGGTAAAAACGACGCTACAAGTCTTTATGAGACTTTTGAATAAACATCTTGCAAAAAATTATTTTAAATGTAATAATAAAATTGGAGGTTGTGGTTATGAAAAGAAGAAGATTTCCTCTATTTTTCGCTGTTGTAATTTTAGTAGCAGCAACTTATGGTGCTATTACTTTAAGTACATCAATATCCCAAAGAGGACAAAAACAATCTGAGATTATTGAAAATGAAAAAGAAATAGCGAAACTTAAAAAAAATATAGATATCTTAGAAAAGGAAATTAAAAATTCCGATTCTCCTCAATTTGTAGAAAAAGTTGCAAGAGAGGACCTTGGAATGGTTAAACCTAGAGAAGTTATTTATGTTGATAAGGATAAAGATTCTAAGAATAAGTAATCTCCAGAAAAAACGAAAATGAAAGTATATTAACAGGAGGATTTAATTTTTATGGCATTAGCTGTAGGTCAAATAGTGGATGGAGTAGTTAGTAATTTAACTAAGTTTGGTGCATTTGTAAATTTGCCAGATAATAAAAGCGGTCTAGTACATATATCAGAAATTTCTGATAGCTATGTAGAAAGCGTAAGTGATTTTTTAGAGAAGGGCCAAAAAGTTAAGGTTAAAATTCTATCCCTTGATGATAGAGGAAAAATAGCATTGTCGATGAAACAGGCTCAAAAGAAAACAAATAAGCCAGTAGAGGTTGATTTTTCATCTAAAGATAGAAGAAATGAAGATGCGTCTTTTGAGGATAAGCTATCAAAATTCCTTAAAGAATCAAATGAAAAAATGGAAGCAGCAAGATCTAGAGAAAACTCAAAAATGGCAGGCTCAAGATCAAGACATAGATCTAATTAGGAAATAATCGGTCATCAGAAAAGATGGCCTTTATTTTTTTAGAGGATGATTATGGCAATTAATAAAAAATTTAAAGAAAATATTGAAAAATTTAATATGTTAAATTATAAAGATAGAATTATAGCAGCTGTATCAGGCGGTGCGGATTCTATTTTTCTGCTTGAAAATTTAAATGAATTAAAAGAAGAATATAATTTAGAAATAATCGTAGCTCATGTAAATCATGGAGTGCGAGATACTGCAAAAAGAGATGAGGACTTTGTAATTAAAAGAGCCAAAGAGCTAAATTTAAAATGTGAAGTTCTTCATGTAAATATGGATGAATATGCAATAGAGCATAAGATTTCTAGTGAGGAAGCAGGAAGATTTTTAAGATATAATTTCTTTAGAAGTCTTGCTTCTAAAAATTCAAAAATATTTCTTGCTCACAATGCAAACGATCAAGCAGAAACTGTCTTATTTAGAATAATAAGAGGAACAGGAATTGAAGGATTATCTGCAATGGATTTTATAGATAGGGATTTATATAGACCTATGTTAAATATAAAAAGAGACGAGATTGAAGAATATATTGAAGAAAATAATATAAATTTTGTTCAAGATGAAACTAATTTTGAAGATATATATTCAAGAAATAAATTAAGACTTAATGTAATACCATATATTGAAGATAATTTTAATGAAAACTTTACAGATTCTTTAATAAGACTTTCTCAAATATCAAAAAGTAATTTTAAGTTTGTTAATAAAATTACAAGAGATTTATTTTTAAAAAACTATAAAGACAATAAACTTTATATAAAAAATCTAAAAGATTTAGATGAGTATATATTAAGTGAAATAGTAAGAGAATTTTTAAAAAATGAAATTAATACACTTGAAGGAATTTCTAGCAAAAATATATCTGATGTTGTCTTATTAATTCAAAAGGCAGTTAATTCAAAGATTAATTTGCCAGGAGATTTAAATCTTATTTTATCCTATGATTATATTTATTTAGCAAGAGAAATAGGAAAAGTAGAGATAGAAGAACAGGTTTTAAATCTTGGAAAAAATAAAACGCATTTTGGAAATATTTATGTTGCGAAATCTAATTTATATAGAGCAGATGATAATATGATATCTATTGATGCAAATAAAATTAAGGGAAATCTCAAAATTAGAAATAGAAGAGATGGAGATAAATTTATGCCCTTTGGTATGAATAAATATAAAAAATTAAAGAACTTTTTTATTGATGAAAAAATTGATAGATATAAAAGAGATTTAGTTCCAATAATATATGATGATGAGGAAATTATATGGGTAGTTCCCTATAGAACTAGTGAGAAATATATTATTGATAAAAATACAAAAGAGATTATAAACATTAGCTTGGAGGTAAAAGATGAAGGAAATTGAATCAGTCCTTTTTTCAGAAGAAGTGATTGAAAAAAAATGTTGCGAACTTGGAGAAAGAATTTCAAGAGATTTTGATGGAGAAGTTTTAGTTGTGGGTATATTAAAAGGAGCTGTTCCTTTTATGTCAGAACTTGTAAAGAGAATAGAACTTCCTATTAGAATGGATTTTATGGATGTATCTAGTTATGAAGGATCTGTTTCAACAGGAAAAATTAAAATTTTAAAAGATGTTGAAAATGATGTTAGAGATAAAGATGTAATTATTGTAGAAGATATAATAGATACTGGAAATACTTTATCATACTTAAGTGAGCTGTTTAAATTAAGAGGTGCAAAATCTGTAACTATTTGTTCTCTTTTAACTAAACCAAGCAGAAGAGAAAAAGAAGTAGAAGTTAAATATATTGGATTTGAAATTGAAGATTATTTTGTAGTTGGATATGGAATGGACTACAATGAAAAATATAGAAATTTACCATATATTGGTATACTTTCTGAGAAAGTTTATAAATAATATAAGAGAAATGTGGTATAGCACCACATTTTTTATTTAATAATTGTTATCAGTAAATAGATTTAATAATTTTTCATATTATGATATAATTAAGTGTATGTAAGGAGTGATATTATTGAAGAAAAAAATGGGTGGTGCAGGTTTATATCTGGTATTAATATTACTTTTAGTAACAGCAATAAAAGTATTTAATCCGCCAGCAGCAACAATTCCAACGAAAAATTTCACACAATTTGTAACTGAAATTCAAAGTGACAATTTAAAGAGCATAAAATTTGATGGAGCAAATGCAACCTTTATAACAAAAGATGAGAAGACTTATGAAACAGTTCTTCCAGAAGAAGCTAGAGTTAATTTTTACAATAATTATCTAAAGGAAAAAGTTGACCAAAAAGAGCTTCAAGTTGTAGGTACTCCAATGAAAGAAACTCCAATATATATGGAATGGATTCCAAATATATTAATACTTGGAGTGTTTATATTCTTCTGGTATTATCTTATAAAACAAAGCCAAGGTGGTTCTAAAATGAATAGCTTTGGAAAAAGTAAAGCAAAAGTTGTAAAACAAGATGATAAAAATTTAATATCATTTAAAGATGTTGCTGGACTTCAAGAAGAAAAAGAAGAATTAGGCGAAATAGTAGACTTTTTAAAAAGCCCTAAGAAATTTATAAATATGGGAGCTAGAATCCCAAAGGGAGTTTTACTTGTAGGTCCTCCAGGAACTGGTAAAACTTATCTTTCTAAAGCAGTTGCAGGAGAGGCAAAAGTACCTTTCTTCATAATGAGTGGTTCTGACTTTGTAGAAATGTTTGTAGGAGTTGGAGCAAGTCGTGTTAGAGACTTATTTGAAACTGCTAAGAAAAATGCACCATGTATTATTTTTATAGATGAAATTGATGCTGTAGGAAGAAAGCGTGGAGCAGGACTTGGTGGAGGACATGATGAAAGAGAACAAACTCTAAATCAATTATTAGTTGAAATGGATGGTTTCGGAACTAATGAAGGGGTTATTGTTATGGCTGCTACAAATAGAGCAGATATACTAGACCCAGCTCTTTTAAGACCAGGTAGATTTGATAGAACAATATATGTTGGAGTTCCTGATGTAAAGGGAAGAGAACAAATATTAGGAGTTCATTCAAAGAATAAAAAATTAGCAAGTGATGTAGATTTAAAATATATTGCAAGAAGAACACCTGGATTTACTCCAGCTGATCTTGAAAACTTAATGAATGAAGCAGCTTTACTTGCTGCAAGAAGAAATGAAAATAAAATCTTTATGGAAGATATAGAAGAAGCTGAAATAAAAGTTCAAGCAGGACCAGCTAAAAAATCAAGAGTTGTATCTGAAGAAGAAAGAAAACTTACAGCTGTTCACGAAGCAGGTCATGCTGTTGTTTCAACTTGCTTATCAAATGCAGATCCTGTTCATATGATTACAATTATTCCTCGTGGAATGGCTGGTGGATTTACTGCATATACTCCAGAAGAAGATACTAGCTTTATAACAAAAGGTCAAATGAAGGACAGAATAGTATCACTTTTAGGTGGACGTGTAGCAGAAGCACTAGTTCTTGATGATATATCTACAGGAGCATCAAATGATATAGAAAGAGCAACTCATATTGCAAGAGCAATGGTTACTAAATATGGTATGAGTGAAAAAATAGGAACTATTACCTTTGGATCTGACGAAGGTGAAATATTTGTAGGAAGAGATCTTGGAAGAAGTAAAGATTATTCTGAACATACTGCATCTGAAATAGATAAAGAAGTTGGAAATATTATAAATGAAGCTTACGAAAAAGCGAAAACACTTCTATCAGAAAATATGGAAAAACTTCTAGCTGTATCTGATGCACTTCTTGAAAAAGAAACTTTAGACAAACACGATTTTGAAAAAATCATGAAGGGTGAAGATATAGAACATGATAAAGAATATGCTCATGATGAAAAAATAGAAGACAAAGACCTTTCAGAAGAAGCGAAAAAAATTGTTGAAGAAAAAAGTTCAAAAGAAAATAAAGATTTAGAAGATAAATAAAAATATAAAAAACTTTGATATATATCAAAGTTTTTTATTGTATTAAAGAGGCTTTAGAATGTATGTATTAGAAGATGAAGAGAATAAATATATTTGTCCAATAGAAAAAACCCTAGATATAATAGGTGGCAAGTGGAAGCCAATAATACTATGGGCACTTGTAAAAGATGAAGTATTAA
Source organism: Peptoniphilus stercorisuis (assembly GCF_017874395.1). Classification (GTDB taxonomy): domain Bacteria; phylum Bacillota; class Clostridia; order Tissierellales; family Peptoniphilaceae; genus Anaerosphaera; species Anaerosphaera stercorisuis. The sequence continues at coordinate 12,966 of NZ_JAGGLJ010000016.1, read as the reverse complement.
GATATGGAGAATTAAAAAGAGCAACTACAGGCATTACAGACAAAATGCTATCTCAACAGTTAAAATCTCTAGAAGAAGATGATCTTATCTTTAGAAGACAATATGATGAAATTCCACCAAGAGTTGAATATGGATTAACGAAAAAAGGTAAGACATTAATACCACTTTTAGAAGAAATGTGTAATTGGGGAAATAATATATTAAGTATGAAAAAGTAAAAGACTTTGGAAATCCAAAGTCTTTTTTTGTGAAATTTAGAAGTTTTTTTAAATTTATCTTTTTTCTTTTTCGTATTTTTTGCCAATATCCCAAGCAATTCCTATTTTCTTCTTAGCAACCATATAAGATGGACCTTGCATTTCAAATAAAAGAGGTTTAACTTTAGAAAAATCTATTTTTCCAGATTCATCTAAAACATCTTCATTAGCATAGGTATTTTCTATTTCTAGAATATAATTATATTCTGTGTCAGTTTCATAAATATCTATGATTTTTGCTTCCATTGCAAGAGGAGAATCCTTTGCTATTGGAGCTGTATCATAGGATTCATAATAATAATCTAATACTTTAGATTTATCTACATCATGTCCTGAATTAAGTCCAATATAATCAGTAACCTCAATCATACTTTCAGTTGCAACATTTAAAGATACAATCTTACCAATGCCCATTCCCTTATTAGAATAATGTCCCTTAGCAACACTAAGAAGAGTTTCATTCATACCAGTAATTCCAATATGAGCAATAGTAACCCAATTTACTTTGTCATTAATCTTAGTACCTACTAAAAGAACAGGAGTAGGATAAACTCCTAGTTTTTTTCCAATATTTTTTTTATTATTCATATTTTCCTTCCTTTCTTTTTGAAGAACTAACTTAATTATAGAACTTATGAATAATTGTTCAAGTATGCACTTTTAAGTGAGTACTTACTATTGAGTAAGTAATAAGATGTAATTTAATGGTGTTTTTAATGAAAATAAAATTTTATAGTTAAATTTAAAAGAAGATAAAATGGATTAAAAGTATTAAAAAAGGGCTATTTTAGAAAATAGCCCTTAGTTTTTATTTTAAATGTTTTAATAATTCAATTATATATTCATACATTCTTTTTATTGAAGAAACAGATGCTCTTTCTCTAGGTGTATGAGCTTCAAAGATATCTGGTCCAATGGAAATCATATCTAGGTGTTTGTATTTAATATAAAATACTCCACATTCAAGTCCACCATGAGTTATGTCTATTTCCATAGTTTTTCCTGTAAAATCTTTATATAAATCTCTTGCAATATCACGAAGTTTTGAATCTTCTTTATATTCCCATTCAGGATAATAATTTGTAAATTCATATTTTGCGTTTGGATATTTTTTAGACATTTCTACAAAGTCATTTTTAAATTCTTCAAATTCATTTCTCTTACCAAATCTCATAGAGTTCCAAATTTCATAAGTGCCATCTTCAATTTTTTTGACGATTGCAAGTGTTGAAGATAGTTCTACAAATTCTTTAGTTTCATCTGTAAAGGCTTTTACACCTGTATGTTGATCAAGTAAATAATTTGCAAAGTCCTTAGTTGATTCTATACTTTGTGCTGTTTTTTCATTTAATCCATCACTATAAACTATATTAAGATTTCCCTCTATTGATTTATATTTTTCATAAAGAGATTTAATTAAATCATCAAATTCGCTATTATCTTTTATTGCAAGTTTTATAATTCCATTACTAGGTATTGCATTGTCTTTTGATCCTGATAAGAAGTCAATTAGCATTACATCTTTTAAATTTACTAAGAAGTCTGCCATAACTTTTACCATATTTCCACGATTATTTGCGATTTCTCCACCAGAGTGACCGCCTAAAAATCCTGAGAATTTAACATCATAAAATTTATAATCTTTTGGAATTTCTTCAAGTTCTGGAGTATAATGTGCAAAATAAAGCTCTCCACCAGCAGATGCAACAGTCATAATGCCTTCTTCTTCAGAGTCAATATTAATTAGATAATCTCCTTCTAAAATACTGTCTGAAAGAACTTGTGCACCATGCATATCTGTTTCTTCAGATACAGTTACAAGAACTTCTAAAGGAGCATGTTCAATATTATCTGAATCAAGAATTGCAAGGCTCATTGCAACTCCAATTCCATTATCAGCACCAAGTGTAGTTTTATTTGCGTGAATAAAGTCGCCATCAAGGATTATTTCTATTGGATCTTTATCAAAATCATGATTTGAGTCTTCAGATTTTTCATTTACCATATCCATATGTCCTTGAAGGATTATTTTTTTTGAGTTTTCATAGCCCTTTGTTCCAGGTTTTTTAATAATTACATTTAAAGCTTCGTCTTGGTAAACTTCTAGATTTCTTTCTTTTGCAAAGTTTACAAGATAGTCTGAAATTGCTTTTTCATTTCCAGAACCTCTAGGTATTTTAGAAATTTCTTCAAAATATTTAAAAACTTTTTTTGGTTCTAGGTTTTGTAATACCATTATTTCGCCTCCAAATTTTCTACTATTTTAACTACTAAATCTCTACCCTTTTCCATTGATGAAACTGGGATGAATTCATATATTCCGTGGAAGTTATATCCACCTGTAAATATATTTGGACAAGGAAGTCCCATATAAGAAAGTGTTGCTCCATCTGTACCACCACGAATTGGTTTGATAATTGGCTTTATTTCTAGATCAATCATTGCTTTTTCAGCAAGTTCTACAATTTCCATATGTGGTTCAACTTTTTCTCTCATATTATAGTAAGAATCTTCAATATTTAATTTAATAATATTTCCATATTTTTTATTTAAAAATCCTACTATATTTTCAAGTAATTCTTTTTTATTTTCAAATTTTTCACGACTATGATCTCTAATGATATAGGACATATTAGTTTTAGCAACATCTCCATTTATACTTTCTATCATAAAGAAACCTTCGTAGTTTTCTGTATATTCTGGTCTTTCATTTACAGGAAGCATTGAGTTTAATTCCATTGCAATTAGCATTGAATTTACCATAATATCTTTTGCAGATCCTGGATGAACTATTTTTCCTTCTATTTCAATAGAAGCACTTGCAGCATTAAAGTTTTCAAATTCTAATTCTCCAATAGGTCCACCATCAATTGTATAGGCAAAGTCTGCATTAAAATCTTTAACATTAAAATTATGAGCTCCCTTTCCTATTTCTTCATCTGGGGTAAAGGCAACTTTTACAGTTCCATGTTTAATATGATCATTTTTAATTAAATACTCCATAGCTGATACTATAATTGTAATTCCTGCTTTGTCATCTGCTCCAAGAAGAGTAGTGCCATCTGTTGTAATAAGTGTTTCGCCTACTAAATCTTTTATAAAAGGAAATTCTTTTTCTGTAATAGAATAGTTTTCATTTAGTTTAATATCTCCGCCCTTATATTCTACAATTTGTGGCTTTACATCTTTTGCAGTTGTAGCAGGTGCTGTGTCCATATGAGATACAAATCCAATAGTGGGTATATCTTTATCACTATTGGATTTAAGTGTTGCATATACATATCCAAACTCGTCTTGATATACATCACTTAGTCCAATGCTTTTAAGTTCTTCTACTAAGTACTCTCCAAGTACAAGCTGACTTTTAGTAGATGGAAAAGTTTCGCTTAATTCATCTGATGTTGTTTCAAAAGAAACATATTTTAAAAATCTTTCTACAATATTATTCATTAATTCACCTCTGAAATTATTTTTATATTTAATTATCACATTTAATCATCATAATAATATTTATACCCTTAGACATTATAATTACTAAGTTAAGATAAATAGATTTATTATGATTAAGTACTAAAATTTATTGTATCTTAATTTTATTCTTCAAATATATAAATATCAAGTTGAAAAAATATTGAGAAAATACATGAAATAGTGTTATTATATACTATTGTAAGAAAAGTATAGTAATTAGACTATTAATTGTAGTTCATATTTTATATAATTAATAAAAGTAAATATTGGTAAAAATAGTAAATAAAAATTATAAAGGTAAGTTGATATATATGAAAATAGCTGTTATAGGCGGAGGTCCTGCAGGTGTTATTGCTGCAATAGAGCTTGCAAAGAATGATCAAGAAGTTATTATTTTTGAAAAAAACAATAGAATATTAAAAAAATTATTAGCTACTGGTAATGGAAGATGTAATTATACAAATAATTATGTGTCTTCAGAAAACTATAATTGTAAGGATAATTTTGTAGAAAATGTATTAGAAGAATTTACAAGAGATAATCTAATTGATTATTTTAAATTAATGGGAATTGAGCCTGTTTTAGAAAATAGGGGAAAGATTTTTCCTGTTACTTTAAAGGCTAATACTGTTGTTAATACTCTTTTAGAAGAATTAGATGATTTAAGGATAGAAGTTCTACTAGATAGTGAAGTTTTAAGTATAAAAAAGAAAAATAAGTTTAGTGTTAAAACTAAGGAAAAAAGTTTTGAATTTGATAAAGTTATATTTGCAGTAGGTGGCTCATCTATGCCTAGTTCTGGTTCAGATGGAAAAAGCTATAAAATTTTAGAAAATTTAGGACATAATAAGATAGAAACTTTTCCTGCTCTTACACAATTAAAACTAAGTAGTGATTATTTAAAGTCTTTATCTGGTGTAAAAGTTGTAGGAGATGTAAAATTATTAGAAAATAATAAAATCATAGATAAAAGAAATGGAGATTTATTATTTACAAATTATGGAATAAGTGGTCCACCTATTTTAGACTTGTCTAGAAAGGTAAATGAAAAAAATAAAAAACTTGAAATTGAAATGCCACTTATTAATAATATAGAAGATATAAAGGAATTTAGAAATCTTTTATATAGTAGATTTTATACTTTAAGTCATTTTTCTTTAGAGAGATGGCTAATGGGACTTGTTGATAAGAAATTTATAAATATGATATTAAAAGAAAGTAATTTAAAAGCAGAAACACCTTTAGATTTAATTGAAATATCTGATCTTGAAAAACTTTTAAATATTCTTTTAAAATCAAGATTTACAGTAATTGGAACTAAGGGATTTGAAAATTCACAAGTTACTTGCGGGGGAATAGCAACAAGTGAAATAAATAAAGATACTTTAGAGTCTAATATAATAGATGATTTATATATTGTTGGTGAAGTAATGGATGTTGATGGAGACTGTGGTGGATACAATTTACAATGGGCGTTTTCTTCTGGAATTGTAGCTGCAAGGTCTATTTTATCTCGTATTTGAAAAACTACTCAAATATGATATAATTTAAAACAGAAAATCGGAGGCATATATGTTCTTTCTTAGGAATACTTTAGAAAAATATGGGGAAATAAAAGTAGGTATAGTAGGTACTGGAATAATGGGGACATCTCTATTAAATCAATTAGTACTTCTTGATAATTTCAAGCCTGCAGTTGTAGCCTCAAGAAGAATAGAATCTGTATTAAATGCATTTTCTAAAACAAATGTAAAAAAAGAAAATATAGTTGTAACTAATTCAGTAGAAGATGCAAAAAAAGCTATAAATGAAGGTTTATATGTAGCTACTACAAATACATTAATTCCTGCAACTATTACAGATTGTGTAGTAGATTGTACAGGAGATACAGAAGAAGGATCAAAAGTTTCACTTTGTGCTATAGAAAATAAAGTACACATTGTAACATTAAATGTTGAAATGGATGCAACAGTAGGTCCATATATTAAAAAACTTGCTGATGAAAGTGGAATAATTTATACAGGAACATCAGGCGATGAGCCAGGTGCGATTATGGAACTTTATGAATTTTCAAAAACTTTAGGATTTGAAGTGCTTGCTTTAGGTAAGGGAAAAAATAATGATCTAAATCAAAGTGCAACACCTGATGAACTTGAAGAAGAAGCTAAAAAGAAGGGACTAAATAAAAGAATGTTAACTTCTTTTGTTGATGGAACTAATACTATGATTGAATTAAATGCTGTATGTAATGCTACAGGATTTTTACCAGATATTAGAGGATGTCATTGTATTAATTCAACTCCGAAAACTCTAGCTAAAGACATAAAGATAAAAGAAGAAGGTGGAATTTTAAATAATTATAAAGTCGTAGATTTTGTAAGAGGAATTGCACCAGGAGTCTTTGCAATAGTAAGATGTAAATCTGATGTATTAACTGCTGAAATGGAATTTTTAAAAATGGGTGATGGTCCAAACTTTGCAATATATAGACCATACCATTTAACTAGTATTGAAACACCAAATTCTATAATAAGGGCAGTTGCATTAAATGATAGTACAATTGTTTCAAAAAATGGTCCTGTTGCCGAAACTATAACAATGGCAAAAAGAGATTTAAAAGCAGGAGAAAAATTAGACGGTATTGGCGGATATACTATATATGGAGCTTTAGAAAGTCATAAAGTTCAAATAGAAGAAAATTTATTACCAATTGGACTTATTACAGGAAATGTAACTGTAAATAAAGATATTAAAAAAGGTGAAGCTTTAAAATATTCAGATGTAAATCTTGATGAGAGTTCTACAATACTTAAATTGAGAAGAAAACAAGACGAGCTTTTTTAGTTGACTTCAAAGTATAGATAGTATAGAATAAAAATATTATAAAAGTTAGGTGGTATAATGAGAATAACCCGAGAAGTGGATTATGCTTTTAGAATATGTGCATATCTAGCTGAACACGAAGGCGATGTTGTTGGTGCACCAAGAATTGCAGCAGATCAAAAAGTTCCAGAAAGATTTACTCTTAGAATACTAAGAAAATTAAATCTTGCAGGAATAACAGAAGCTAAACGTGGAGCTACTGGTGGATATAAACTTAAAAGAAAAAAAGAAGACATAACTTTATATGACATAATAGTAGCAGTAGATGGACCTATTGTTGTAAATAGGTGTTTATACATGGATGAACCTTATTGTAATAGAAATGAAGATGGTAACTTTGGCCATTGTAAATTCCACAATAAACTTTCATCAATACAAAATAGTGTAATTGAAATGTTTAGATCCTCAACTCTAGACGAATATATATAAAAAGCAATGAAGAGACCGTTATATTATAAATTTTTCCAAAAAGAGAGTGTCAGTTGGTGAAAAGACATGAAAAATAATAATATATAGATCAGCTTGGAGCTTTTACGTTTGTTGCGTTAAGACACTTAAGTGATAGATACCTATAATTAGGGTGGTACCGCGGCATGTTCGTCCCTTTGTCTTTTGACAAGGGGATTTTTTATATTTTTTTAATAAAAAGGAGTGAATATATGAAAGTATTTAAAGCACTTTCTAAAGAATCTGTAGATTTAAGAGAACAAAGTATAGCAAAATATTGGGAAGAAATAGATCTTCTTCACAGATCAGTAGAAACAAGAGAAGATAATGAGTCCTATATATTCTATGAAGGACCTCCAACAGCAAATGGTCGTCCAGGAATTCACCATGTAATGGCGAGAACTTTAAAGGATTTAACTTGTAGATATAAAACTATGCAAGGATTTAAAGTTAAGAGAAAAGCTGGATGGGACACACATGGTCTTCCAGTAGAAATTGAAGTAGAAAAAAAATTAGGATTAAAAGACAAACATGATATTGAAAGTTTTGGAATAGATAAATTTAATAAAATGTGTAGAGAATCTGTTTTTGAATATGAAAAAGAATGGAGAGCTCTTACTAATAGAATGGCTTATTTAATTGATCTAGACAATCCGTATATAACTCTTGAAAATGACTATATTGAATCAGTTTGGAATATATTAAATAAAATGTTTGAAGATGGACTTATATATGAAGGACATAAAATATTACCATATTGCCCAAGATGTGGAACAGGTCTTGCATCTCATGAAGTAGCTCAAGGTTATGAAGAGATAAAAACAGAAACTGTAATAGCTAAATTTAAATTAAAAGATAAAGATGAATACTTCTTAGCTTGGACAACAACTCCTTGGACACTTCCATCAAATGTTGCACTTACTGTAAATCCAAATGTTGATTATATAAAAGTGAACTATGAAGGTGAAGTGTATTATGTAGCAGAAGCACTTGCTGGAAATATCTTTGAAAATGAATATGAAGTACTTGATAAAATGAAAGGTAAAGATCTTGAGTATGTTGAATATGAACAACTTCTTCCTTTCTTAAGTGTAGATAAAAAAGCATTTTTTGTAACTTGTGCTGATTATGTAACTATTGATGATGGTACAGGAATAGTTCACTCTGCACCAGGATTTGGTGAAGATGACTATCAAACAGGTAGAAGATATAATTTACCAGTACTTCTTCCAGTAGGAGAAGATGGTAAGTTTACTACAACTCCTTGGGAAGGTATGTTTGTAATGGATGCAGATCCTGAAATTATAAAATATCTTCGTGAAGAAGAAAAAATGTTTAGAAAACAAAAAATGGTTCATAACTATCCACATTGTTGGAGATGTCATACACCACTTATATATTATGCTCACCCTTCTTGGTATATAGAAGTAACTAAATTTAAAGATCAATTAATAGAGAATAATAATGGTGTTAATTGGTTCCCAGAATATGTTGGAGAAAAGAGATTTGGAAACTGGCTTGAAAACTTAAATGACTGGGCACTTTCAAGATCTAGATATTGGGGAACACCACTTCCTATTTGGAAATGTGAATGTGGACATACAGAATCTATTGGCTCAAGAAAAGAACTTGCTGAAAAAGCAATAGAAGATATAGATGAAAATATTGAACTTCACAGACCATATGTAGATGATGTTCATTTAAAATGTTCAGAATGTGGAAAAGTAATGACTCGTGAAAAAGATGTAATAGATGTATGGTTTGATTCAGGAGCTATGCCTTTTGCACAACTTCACTACCCATTTGAAAACAAAGAAGAATTTAATGACTTCTTCCCAGCTGATTTTATAAATGAAGGTATTGACCAAACAAGAGGATGGTTCTATTCACTTCTTGCTATATCAACATATATGACAGGAAAAGCACCATATAAAAATGTACTTGTAAATGATTTAATACTTGATAAATTTGGAAAGAAAATGTCAAAATCAAAGGGAAATACAGTTTCACCATTTGAACTTTTTGAACAATATGGAGCAGATGTCGTTCGTTGGTATTTACTATATGTATCACCAGCTTGGACTCCAACTAAATTTGATGAAGATGGACTTCGTGAAGTAGATTCTAAATTCTTTAGATCCTTAAGAAATATATACAACTTCTTTAGTCTATATGCGAATACAGATGAAATAGACCCAAGAGAATTTAATGTTTCTTATGAAAATAGAGATGAAATAGATAAATGGTTACTTTCAAAATACAATAATCTTCTAAAAAATGTAAAGGCAGATATGGATGTATTTGACTATACAAAAGTAGTAAGAAATATTCAAGATTTTGTAATAGAAGACTTCTCAAATTGGTATATTAGAAGAAATAGAAGAAGATTCTGGAAAACTGAAATAGATGATGATAAAAAATCAGTATATAACACAACTTATGAAGTGCTTTTAGGACTTACAAAACTAATAGCTCCATTTGTTCCATTTATAGCTGAAGAATTATTTAAATCACTTGAAGATAAAGAATCAGTTCATCTTGAATACTATCCAACAGCAGATGAAGACTTAATTGATTTAAAACTTGAAGAAAAAATGGATCTTGTAAGAAACTTAGTAGCACTAGGACGTGCATCAAGAGAAGATGTAAAAATAAAGGTTCGTCAACCACTTTCAAAAGTTATAATAGATGGTAAATACGAAGATATCATTGGAGATCTTGAAGATTTAATTAAAGAAGAACTAAATGTAAAAGAAGTTCTATTTAAAGATGATTTATCTGTATTTATGGACTATGAACTTAAACCAAACTTTAAAGTTGCAGGATCAATTCTTGGAGCAAAAATAAAAGACTTTGGAAAAACTTTAAGAGAAGTAGAACCAAAGGAATTTGTTGAAAAATTAAAAGATGGTGTAGTTCTAAACTTAAATGGCGAAGATACTGAAATCAAAGAAGATTATGTACTTGTAAATATTAAATCTAAAGATGGATTTGATGTAATGATGGAAAATAATCTATTTGTAATTTTAGATACAGACCTAACAGAAGATCTTATTGCAGAAGGACTTGTAAGAGAATTTATTTCAAAAGTTCAACAACTTAGAAAATCATCAGACTTTGATGTATTAGATACTATAAAAGTAACAATAGATTCAGATGATGAAGTTAATAATGCAATATTCAACTCTTTAGATTTTGTAAAAGAAGAAGTATTAGCAGTTGAAGTAATAAAAGATACACTTGATTTAGATATAATTGATCTTAATGGTCATGAAGCTAAAATAAAAGTTGAAAAAATGTAATAAATAAAAATACCCTCTTTTGAGGGTATTTTTTTATAGTTTTTGTATAGTGAATCCATTATTCTCAAGTAGTTTTATAACAGAATCCTCAGGTGTAAAATGAGCTGCTCCTGCAACTACAAATATTGTATTCTTGTCCTTACTATTTAACATATCTGTGATTTTTTCAGCCATACCTATATCTCTTTTGTCAAAAAGATTATTTGAAAATTTATCACCTTTATTAATTTTTAAATTAAGTTCTTTATCATTACCACTTTTCCAAATGTTTTTTAAGTCTTCAGAGTTTTGTGTGAAAATATCAATTCCATAGGAATTTGCAGCATCTAGAAAAGAATTTATCATATTTTTATAATCTTCATCACTAAGTGAGCTTAATACATTAGTTTGAAGTTCTATTGTTTCAAGTTCTTTTATAGTTTTATTATTTAATTTTGCCTTAGTTATAAAATATCTATCAATACCTAAATCTGAAGAATTTGGCATTTTTACATTCATAGGTAAATTAGATAACATATTATAAGCAGCCCAAGGCTTTAAATTTATATAATTATTTTCTTCTATGAAGTATTTATCCATAAATAATTTATATTTATTATATAGATTATCTCCTAGAGAATCTTTTAAATTTGTATTATCTTTATAAAACATTTCTTCTTGAATATATTTCATTTTACTTTGATCAGTTATATTTACCTCAACATATAACTCATTAGAAGAGTTAAAGGCATCTATTACTTTTTCATCAATTGGATACATAGAATTATCTCCAATGTGAATTGAACCAAGAATATAAATTGTATTTCCATTATTTTCTATTTTGTAAAACATACCCTTACTTCCAAGATTATTTTGTTGGATTAAATAATTATTAGCTCTTGTAAAAAAAGATATTGCATTTTCATAACTAGAAATATTATTTAAAAAAAGATTTTTGCCATTGCCCTTTAAAATTTTCTTTTCCATAAGATATTGTGCAGGATCTTTATTAGTTGCATTAGTATCGTATTTTTGAACTAAATCAAAGACTTCATTAATAATATGATTTCTAGTAAAATCTTCTTTAAAATCTAATTTTTTATAATTTGGATTTTTTTTTAAATTGTAAGAATTTAGCTTATCTTCTGAATTTTTAATTAAAAGATTAAGTTCTTCTTTTGTAATAATCTCTCTTAAATCTTCTTTTTGCATTTCATTATTAAATATTCCCTGTCTTTTAGCATCTACTAAATCATTTACAGACCAAGAGTTGATTATAGTTGTTTTAGCCTTTTCCTTAGCAAAGGTAGGAGATATACTTGATAGAGTTAAAAAAAGTGACAATATTAAAATTAATTTAAATCGCTTTTTATTTTTACTTAAAATTGAATTTTTCATAATCCCTCCTTGTATTTAACATTGTAACAGTTAGAATATTTATTTTAAAGTTTATTATTAGAAAAAAATGGTATAATTCAATTATAGAAATATTTAGTAAATTATAAAGATTTAAAAATAATATATGAACTTTACACAAAAAAGACATATCTATTTTTTAAAAGGAGAGAATAAAATGAAAGCATTAATAATTGATCAAGTATCTAGTATTATTAAAGAAGAACTTACAAGTTTAGGTTTTGAAGTAGATTTTACAATGCTACCAACTTCTGAAAAGTTAAAAGAAATTATAGAGCCTTATGATTTATTAGTAATGAGAGTAGATCCATTTATTGATAAAGAAGTAATAGATGCTGCTAAAAATTTAAAAGCTATATTAGTTGGTGCTGTTGGTACAAATCATATAGATCTTAATTATTGTAAAGAAAAAAATATTGAAGTTAGAAACTCACCTGGAATGAATGCAAATGCTGTTGCAGAACTTGTAATTTGCAAGGCTCTTGATATGTATAGAAATTCTGTTCAAGCAAATAATGAAGTAAAATATGATAAAGTATGGAATAAATATAGATGGATTGGTAGAGAACTTAGAAATAAAACTTTAGGTATTATAGGTTTTGGTGCTATTGGTAGAAGAGTAGCTGAAATAGCAAATGTATTCCATATGGATATTATTGCCTATGACCCTTTTATAAAAGCTGAAGACAATAAAATAGAATATGTAAAAATTGTAAGTTTAGATGATATTGTAAAAAATTCAGATATTATTACATTACATGTTCCACTAACTCCAGATACAAAAGATATGTTATCCTTTGATGAAATGGAAAATATGAAAGATGGAGCTATTATTATAAATGCTGCTAGAGGTGGCACAGTAAATGAAGAAGCTCTATATAAATATATAAAAAATGGCAAACTTGGAGGAGCAAACTTAGATACTCTTGCAGATGAGCTTGGAACTGGTGGACTTGATACTCAAGATGTTAAAATTGACTCTCCACTATTTGAATTAGATAGAGTTTATATTAGTCCACATATTGGTGGATCAACTATTGATGCTCAAGATGATATTGGTAGACTTGTAATTGAAAATGTAAAAGATATATTTAAACTATAAAAAAAGGACCTTTAAGATACTATGCCCTGTCAAGTACACATCAAATAAAATATTATAGATATTTTAATTTGTATTCTAAGGGAGATAAGTATCCTAAGGCTTTTTGAAT
>NZ_JAGGLJ010000015.1 GCF_017874395.1 Peptoniphilus stercorisuis | reverse complement strand
TGTTTTCCCATAAAAAAATAACACCTCCAAAGTTTTCTAAATTAAGTATATTATACTTTTTATTTAGTGTGTACTCTAGAGGTATTATAATCATATAGCTCTTTTTTAATTTTAAAAAAATAAAATAATAAGTAAAAAACTAATTATTGCAAAGATTGTAAAAGTAACTTTTATGAAATAAGTTCTTTTATATTTTCTTTCATTTTTAGTATTAATTATATCTTCTTGTTTTTTTAGTATTTTAATATCCTCTTTTGAAAGGTTAGAATTATCATATCCATGGTTTAAAATTGTTGAAAATTCGTTTAAATCTGTATTTCGTTTTAGTGAGTCATAAATCAAATTTTCTTTATAGGATAGAGTATATGTAAGATTATCTTCAATTTCTTTATAATTCATATAATCAGGTAAGAATAATATAATTGGGATAGAAAGAGAGAAAATAGCAAGTATTAAACTTTTAAATTCTTTCTTTTTTAAATTTTTATTGTCTATAATTTTTTCTAATAATTCTTTTATTTTTTTGTAAATTTCAATAGTTTCATTAAAATATAATATGTATAATTTATCATCTTTTAATGGAGTTACTAGATTATCATCTAAAGTATTATTTAATATATGATTTTTTATTACATTTCTAAGATTTTCTGTAGAAATATCAAGTTTGTCTTTTAAATTAGAAAGTTGAATAGAATATCTTATATCTCTAAAAGTATCTTCTGAGTATAAAATACTTTGTAGTCTCTTTCTGTAATTATTTTTTATATAGAAATGATTTTGATGAAGTGTTGAACTTCTAAAGGACTTGCTAGTTATTTTTTCAAAAAGTCTTTGTATTTCAAGTACTAAAAAATCCATTTGAAAGTAATCATTCGTAATAGCAGATGTTAGCCTTTTATTTTCTGAAAAATATAAAATATCTTTATTTTCTTGAAGAAGTCCATAGATTTCTTCAGGAAAGTAAAAATTAGCATCATCTTGATCTATAAATTGTTTGTTAAATTCTTTTTGTAAATTATCAAAAACAGTTAAATCAGCTTTTATGGAATTTGTTTTTTCTTTAATATTTTTAAACATAATATACTCCTAAATAGTACAAAGTTTTAATTTTTTTTCACGACTTAGCTTTTTTATTGCAATTTCTCTTTTAAGAGCAGAGGATTTGTCTTCAAATTCTTCAAAATATAAAAGTTCTACAGGTGTTCTTCCTCTTGTGTATTTTGCACCTTTTTTTGCATTGTGAGTTTTGATTCTTTTCTCTAAATCATTAGTATATCCAGTATATAAAGTATCATCTGAACATTTTAATATATATACATAATGCATTAATATTCATCCTTTATTTCAGAAATAGCTTTTTTAATTAGATCGTAATTATAGCCCTTATAAATTAAATGTCTTACTAATTTTTCGTAGGATTTTTCGTCATTATTTAAAGATTTTATTTTTTTTCTTGCAGCATTTAATAAGTTTTCGTATTCAATATCTTCGGGAATATCAAGAAGTACTTCGTCAATTATATTATTATCAATTCCCTTTGATTTTAGACTTAATCTAATTTTATTTTTTCCATATTTATTTAGTTTTAGCTTATCTCTTGAAAAGAGACTTGCATATTCATAATCATCTAAAAATTTTTCTTCATTTAAGTAAAATATCGTATCATCAATTATGTCTTGCTCAATATTATTATTTTTCAAATGATCTCTAACTTGTTTTTCACTTTTCATATTAGACAGGTATTTAATAGATAATTTTTTTGCTTCATATCTTTTATTTTCTAAAATAATATTATTTATATCTTCTATATCAATTTCTTTGCCTTTATATAGATTATACCTTACTAAAGTATCTTCTAATACATTAAATTCAACATCGTCAGTGTATATAATATATATTTTTTCTCTTTTTATATATTTAATTTTATTAATAATCAATTTTATCACCATAATTATTTTAACATAAAATTATGAGTTTCTTAAACTATTCATAACATTTGATTGTGCTTAATTATTTAACTTAATGGCGATTTGTGATATTATACTAATGAATAATTTAGTGAGGTGCAGATGTGTTTGAAATAATTTCACAAGTTCTAAAGTATGTATTTATACTTATAATATACTTATTTATATTTAGTATTATAAGACTTATGTACTTAGATATTAAATCAATTAATAAAAAGGGATCATCTTTAGATACAGCTTATTTAAAGGTTGTAAATAGACTGGATTCTTTAAATTTTAAAATGCAAGAATATTATATACTTAAAGGAACTATCAGTATTGGTAGATCAAGTAAAAGTGACATTGTAATTAAGGATAAATTTGTAAGTAAAAATCAATTAAATATTATAGAAGAAAAGGGCTCTTTCTTTCTTGAGGATTTGGATTCTGCCAATGGTACTTATTTAAATGGTGAAAGAGTAGAGGACATAATAGAACTTAGAAATGGCGACAAAATAGGCGTAGGTCTAATACAATTTATCTTTGTTGATAATAGGGGGTAACATGATACAAGCACTATTAAAGACAAGACGTCCAAGAGATTTACTTTTAATCTTTGAAATACTTGCAATAACACTTTTGTTTTTTTATAACAATAACGGATTTGATAAATATATTGCAATGTTATTTATTGGGCTTATATCGATAATTTATATTTCTAATTTCATACTTGGAAAAGTATCTTCTGGAGACAATTATATATTTTTAATTGTTTCAATGCTTCTTACAATAGGAATTATAACTATTTATAGAATAAATCCAGATTTAGGACTTAAACAACTTGTATGGTCTTTAGTTGGAATATTGATGTTTTATATAACTTATTTTGCTGTAAGGGCATTTAGAAAATTAGAGAAAAAAACAATTTTATATTGTGTAGCATTATTATTTTTATTTTTAGCTACATTTATTTTTGGTAAAGAAATTGGAGGAGCAAAAAACTGGATAGTTTTATCAAGCTCTTTTTCTATTCAACCAGCAGAGTTTGGAAAAATCTTAGTTATGTTTTTAGTTGGATCTTTTTATACAGATTTTCAATATAATAAATTAGACAAAAACTTTTCTTATAAATCCTATGTTTTAATGGCTATTATGTATGTTTTTATAGGAATGCTATTTTTACAAAAGGATTTAGGAACAGCTGCAATATTTTTAGCTTTATATACAGGAATTCAATTTGTATATGATGAAAATAGAAAAAGTTTATTTATAAATATACTATTGATGATAATAGGAGCAGTAGTTGGATATCTTCTTTTTGCCCATGTTAGAGTAAGAGTTGATATATGGCTTCATCCTTGGAGAGAAGATAATATTTATGATAAAAGTAGACAAATAGTTCAGTCTCTTTTTGCAATTAGTGAAGGTGGATTTTTTGGTACAGGAATAGGTCGTGGTTATCCTAAGTTAATACCAGTAGGATATTCTGATTTAATATTTCCTGTAATATGTGAAGAGATGGGAATATTTGCAGGAATTGGAATAATTATGCTATATATGCTTTTAACTTATAGAGCTTTTAAAATAGCATTAGGACAAGAATATAAATTTTATAGAATACTTGCTTTATCTGTTGGTATTTTATTTACAGTGCAAGCTTTCTTAAATATTGGAGGAGTTATAAAAGTAATCCCTATGACGGGAATTACACTTCCCTTTGTTTCTTATGGTGGATCTTCAATGCTTTCAAGTTTTATGGCTCTTGGAGTTTTACAAGTTGCAAGTGAAGATATGTCATATAAGTATGAATGAGGTAGGGTATGAATTTTAAAGAAAATAGAAAAATTTTAGTTTTATTAGTTTTTCTCATATTACTTTTTATGTCTTTAATTTTTTATTTAAGTTATTTTACGATTTTTTTATCAGCTGATATTAAAGATCATCCTGCAAATCGAAGGGATTTTTTAGAAGAAGCTGCAATAAAAAGAGGAACTATTTTAGATAGAAATGGAGATGTACTTGCTTATTCTGATGGGGAGCAATACAAGTATGAAAGACATTATACTTATCCAATTATTTATTCTCATGTAGTTGGATATTCAAATAAAGTAACAGGAAAAGCAGGAATAGAATCAAAATACAATAAATATTTATTAGGTGAAGAAGGCAGTCAAACATTAAAATCACTAAAATCATTTTTTAATAAAAAACTTGATCCTAAAGCAGGAGATAATGTAGTTTTAACTACGCATACAGGGCTTCAACAAAGATCAAGAGATTTACTTGATAAAAGTGGTGAATCAGGTGCAATAGTAACTATGAATCCTAAAACAGGTGAAATTTTATCTCTTGTATCTTATCCAGATTTTAACTCTCAAACAGTTGATAAGGATCAAGCTGCAATTGTAGAACAAAATAAGGCTGCATTTTATAATAGAGCTACACAGTCTTTATTTCCACCAGGTTCAACTTTTAAAATAGTTACAGCTGCTGGAATTCTTGAAAATGATATAAATCAAAATTATAAAGATACAGGAGAGGAAGCATCAGGAGGACATCCTATTAGAAACTCAGGTCAAAAAGTCTATGGAGAAGTAGATTTAAATGAAGCTTTTACATTTTCAGTAAATACTTATTTTGCAAATAAGGCAATGGCTCTTGGAAAAGATAAGTTTGGGGAAATGTCAGAGAAATTTATGTTTAATAAAAAATTTGATTTTGATTTAAGTATGAATCCATCAAAATTTGAATATAAAAACTGGGACAAACAAGCAGTTGCATCTGCTGGAATTGGACAAGGAGATGTACTTGCAACTCCACTTCAAATGTGTATGGTAGCTTCAACTATTGCAAATGGTGGAAATATGATGAAACCATATATAGTAAGTAGTGTAGTTTCAAATGATGGAACTTCAGTACTTACACATGAACCAGAGGTATTATCAAATGTAATGAATGAACAAAATGCAAATTTAATTAAAGATATGATGGTTAATGTTGTAAATAAAGGTTCAGGAAAATCTGCAAGAATAAGAAGAGCACAAGTAGCAGGAAAAACTGGTACAGCTCAGAAGAGTTCTCAAAGTGCGGCAAATGATGCATGGTTTGTAGGTTTTGCTCCTGCAGATGATCCTCAAATTTGTGTTGCAGTAGTTATACAAAATGTAGAAGATTATGGTGGAAAAGTTGCAGCACCAATAGCTGCTAATATAATAGATTATGCACTAAGAAATATGGAGTGAGTAAATGTATAATTCAAATTATGTAACAGCAATTGTTGCAGCAGCTGGTATGGGAAAAAGAATGAAAAAAGCTATTAATAAGCAGTTTTTAACTATAAAAGACAAACCTATACTAGCACATACTTTAAATAAAATAGAAAAATGTGATTATATAGATTTTATAATTATATTAATTAAACAGTCTGATATAAATTATGTAGGGCAAATTTTAAATGAATATGGTTTAAAAAAACCCTTTAAAATTGTATATGGTGGAGAAGAAAGACAAGATTCTATAGCTCATGGTTTGAAAAACATGCCAGAGGAGACGAATATTGTAATAACTCATGATGGAGCAAGACCTTTTGTAAGTGTTGAGAAAATTAATGAGGTTATAGAAAAAGTATTTTTAACTGGAGCTGCAACTTTAGCAAATCCAGTTAAAGACACGATTAAAATCTCATCTAATGGAGATGTTGTAGATTACACTCCAAATAGATCGGTTTTATGGGCTGTTCAAACACCTCAGGCATTTTTAATAGATGTAATAAAAAAGGCCTACAAACAAGCTTTTGATGAGGGGTATTATGGTACAGATGATTGTTCTTTAGTTGAAAAAACAGGCTCTAAAGTAAAACTTATATTAAGTGATTATAATAATATAAAAATAACAACGCCTGAAGATTTAATAATAGCAGAGGCAATCAATGAATTACATGAAGAGGAGTAATTATGAGAATAGGAACAGGCTATGATGTTCATAAATTAGTAGAAGGAAGAAAACTTATGATTGGTGGCATTGAAATAGAACATGATAAGGGACTTTTAGGTCATTCAGATGCAGATGTTTTAATCCATGCAATTATGGACAGTATCCTAGGAGCACTTGCTCTTGGAGATATTGGAAAATTATTTCCTGATACTGATATGAAATATAAAAATATTGATTCAAAAATTCTACTTAAAGAAGTTTATGATATAATAAATGAAAAAGGTTATAAGATTGGAAATGTAGATGCCACAATTGCAGCTCAAAAACCAAAACTTGCGCCTTATATACTTGATATGAGACATACTATAGCAAGTATATTAAATACAGATATAGACAATATATCTATTAAAGCAACTACAACTGAAGAGCTAGGTTTTGTAGGAAGATGTGAAGGAATATCTGCTCAAAGCGTTGTTTTATTAGTTGAGAATAAATAGGAAGGTTGATTAGATGAAATTTTTTATTGATACTGCAAATGTAGATGAAATTAAGGAAATTAACTCTTGGGGAGTTCTTTCTGGTGTTACAACAAATCCATCATTAATTGCTAAGGAAGGCAAAGTTTTTGAAGATGTTGTTTTAGAAATTACTAAAATTGTTGATGGACCTATTTCAGCAGAAGTAACTGCTACTAAATGGGAAGAAATGGTAGAACAAGGAAGAGAACTTGCTAAGATTCATAAAAATATTATTATTAAAATACCAATGACAGAAGATGGACTAAAAGCTGTTAATGTTCTTTCAAAAGAGGGAATAAAAACAAATGTTACATTAATATTTTCTGCAAATCAAGCTCTTTTAGCAGCAACAGCAGGAGCTTCTTATGTAAGTCCTTTCATTGGAAGACTTGATGATATTGGACAAAATGGAATGGATTTAATTGAAGATTTAAGTGAAATCTTTGATATATATGGTATAGATACAGAAATTATAGCTGCAAGTGTAAGACATACTACTCATATTATAGAATGTGCAAAATCAGGAGCAGATATAGCAACTGTACCTTATAAAGTATTTAAACAAATGGTAAAACATCCACTTACAGATTCAGGTATTGAAACATTTTTAAGTGATTTTAAAAGTGTAAAAACAAAAGGAGATTTTTAAACTATGGATAGAAATTTAGCACTAAACCTTGCAAGAGTAACAGAAGCAGCAGCTTTATCTTCAGGAAAATTCTTAGGAAAAGGAGATAAAAATGCAGCAGATGCAGCAGCAGTAGATGCAATGAGAAGAATGTTTGATACTGTTGAAATTGATGGTGAGGTAGTAATTGGAGAAGGAGAAATCGATGAAGCTCCAATGCTATATATTGGAGAACATATCGGTAAAGAAGGAGAAGAATTTGACAAAGTTGATATTGCAGTAGATCCACTTGATGGAACTACATCTATTGCAAATGGAACTAATAATGCAATAGCAGTAGTTGCAATTGCTCCAAAGGGATGTCTTCTTAATGCTCCAGATGTATATATGGACAAAATTGCTTGTGGACCAAAAGCAAAGGGATGTATAAATCTTGATGACTCTCCAACTGAAAACATCAAAAGGGTAGCTAAAGCTCTAGATAAAAATATAGATGATATTACTGTTGCAATTCTTGATAGACCAAGACATGAAAAAATGATTCAAGAAATCATTTCAATTGGTGCAAGAATAAAAAGAATTTCTGATGGAGATATTGTAACAGCAATAGAAACTTGCTTTGAAGATTCAGGAGTAGATTTAGTAATGGGAATTGGCGGAGCTCCAGAAGGAGTTATTGCTGCTACTGCGCTTAAGTGTTTAGGTGGAGATTTCCAAGGAAGACTTAATCCAACAGATGAAGCCCAAATGCAAAGATGTAAAAATTTCCACAGTGATTTAGAAAAAATTTATCACATTGATGATCTTGTAAAGGGAGAAGATGCAATTTTCTCAGCAACAGGAGTTTCAAAGGGAGAAATTCTTGATGGAGTAAAATATATTGGAAATAATAAAGCTACAACACAAACTTTAGTTTTAAGACTTCCAAGTGCTACAGTTAGATTTATTGATAGTACACATAGACTTGATATGAAACCAGAATATGCAAAATAAAATATAGTTCAGATCTCCCTAGGGAGATCTGATTTAACTATTAAGGAGTAATTTATGAATAATAAGGATAATAATCCTAAAATTGAAAATAGCGATGTATTAATTTCTAAATCTATTAATGATTTGAAAAATATTGCTCTTTCTATGGGACTAAAAGATCACACATCTCTTAATAGAGGCGATTATTATAATTATATAGTAAATGGAGTAGTTCCAATTGTAAGTACATATACAGAAGAAGAACTCTTAAAATTTACTATGTCAGAATTAAGAGATATAGCAGATAGTTTAAATATAAAAAGTAATTATAAATATAAGAAAAATGAATTAATTGAAGAAATATTAAAAACTCAAGAAAACTTAGATGAAAATAGTAATGAACTCAATTTAAATAAAAAAAACATTTCTGAACTGCGTGAAATAGCAAACATATTAAATATTAAAAAATCCTATGACTATAAAAAAAGTGAATTAATAGAAAAAATATTAGAAAATAATACTGAAAATATTTCCTATGATGAAATGTTAAATGAAGTGGAGGAAGAAAAAATTAATCCTAGTGAAGATGTAAATATTAATGATTTATCAGATAATGCAACTGAAGTTTTAGAAAATATGGAAGATATAAACTATGTATCTGGAATTTTGGATTTGCATCAAGATGGATATGGATTTTTAAGAGTTGAAAATTATCTACCAGGAGAGGGAGATATTTATGTTTCTCCATCTCAAATAAGAAGATTTAGACTTAAAACAGGAGATAAAGTTCTTGGAGTAAATAGACCTTCAAATCCTGGAGAAAACTATAATGGACTTTTATATATTAAAAGTGTAAATGGAATGGCACCAGATAATGCAATAAGAAGACCATATTTTGACAATTTAACTCCAATTTATCCAAAACAAAAACTTATTTTAGAAAAAGATACTAATGATTTTGCAACTAGAATGATTGATTTAATTTCACCAATTGGAAAGGGACAAAGAGGACTAATTGTTTCTCAACCAAAAAGTGGAAAGACTACTCTTCTTAAAAAAATTGCAAAGTCAATTTCTGAAAACTATCCAGAAGTAGAGTTAATAGTTCTTTTAATAGATGAAAGACCAGAAGAAGTAACAGATATGAAAAGATCAGTTCACGGTGATGTAGTCTATTCTACTTTTGATGAACAACCAAAGAACCACACAAGAGTTGCAGAAATGGTAATAGAACGCGCCAAAAGACTTGTAGAGCAAAAAAAAGACGTAGTTATACTACTAGACTCTCTTACAAGATTAACAAGGGCATATAACCTTATAACGCCTTCATCTGGAAAGACTCTATCAGGAGGACTTGATCCTTTATCACTTCATAAACCAAAGAGATTTTTTGGAGCAGCTAGAAATATTGAAGAGGGAGGAAGTTTAACTATCCTTGCAACAGCTTTAATAGAAACAGGCTCAAGAATGGATGATGTTATTTTTGAGGAGTTTAAGGGAACTGGAAATATGGAAGTTCATTTAGATAGAAAATTATCTGAAAGAAGAATATTCCCTGCAATTGATATTTATAAGAGTGGAACAAGAAAAGAAGAAGATCTATTAAATACGGAAGAATTAGAATTTGCTTGGACTATTAGAAGAATAATGAGCTCAGAATCAACTCAAGATGTAACAGAATATCTTCTAGATAGTTTAACTAAATTTGATAAAAATAGTGATTTAGTTCATGCAATGTTAAAAGAACTTAAAAATAAAAATAATTGGTGATTATATGATTATTGAAAGTACTGATAATAAAAACTATAAATATTTAAAGGGCTTTTTAAATAAAAAACAAAGACAAAAGGAGCGTATTTTCTTAGTTGAGGGGATTAAAGTAATAGAAGAATCTCTTAAGGAGACAATGCCTTTATATACTGTAATTTCAACGAAAATTATGGAAAATGAAGACATTAAAAATATTATAGAAAAATTAGAAGAAAAAAATTCAAAAGTTCTATTTATTAGTGAAAAGATTTTTAATTCTCTATCTGATACAGAACATTCGCAAGGAATAATTTCTTATTATAGATTTTTACATAGTGAGAGTATAAATAGTCTTAAAAGCGGAAGATATTTATTTTTAGATGATTTAAAAGATCCTGGAAATCTTGGTGGAATTATAAGATCTGCTGAAGCTTTTAATATAAATGGAATTATTTTATCTAAAGAAACAGTAGATATCTATAATCCAAAAGTAATAAGATCTACTATGGCTTCTATTTTTAGACTACCAATTTATATTATTTCTGAAAAATCTGAAATTTTACAATTAAAAGATAAATTTAAAATTATTTCAACATCACTTGAAAAGTCCACATCAATATTTGAATATGATTTTCCAGAATCTTTAGTTTTGACAATAGGAAATGAAGCTCATGGAGTAAGTGAAGAAGTTTTTTCTTATTCAGATGATTTTATTAAAATACCAATGTCTTCTAAAATAAATTCTTTAAATGCAAATGTGGCAGCATCTATTTGTATGTATGAGATGAGTAAAAATGACTGAAATTCTAATTAATTATAATACTAATAGAGAAATAGAAAAATCTTTAGAAAATCTAAATTTTAAAATTTATAAAACTACACCAAATAAAAACTTACTAGAGCCTTTAGAGGCGCATCCTGATTTACTTCTTCACAATTTACCAAATGGAGATTTAGTAGTAGATAGAGATAATTATGAATATTATAAAAATTTATTTAATGATTATAATATTATAAAATCTAGTTCTAGTTTAGATTGTAAATATCCCAAGGACATTAGTTTAAATGCTGCTGTATTTAAGAATTTATTTATTCATAACTTAAAATACACAGATGAAAAATTACTTGATTATTATTCAAAAAATGGATATAAACTAATAAATGTAAGACAGGGTTATACAAAATGTAATATATCTATTGGAAAAAATGTTTTAATTACATCTGATCGGGATATATATGAAAAGGTAAGAAAGTTTGAAAAGATACTTTTAATAGATCATAAACAAATTATTCTTACAGGATTTAATTATGGTTTTATTGGTGGAGCAAGTGGTCTTATAGATGATACTTTGTATTTTACGGGAAGTTTAGAAAAACACAGCTCTTATAATAAGATAATTGAGTTTCTTGAAGAAAATAATGAAAAGTATGATTTTTTATCAAAGAGTGATATAATTGACTATGGAAGTATACTTTCTTTGAAAAAATAAAAAAGATTTGTAAAAGCACAATATATGTGCTATAGTATATATTAAATTTTTATATAGTAACGTTGATAGGAAGAGTAGAATAAAAACTATTTTAAAAGAGAAAAGAACCTTGGCTGAAAGTTCTTAAAATAAGATTATTTGAAAACTGACCTAGAGTTTTTTGGTAATACAAAACGTTAGTTGCGATAAAACTATTGAGTATTAATTAAGGTGGAACCACGGTCTATCGTCCTTTTAGGATGGTAGGCCTTTTTTTATTATAAAATATTAGGAGGCAAATTATGATAGTTAGATTACCAGATGGATCTGAAAGAAATTATGATAGTCCAAAGAGCGTAAAAGAAATTACAATGGATATTTCTGAAGGACTAGCAAGAGTTGCGCTTGGAGCAGTTGTAAATGGAGAAACTCTTGGAATGGTAGATGTTGTAGATGAAGATTGTGAATTTAAAGTTTTAAAATTTGATGATAAAGAAGGAAAGAAAATTTTCTGGCATACAACTTCTCATGTTATGGCATATGCTATTCAAAACTTATTTGAAGATGCAAAATTTGCAATAGGACCATCAATTGACAATGGATTCTACTATGACATAGATACAGATCATAGATTTGTACCTGAAGATTTAGAAAAAATTGAAGCGGAAATGAAAAGAATTGTTAAAGAAGGTCATGATGTAGTAAGAGTTGAAGTTTCAAGAGATGAAGCTATTGAATTCTTTAAAGAAAGAAATCAAGACTACAAAGTGGAACTTATTGAAGATCTTCCAGAAGATGAATTAATCACTCTATATAAAATAGGAGAATTTGCAGATCTTTGTAGAGGACCACATATTGAAAATATTAAAAAAATAAAAGCATTTAAACTTCTTTCAATAGCAGGAGCTTATTGGAGAGGTGATGAAAACAACAAAATGCTTCAAAGAATATATGGAATTTCCTTTGAAAAGAAAAAACAATTAGATGAATATTTAGATAGACTTGCAGAAGCAGAAAAAAGAGATCATAGAAAATTAGGTCGTGAACTTGATTTATTTAGTATTCACGAAGAAGGACCAGGATTTCCATTCTTCCATCCAAATGGAATGATTTTAAGAAATCAACTTCTATCATGGTGGAGAGATGTTCTTGAAAAAAATGGATATGGAGAAATTATGACTCCTATTATCTTAAATGAAGAGTTATGGCATAAGTCAGGTCACTGGGCTCATTATAAAGAAAATATGTACTTTACAAAAATAGATGGTGAAGACTATGCAGTAAAACCAATGAACTGTCCTGGATCTACAATAGTATATTCTTCAAATCCTCACTCATATAGAGATCTTCCAATAAGACTTTCTGAGTTCGGTCAAGTTCATAGACATGAATTATCAGGAGCTCTTCATGGACTATTTAGAGTTAGAACATTTACTCAAGATGATGCTCATATATATTGTCTTCCTTCTCAAATTAAAGAAGAAGTATATAGAATGATTGATCTTGCAGATTATCTATATAGTACTTTTGGATTTAAATATAGCTTAGAGCTTTCAACTAGACCTGATGATTTTATGGGAGATATTGAAACTTGGAATCTTGCAGAACAAAATCTAAAAGAAGTTTTAGAAGAAAGAGAACTACCATATGTTATTAATGAAGGAGATGGAGCTTTCTACGGACCAAAAATCGACTTCCATCTAGAAGATGCAATAGGTAGAACTTGGCAATGTGGTACAATCCAACTTGATTTCCAAATGCCTGAAAACTTTGATTTAACTTATGTTAATGAAAAAGGTGAAAAAGCAAGACCTGTTATGCTTCATAGAACTATGTTTGGTTCAATAGAAAGATTTATGGGAGTATTAATTGAGCATTTTGCAGGAAAATTCCCACTATGGCTTGCACCTGTTCAAGTTCAAATTATTCCAGTATCTGACAAGTTTAATGACTATGCAATAGAATTAAGAGACTTATTTGCTGAAAAGGGAATAAGAGTAAAACTTGATGATAGAGCAGAAAAAGTTGGATACAAAATAAGAGAAGCTCAACTTAAGAAAATCAACTATATGCTTGTAGTTGGAGAACAAGAAGTTTCATCTAAAAAACTTTCTGTAAGAAAGAGAAATGGAGAAGAAATTAAAGATATATCTCCAGAAGAGTTTATTGAATCACTATTAAGTGAAATAAAATCAAAAGAAATATCAGAATAAATATAAAAAATAATTAAAAATATTTAAGAGATCTAATGAAAATTAGGTCTCTTTTTTAATATGAACAAAATTAAGAAAAATACATAAATAAAATAGATTTCATATTATGGAATCAATATTTCATTTATTGAAATAAGAGAGGATAAAATAAGCAAACCTTAATATACTTAATACAAATATAATATATAGTATAAAACTATAATTACATATTAAACAAATATACATAAATTGTTCAAAAAAAATATCTAGTATTTGCAATATGGAAATCGCTTTCAGAATATTAGGAAAGGTTAAAAAGAATACTATAATTTAATCGTATGCATTGATACAATGATGTAGAAATTTTAAACATTTCTTATATAAAAGATAAAAAACCTGTGCTATAATTATCAGGCGTGTTAATAGAGGAGGTATAGAGATATGGAAATATCAATGGACGTTTCAAAGACGCTTTTAATTTGTGTAATATTAATGGCGTTAGGGGAATTTATGTTAAACAAGTTTCCAGTATTTAAAAAGTACTGCATACCATCAGCTGTAGTAGGTGGACTTATTTTTGCAATTTTAAATTTAATTTTAAGTGTAGCGGGAGTAGCTAAATTTACATTTGATAATTCAATGCAAAACTTTTTCATGTATGTATTTTTCACATGTGCTGGATTTCAAGCAAACTTTGCATTACTTAAACAAGGTGGAAAGAAAATTATTATTTTCTTAATACTAGCAGCCTTAATGGCATTTTTACAAAATGCTGTAGCAATAGGACTTTCATTCCCACTTGGAATAAACCCTATGATCGGTTTAATGACAGGTTCAATTCCTATGACAGGTGGTCATGGAAATGCAGCAAGTTTTGGACCTCAAGCAGTAGAACTTGGATATCCAAGTGCAGCTAATGTTGCAATTGCAGCAGCAACTTTTGGACTTGTAGCAGGATGTCTAATGGGTGGACCAATTGCAGATAGTCTAATTAAGAAGAAAAATCTTTGGAACCCAAGTATGAAAAATAGTGAAGTATTAGATACTAATACTGTAGAAGAAGTAAGACCATTAAGTTATAATGTATTTATTTATGCAACAATTCTTGTATTTATAGCACTTGGAATAGGAGCTTACTTTAAAGATTTCTTTGATATTATTATTCCAAGCATTAAATTACCAGTTCATGTTATGGGAATGATAGGTGGTTGTATTCTTACAAACCTTGTACCTAAGATTTCAAAGAAAGAAGAAGCTATTCCTCAACCAGAAATAGATGTAATGGGTGATGTTTCACTTTCACTATTTGTAACTATGGCAATTATGTCAATGAATTTATTAGATCTTGCATCTCTTGCATTACCACTTGTAGTATTATTAATAGGACAAGTAGTATTAATGTTTATATTTGCAAAATATATTACATTTAATTTAATGGGAAGAGATTATGATGCAGCAGTTATTGCAGCAGGACATGTTGGATTTGGTATGGGAGCAGTTCCAGTATCAATGGCAAATATGAAAGCTGTTTGTAATAAATATTCATATTCAAAACTTGCATTCTTTATTGTTCCTATAATAGGTGGATTATTTAGTAACTTTACAAATGCAATTATTATTACAGGATTTATGGGATTTGCTAGTAAATTCCCTATGTAATAGACATAAAAATAGACATATAAAAAACCTAAGACTTAAGTCTTAGGTTTTTTAATTTAGAACAGTTTCAATATATTTTTTAATAGTAAATCTATAAAATACATATAAAACAAGTCCCAATATAACAATGCTTCCAACCATAGGAATATATAGCGGAAATGTCATAAGCATACTCAATACATATATGGCAAAAGAGCTATGGATAATTCCTAAAATATAGGGCGAAATATAATATATTTTTACTTGATCTTTTATAGATTTTTCTATTTCTTCTTTTGTAGTACCAATATTTTTAATAATTGTAAATCTATTTTTTTCTTTTAGTGCTTCGCCAACTATTTTAAAGTATAAAATACTTCCTGTTGCAAACATAAATACAAAAGCCATGAAAGATCCTAAAAAGAATACTACTCCAGCCACATTATAACTAGACAAATCAGTCATTACAGAAGTATATAAATCCTTAGGTTCTTTTAGTATAGACATAAGTTTTGTAGTAAGAATTATTTCTACATTACTATTAGTATCTATATTTATGTTTATTTCTTTCATTTTCTCTTTAGAGTTTTTTGCTTCTAATAAAATCCCATTAAATTGATTTTCTTTTTCAATATTTTTAAAATTATTATATTCATCATCATCTATAACAATAGTTGCTTTTGATATAAGTTTACCAAAAGTTGGAACACGAACAATATTTAAAATATCATAGTTTTTATCAGAAAGACTAATACTTTTATGATTTAAAAGAGAGCCCATAGTTCCAGGAGCTTCTATATATAATAAAGATTTATTATCTATATTATATTTATTTAAAATTTTATCTTTATTTTTATAATCTAAATCATTTAAAATTTTGCTAAAAGTAGATCTGTTTATTACAGCATAAGAATTAGATTCTATATATTTATAATTTGTATTTAATTTTGGAATTACATTTTCACTATGAAGTAGATTATTTACTTTTTCTATTTCTTTTTCATCCTTTGATATATAAGAGATAGTAAAAGGGGAGTCTATTTCATAGTTTTTTTCTACATAGTATTTTACCGATGCAACTGTAGCAAGTGATGTAATAGTTGCAGTGACAAGTACGCAAACTGCAGCAAGAGTTTTATAATTATCTTGTATTCTAAAAAATATATTAGAATAACTTACTATATTTGTGCCCTTATATAGAAAATGTTTATTTTTTATTAATCTACTTATAAATATAGTAAAAAATGATCTAAAAAATAATGTAGTTCCAATTATTACAAGAATTACAGCTGAATATAAACTAGTTCCAAAACCTATCTTTTTATAAGAAACCGCAATAATATATGCAATTATTAAAATTATTATAGAAATAAGTCCTGAAAAATATTTTACTTTTGGTGCTTTTTCATCAGTCTTACCAGAGTGGATTAAATCTATTAAATTCATTCTAATGATTTTAATATAGCCTATAATAAAAGATACTAGAAAAATTACAATAAAAGTTGCAGAAGTAATTAATATAGCCTTTAAAGAAATATTAAATTTAAATACTATATTTAATATAGCAACTTTAGCAAGTATCATCATAAATAATTTACTAAAAAGTATTCCTACAAATAGCCCAACTAATATGGAAATAGCTCCAAGAAAAAGTCCTTCAGAAGCGAAGATAAAAGCAAGTTTATTATTGTCTATTCCCATAAGAGAATATAAACCTATTTCCTTTTTTCTTTCATTTAAAAAGAAGTTTGATGAGTACATTATGAAAAATATTAAAAATATTATCATAAAAAATATTGTAATTCCATTTGTTGCATTTATATACATTGATATTTCTTTAGATGCATTTACTTGTGGATTTAAAGATAGATTCCAAAAATTATAATAACTAGATACAGCAAAAACCATTGCTATAATATATAGAAGATAAGTTCTAATATTATTTTTAAAATTCATCTTAGCAATTTTAAAGGAGTTCATTATTTCCTCCTCCTATATTTGCAAGTAAATCAATTATTCTATTGAAAAATTCTTTTCTATTATTGTCTTTATCAAGTCTTGCATGGATTTTACCATCTTTTAAAAATAGAATTTTTTCGCAATAACTTGCAGCAAAGGCATCATGAGTTACCATAATAATAGTTGTATTAAGTTCTCTATTCATTTTAATTAAATATTCTAAAAGTTCTTGAGAAGATTTAGAATCTAAGGCTCCAGTAGGTTCGTCTGCAAAGACAATAGTTGGATTTGTAATCATAGCTCTTGCAGCTGCGACTCTTTGCTTTTGACCTCCTGAAAGTTCATAGGGATATTTTTTAAGCTGAGTTTCTATTCCAAGAAATATACTTAATTCCTTAGTCTTATTGATTATTGTTTTCGTATCTACATTAGATAGAGACAGTGGAAGAGCAATATTGTCTTCAATGGTCATTGAATCAATTAGATTAAAATCTTGAAATATAAATCCTACATTATCACGTCTAAATAAAGATAAATCTTTATTTTTCATATTCACAATATTTTTGTCATTATATAATACTTCTCCAGAACTAGGCTTATCAATAGTTGATAATATATTTAAAAGAGTTGTCTTGCCAGCTCCAGAAGGTCCCATAATTCCTAAAAAATCTCCACGTTTTACTTCTAAATTTAAATTGTCAATAGCGATAAATGAATTACCTCTACTACCATATTCTTTTCTTATATTTTTTGTTTCTAAAACTATATCCATAATTTCCTCCTTAATTTCTATAAATAGCTTATCTAAAAAAAACTATCTATAAAATCCATATATATTACGTTTAAGACTTTAATCTTACATTTTTGTAACATTGAAATAAGGATTCATTTTATTAAAGGAAATAGTAAATTCTGTATATAGATTTTCCTTAGATTTTGCATTAATAGTAAAATTTAATTTTTCACTTACTTTTTTAGATAAATAAAGTCCCATACCTGTTGATTTTTGAAAATGAACTCCACTTTTGCCAGTAAATCCATTATCATAAATTCTATTAATATCAGACTTTGAAATACCAATCCCATCATCTTTTATGATTAAATATATTTTATTACTATCTTCTTCAAAAGTGATATTAATATTTCCAAAATCCTTTGTATATTTAGCGCTATTATTTAGTATTTGATTTATTACAAAATAGGCCCATTTTTTGTCAGTATAAATTGTAGAATTTGTTTTATCTATATCTAAATTAATATTTTTAGAAATTAAAATATTTTTATTTTCTTTTATTACAGAGCTAACAAGATTATTTAAATCAACTTCAGTAATATATAAATCCTTTGAAAAATCAGTAATCCTACTGGTGTATAGAACTTGATTAATTAAAAAATTCATTCTTTCAATTTCAATTCTCAAATTTTTTGAAATATTGTATTCTTCAAGATCATCAATTTGATCAGTTATTAATTCAAGAACAGATATTGGAAGTTTTATTTCATGGATCCACAAAGTAATAAAATCATTTAAATCATTTAAATCCCTTCTTATGATTTCTATATCCTGAACTCTTTCATAATTTTTAATATTAATAATATCATTAATTATTTTTGTAGCTATTTTATTTTCATTAATATTAATATTATTTAAATCAGACTCATTTAAAGTAGCTTTATAAATTTTTGAAAAATCTTTTTTCCAAGTAAAATACTCATATAAAATAAATAAGATAGTAATAGTAAGAAGTAAAATATTTAGATATAATAAATCTTCATTTTCTATAAAAATATCATTAGTTAAATAAATAATTAAATTAATTACTATAAATATTGAAATAATATAAATGAATTTTACTAAATTTTCTTTAATGTATTTAAAAAAAGTCATTTTATCATATATCCTTGAGATTTTTTAGTAATGATAAAATCAATAAGGCCAATATCTTCTAAGCTTTTTCTAAGTCTATTAATATTAACAGTTAAAGTATTTTCGCTAATATAATATTCGCTATCCCATAGAAATCTCATTAGATTGTCACGAGAAACAATATGACCATTATTTTTCATTAAAATCTGCAGTATCTTAAACTCATTTTTCGTAAGTTCTTTAGAGTTATTTCCATAGGTAATAGTACTATCAGATATATTAAGTATTGCAGAATTCACTTCAATAATATCTGATAATTCATCAGAATAACTATAAGCTCTTCTTAAAATAGCTTGGATTTTAGCAAGAAGGATCTCTGTAGAGAAGGGCTTTTTAATAAAATCATCTGCTCCCATATTAACAGCCATAATAATATCCATATTAGAATCACGAGAAGATAAAAATATTATTGGAACCTTAGATATATCTCTGATTTTTTTGCACCAATAAAATCCATCAAAGTATGGTAATGTAATATCTAAAAGAACAAGATCTGGTTTATATTCAATAAATTCTTCTAAAATATTTTGAAAGTTTTCAATAGTTTTAATTTCATAATCCCATTTTTTAATATTAATGGAAATATTTTTAGAAAGACTTAAATCATCTTCTATTAAAAGTATTTTATACATAAGCACCTCATTTAATATTTAATTCTAAATGAATATCCTCTGGTTCAAGATCAAATAAATTAGAGTCTAATTCCTTTGTAACAATTGCTCCTAGATTTAAATAAAAATCTATAGTATTTTTAAAGGGAGTTGCAGAAATATAAAGAGCATTTATATTATCTTTTTTTGTTTCTTCTTTAAAAATTTCAATAATTTTATTTCCAATACCAAGAGATCTATAATCATGGTGGATATATAATAAATCTAATTTATACATATTTTTATTTTTACCACATAAATTCTTATCTAAAGCTCCAATTCCAACAATTTTCTCATTGTCAAAGACACCTATAATTAAACCCTTAGAATTATATATATCATTCATTCTATTAATATATTCATTTACTTCTTCATCAATCCAAGAAGTAATATTGTAATAATCTTTTACTAAAATAATTTTATTATTTTTTAAAATATATTTTTCATTTACAATTTCACTTCTATCTATATCTTTTAAAAGTTTAAACTCATTAATATTATTTAATTGTCTATAAATCATAATTACACCTCATAGTGATTATATTATATAAATATTAAAAAAATCTAAAGTATATCTAAAATTTGTATTTATTATTTTAATAAGATATATTAATATAGTAATATTAAGAGGTGAAAAAAATGATACTTGTAAGTGCTTGTTTAATTGGCGAAAATTGTAAGTATAATGGTGGAAATAATCTAAATGAAAAATTAATTGAGTTTCTTAAAAATAAAGAGTATATATCAGTATGTCCAGAAGCTATATCAGGTCTTGGCACTCCAAGAGATGCAGTTGAAATAGTAAAAGGAGAAGTTCTTACAAAAGAAGGTATATCCTGCACTAAAGAATTTGAAATTGGAATAAATAAAGTTTTAAAAGAAATAGAAGATTATAAAATATACTATGCAGTGCTTCAATCAAGAAGTCCATCTTGTGGAGTAAATAAAATATATGATGGGAGTTTTTCAGGAGTACTTATAAAAGGGAAAGGAAAATTTGCTCAAGCTCTAGAGAATAAAAATATAAAAACAATAGATATTGAAGATATGACACTCTAAATAATTAAACTTTTTTTAGAAAAAGGCTTGAAAAAAAATTCTAACCATGCTATTATATATTAGTACTTGAGACATGGCGACATAGCCAAGTGGTAAGGCACGGGTCTGCAACACCCTTATCATCAGTTCAAATCTGATTGTCGCCTCCAGATACATATAAACCTAGAACATTTTGTTCTAGGTTTTTTTTATATTTAAAATTAAACATATTTAATACAAATAAAATTAAAATGTATAAATATTATAATAAAACCTTCATATTACTAAAAAATAGATAGGGTATAAAACTAACTATAAGGAAGGTTGATAAAATGAAAACAGTATTAATTTTAGGAGCAAATGGTAAAATTGCAACTAATGCAATTAAACAACTATTAAATGAAACTGATTATAATCTAAAGTTATTATTAAGAGATCCAAAAAAATTACCTGATTATGATAGTAATAGGATTGAAATTATTAAAGGAGATGTAATAGACAAAGAACTATTGCAAAGTACAATGAAAGATGTTGATTTGGTATATGCAAATTTAGCAGGGGATAATCTAAATAAACTAACTGAAAATATTATAGAAACTATGAATGAAGTAAATATTAAAAGACTTGTTTTTATAGCTTCAATTGGAGTATTAGATGAAGTACCTGGAAAATTTGGAAAATGGAATAATGAGATTTTAAAAGATTATTTACCACCTTATAAGAAATCAGTAAAATTAATTGAAAATTCTAAACTTGATTATACAATTATTAGACCAGCTTGGCTTACAGATAAAGATGAAGTTGAATATGAAATAACTGCAAGAGATGAGGTATTTAAGGGAACAGAAGTATCTAGAAAGAGTATAGCTGATTTAGTAGTTAGAATTATAAAAAATCCAAAATTATATGTAAAAGAAAATATAGGAGTAAATAAACCAAATACAGATGGTGATAAACCATCTTGGTATTAATATAAATAAAAAGGTCTGTGCATATGCACAGACCTTTTTATGGATCATTTTATATTTATTTTTTAATTCTATCAAAAGCTATTTCACAACAATCGTGACCTTCAGCAATAGTTTTTCCTAATGTAAACTTAACATTATCAAGTCCTCTTGCAATTCCACGATCTCCATCCATAGCTATATCGCAAAGACATTTTATTTCTTCATCTGAACATCCTTCCATTTGCCATCCTGTAACTAATGGGCAGTGGTGGAAGTTAAAGTGGTAGTGATCTTCATTATCTTCGATAATATCAGCTTCAAATACTTTTTTAGACCATTTAGCACAAACAAAGTTGTGTAAATCTGATAAACCAGGGCCTTCCATTTGATTTTGATAGTTTTTACCTGTAGATTCTCCATAATTACCAATAGCATTACGAGCTGCTGTTTCCCAATCTATTCCTTGGGCTTTCATTTCATCGATAAAAAGTTTCATCCATCTAGCACGTTGTGCAAATGCATTTCTAAGTGCTATTATCTCTTCGTCATCTATTGTAGTTTCATTTTTAATAATACTCATATCAATAACTCCTTTTAAATTTAATTAAAATAAAAACAATTTGCTGAAATTGAATTCAATAACCTTTAATTTATAAAGGAAATCAATAAAGTAAGTTAGCCATAATACTGAACTTATTGATTTTAATATATTATATATCAAAGAAAATAGAAATACAATAACTAAATAAATATATTATAATAAAGATTGTATTTTAATTATTGGTTTATTTTATTATATTGAAAACGTATAATATATAGTCTATAGTATAATTAATGTATATTAATATGGATTTATTGAAAGGGCTAGATAATTATGAAAAAAAAAGTAGGATTATATGAAGAAGTGTATGATTATATTTTAGAACAAATTTTTCACGGAAAATTTGTATATGGTCAAAAAATTCCAGAAGAAGAAATATCCGAATACTTAGGAATTAGTAGAACTCCAATTCGAGAAGCATTAAGAAAGTTAGAATCAGATGGTTTAGTTGAAATTCTGCCTAAAAGATTTGCTCAAATAGTAACTCTTGAAGATGAAACTATTAAAGAGCTTGGAATAGTAAAGCTTCAATTAGATTCTTTAACTGCTCAATTAGCTGTTTTTAATGGTAGTAATGCAGATTTCCAAAAGTTAGAAGATATCAATAGAAGCTTATCTCATGCTATTGAAAAAAAAGATTTATATAATGTATTAAAGAAAGATATGGAATTTCATAAAACTTATACAGAAATTGGAGGTAATAATCTCTTAACGAATTTTCAATCTCAAATTCAATTAAAAATTGCATTACTTCAATCTGTTAAATTGAAAGAAAACCCTGAATTGATGAACCATAGTGCTTATGATCATAAAGACATAATTGAAAGCTTATATCTAAGAGATACAGAAAAAGTTTTACAATATATAATTCCGCATATTTCAGAGTTTTATGGAATAAATGCAGATGTGTATTCTATGATGATTGCAGATTTTAGTAATGGAAGAAATGCTATCCCTAAGGGAATTACTAAAATATTTTAAAAATATAATTTAGGAGGACTAATAAAATCTATGAACTTTCGCAAAAGATTAGACATTGTACAAAATAGATTAGAAAAATCTGAAATTGATTTATTTATGATAGGACCATCGTCATCATTAAAATATTTAGTTGGATATAATGGTAAAATAGACGAACGATTACTTTTACTTGTGATGATGCCAGGAGAAGAACCGTTTTTTATAGCTAATAGATTATATGAATTACAACTTAAAAAAACAATTATAAATGATTTTATTTTTTGGGATGATAAAGAAGAACCTGTTAAAAAATTAATTGAAAAATTAAAAAATCAAAATAAAAAAATAAAAAAAGTCGCTATAGATAAGTCTGTTCCAAGTTTATTTTCTATACCTATTTTGAATTCATTAAATAACTGTGAAGTTATTTTAGGGAATTCTTTAATTGATGATCTTAGAATAATAAAAGATGAAGAAGAGATAGAATATATGGCTAAAGCATGTAAACTAGCATCGGAATCACTAAGTGAAGTAATTGAACTTGGTGATTATTGGTTGGATAAAACAGAAAATGAGTTTATGGCATATTTAGCATTTGAAATGTCTAAAAGGAATTTAAAACTGCCTAGTGGTATTGTAGCTGTGGGAGAAAATGCAGCTGCACCGCATCATATAACAGGTAAAGATAAAATAAAAAATGGAAATGGTTTAATGGTTGATTTTGGAGGAAATTATAATAACTATAATACTGATATGACGAGGACTTTTCATTTTGGTATTCCTTCAGATGAATTTAAAAAAGTGTATGAAATAGTATTGGAAGCCAATAGATTAGGTAAGGAAGCGGCTAGAGTAGGTAATTTACTTGAAGATGTAGATAGAGCATCTAGAAATTATATTATAAAAAAAGGTTATGGTGAATTTTTTACTCATAGAACAGGACATGGAATTGGAATAGATGGGCATGAAGGGCCTTCTGCATGTGAAGGAGAAAAAACTCCTATAGTTGAAGGTATGGCATTTTCAGTAGAACCAGGAATTTATTTACCAGGGAAATTTGGCATTAGAATAGAAGATCAAGTTGTTATAACTAAAAATGGAATAAAAGTACTACATGATTTTCCGAGAAAACTGCAAATAAAATAAAAAAAAACCACTGAATATTCAGTGTTTTTTTTATTTTAAGTCTGTATTTCTATAAATAATATTATTTTTTTAATGACAATATATGTGTTGACAAAAATAGTAAATAATGATTTAATAGAAAATACAATTTGCTGTTTTGTATTTTTAAATGTAAACGATATTTTATACGCTGAAAACAGCCATAATTTTCAGTTATATTATTTGTTGAGGTGAAGATATGAATAAAAAAAATTCTGCAACCATGGATAAAAAAGTTTCTGCAGATTTAAAATCAAAAGAAAAGTTTGAATTTCCACATTCATTAATTATCATTTTTTTATTAATTTGTGTAGCAGCTATATTAACTTGGATTATTCCAGCTGGTGAATACGTTCGCTTTGAAGATCCAACAACTGGTAGATTAATTGTAGATCCTAATTCTTATCATAGAATAGAAAGAATGCCTGCAAGTATTTTTGATATATTTACTGCAATACCACGTGGATTAAATGAAGCGGGATGGATTGCTTGGATGGTACTTATAATAGGAGGATCATTCCACGTTATAGAAAGTACTAAGGCGACAAGAGCGTTAATTGGTAAATTTATGAATAAATTACGTGGTAGTAAAGGAGTCTATCTACTTCCAGTATTAATGCTTCCATTTTTCTTATTACCAGCAATAACAGGTAATGGAGAATCTATGCTTGCCTTTCTTCCTTTAGGAATATTAATAGCGCGTTCACTTGGATTTGATGCTATGACAGGACTGTGTATAGTAACGATTGCTTCATCTACAGGCTATACAACAGGTTTATTTAGTCCTTTTTCAACAGGAACTGCACAAAGTTTATGTGGGCTTCCAACATTTTCAGGATTATGGTTTAGAGCAATAGGAGCAGTACTATTATTTTCAGCATGTTCTTTTTGGGTAATAAAATATGCTTTAATGATTCAAAAAGATCCGTCAAAAAGTTATTGCTATGAATTGGAACAAAGTATTGGAAATAATGAAGAAGATTATTCGATTGTAGAGCTTACTACAAGAAGAAAAATATGTTTAGTTGAATTTTTATTTGGAATTTGTATGATTGTTTATGCTGCATTAGCTGGTTGGGACTTTAAAACTCGTTTTCCTGCAATATTTTTAATAATGGCTGTAGTAATAGGTTTAACAGCAGGATTTTCACCTAATAAACTAGCGGAAGAATTTGTAAATGGAGCAAAAATGGTTTTAGTAGGAGCATTAGTAACTGGTTTTTCAAAAGGTATTGGTGTTATATTAACAGATGCTAATATAATAGATACTATAGTTTATGGTTTATCTTCAATAGTTGTAGGTTTACCAAAACAAATCGGAGCTATGGCAATGCTTTTAGTTCAGTCTGTATTAAATTGTTTTATAATATCTTCAAGTGGTCAAGCGGCAGCAACAGTTCCTATAATGTCACCATTAGGAGATGTACTTGGATTAACACAACAAACGGTAGTAATGGCGTTTTTATATGGTGATGGTTTTTCAAATATGTTGTTACCGATGAATGCTTCAATAATGGGTGCATGTGCAATTTCTGGGATTACATATCCACAATATTTAAAGAGAGCATGGAAACACTATATTAGTTACATGATAATTGGATTTATTATGTTATTTATTGCAGCAACTATAAATCTAGGACCATTTTAATAAGGAGCAAATAGTATGTATGATTATTTAAAAAGAGCAAAAGAAATAGAAAAAGATATCATAAAAGATCGTAGACATATTCATCAAAATCCAGAAGTGGGAGATGAATTGCCAGAAACTTATAATTATGTAACAAGTAGATTAAAAGAGATGGGATATAAACCTGAAAAATGCGCGAAATATGGTGTAGTTGCAACAGTCGGAAATTCCGGGAAAACTTTTATGATAAGAGCAGATATGGATGCGCTTCCCATGGAAGAGGATAGCGGATTACCTTTTGCTTCTGTATATAAAGATAAAGCTCATACATGTGGACATGATACTCATATTGCAATGCTTTTAGGAGCTGCTAAACTTTTAAAAGAAAACGAACGAAATTTAAAAGGAACTGTTAAATTAATGTTTCAACCAAATGAAGAAGGATTAAATGGAGCTATAGATATGATTGATGATGGTGTTCTTAATGGAGTTGATAGAGCTCTTGCACTTCATATCGATGCTACTATGCCTCTTGGTTATTTAACTGTAGGAAGAGGACATTCTTTTGCGTCAAATGATTTTTTTGATATAGAAATTATAGGAAAAGGTGGTCATGCGGCTAGACCTGCAGATGCAATAGATCCAATAAATATTATGTCTCATATACAATTAGCTATTCAAAGTTTAATTAGTAGAGAAGCAACTCCTACAGAAACAAATGTAATATCAATTACATCTGTAAAAGCAGGTGAAGGAGCTTATAATATAATTCCAGACAAGGCAATAATGAAGGGTACTTTAAGAACATATAATGAAGAGCAAAGAGCCTTATTAAAAGTTCGATTAAAAGAAATATCAGAACAAATTGCAAGTGTATTTAAAGCAAATGCTAAAATAACTTATCACGGTGATGGAATTCCTGCACTACATTGTAATGAAATATTATCTGAAGAATTAGAGAATTATGCTAATGAACTTTTGGGGGAAGGTTATGTTGCAGAAAAACCATTTAAAAAAGTAGGTTCTGAAGATTTTGCTTATATTTGTCAAAGAATACCTTCAGGATATTTTTTCTTAGGTGCAGGACCAGATGAAAAAAGTGTGTGGCCTTATGGACAACACAATCCGAAAGTTGTTCACAATGAAAGTGCTTTTTGTATGGGTGCAGCAGTGTATGCGCAATGTGCATCTAGATGGTTAGAAGAAAACAGATGATTTGTTTAAGGAGATGACTACAATTAAGCAGATAATTCTAAAAACAGAACTTTATAAAT
The DNA here is from genome assembly GCF_017874395.1 of Peptoniphilus stercorisuis. Taxonomy (GTDB): domain Bacteria; phylum Bacillota; class Clostridia; order Tissierellales; family Peptoniphilaceae; genus Anaerosphaera; species Anaerosphaera stercorisuis. The sequence goes on along the minus strand of NZ_JAGGLJ010000015.1, from coordinate 16,237 downwards.
TTAATAAAGTTACTGAATTTATTAATGATTTTAAAATCGATGAAAATGACTTAATTTTAACAAATGAATATATATTCATACCGTATTTTAAAGAATTAAATATAAAAGCTAATGTTATATTTCAAGAAAAATATGGAAATGGAGAACCAACTGATGAAATGTTTGAAAGAATATATTTAGATATATCTAAGTTGAAAGAATATAGAAGAGTAATCGGAGTTGGTGGGGGAACAATTATGGATTTAGCTAAAATATTAGCTCTTAAAAATTGTTCTCCTGTTGAAGATTTATTTAGTGGAAATATAAAAATTGAAAAAGATAAAGAGTTGATTTTAATTCCAACAACTTGTGGAACTGGTTCTGAAGTTACAAATATCTCAATACTTTCATTTGTATCTAAAAATACAAAAATAGGTTTAGCTGTAGATGAAATGTATGCAGATAAAGCTGTGATATTACCAGAACTTTTAGAGGGTTTACCTTTTCAGTTTTTTGCATCAAGTTCTATAGATGCATTAATACATGCAGTTGAATCTAGTTTATCTCCAAAATCAACGGAATATACTGAGCTTTTTAGTTATAAAGCAATTGAAAAAATAATAAAAGGTTACCAGTATATAGTAGAAAATGGAGAAGAATCTCGAAAAAATATGTTAGAAGAGTTCTTAATAGCTAGTAACTATGCAGGAATTGCTTTTGGAACAGCAGGTTGTGCGACTGTTCACGCTTTAAGTTATCCTTTAAGTGGTACTTTTCATGTTCCACATGGAGAGGCTAACTATGCTGTTTTTATAGCTGTAATGAAAAAATATATGACAAAAAAATCAGATGGAAAAATTAAAAAATTAAATATATTTTTAGCTAATCTTTTAGAATGTGATGAAGAAAATGTTTATAATAATTTAGAATTACTTTTGAACAAAATAATTTATAAAAAAACTCTAAAAGAATATGGTGCAAATATTGAAATTTTAGAAGAGTGGACAAAAAATGTATTAGAAACACAACAAAGGTTAATAGTAAATAGTTTTGTTCCTTTAAATTCAGCTGATATTTTAGATATTTATAAGTCTTTAAACTAAATTTATTAAAGGATTATAAATTCAAATACAGATGGTGATAAACCATCTTGGTATTAATATAAATAAAAAGGTCTGTGCATATGCACAGACCTTTTTATGGATCATTTTATATTAGTTTAATATTAAAAGTTTTAAAATTAGTTACTATATATTTATCCAAAAATTCAAAAAATAATCACAAATATTTAAACTAGTATAAATTTAATTAAATAAAATAATAAATCTTAAAATATTTCTTGTATCATATTCTTTTATTATGTTAAATATATAAAATTTTATGATAAACTAAAATATAATTATAATTTTAAAATCTTGTATTTTTAAATTTATGAAACAGTCGCATTCGTTGAAAATAACACTTTATAATGATATAATTATTTTTATGAATGAAGAAACGGGAGGATATAATGAAAGAAAAACTTTTAGATATTAAAAATAGAGCAAAAGAATCTCTTGAAAATGCAAATAATATAGATGAAATAGAAAAAATCAGAGTTTCTATTTTAGGTAAAAAGGGAGAACTTACTGGAGTACTTAAAGGTATGGGTAAACTTTCTAAGGAAGAAAGACCTGTAATTGGTGCTGTTGCTAATGAAATTAGAACTGAAATTGAAAGAGATCTTGAAGAAAAAAAAGCAGCATTAGATAAAAAACTTTTAGACGCAAAGCTAAAAGAGGAAAGAATAGACATAACACTTAAAACTAAAGATTTTAAAATAGGTCATGAAAATCCACTTATTAAAACTACAAATGAACTTGAAGATTTATTTGTTAGTATGGGATTTAGAGTTTATGATGGACCAGAAATTGAGTCTGTTGAAAACAACTTTGATCTTTTAAATGCACCAGATAATCATCCATCTAGAGATTTATCTGATACTTTTTATATAAATGAAAACACTTTATTAAGAACTCAAACATCTCCTGTACAAATTAGAGCTATGAAAGAACATGGAGCTCCTATTAGAATGATTTGTCCAGGTAGAGTTTTTAGATCTGATGAGGTAGATGCAACTCATTCTCCTATGTTTCATCAATTAGAGGGACTTATTGTAGATAAAAACATTTCTCTTGCAAATTTATTTGAAACTCTTAATACTGTTGTAAAAACTCTTTTTGGAGAAAATATACAAACTAGATTTAGACCTCACTATTTTCCATTTACAGAACCAAGTGCTGAAGTGGATGTTACTTGTACGGAATGTGGCGGTACAGGATGTCCAAGCTGTAATAATACAGGATGGAGTATGGAACTTTTAGGATGTGGTATGGTTCATCCAAATGTTCTTAGAAACTGTGGAATAGATCCAGAAGTTTATAGTGGATTTGCCTTTGGTATGGGAATAGATAGAATCGCAATGGTAAAATACGGAATTGACGATATAAGACTTTTATTCGAAAACGACGACAGATTTTTAAATCAATTTTAATGGAGGGCTAAATTAATATGTTATTACCAGTAAAATGGCTTAGAGACTATGTTGATATAGATGAAAGTGCAAAAGTAATTGCAGATGAAATCACAGCAACAGGTTCTCATGTAGAGTCAATAGAAGATAGATCAGAAGGAATTAAAAAAATAGTAGTAGGAAAAATTTTAAGTATTGAAAATCATCCTGATGCAGATAAACTTGTAGTTTGCCAAGTTGATGTTGGTGAAGAAAAACTTCAAATAGTAACTGCTGCTACAAATGTATTTGAAGGAGCGACAGTTCCAGTTTGTTTAGTTGGTTCACATCTTGCTGATGGAACTAAAATTAAAAAAGGTAAACTTCGTGGAGTTGAATCTTTTGGAATGTTTTGTTCTTTAGAAGAAGTTGGATATGATAATTCAATTATTTCAAAGGAAGCAAAAGATGGTATTTTTATTATAAATGAAGATTTAAAGTTAGGCTCTAGTTTTATAGAAGCACTAAATTTAGAATATGAAGTTATTGAAATTGAAATTACACCAAATAGATCAGATTGTTTAAGTATTATAGGTATGGCTAGAGAAACTGCTGCTACTTTTAAGAAAGAACTACATGAACCAAAAATTGAAATAAAAGAAGAATTTGATGATATTAAAGACTATTTTGATTCTGTTGAAATCGAAACAGAAAATTGTAATAGATTTTATGCAAGAGTTTTAAAGGATGTTGAGATTAAAGAATCTCCACTTTGGCTTCAAAATTATATTACATCTTGTGGAATAAGACCTGTAAATAATATAGTGGATTTAACAAATTTTGTTATGCTTGAATATGGCCAACCGCTTCATGCTTATGATCTAGCAGATTTAAAAGAAAGAAAAATAGTTGTAAGACAAGCTAAAGAAAATGAAACTATAAAAACTTTAGATGATCAAGATAGAAAATTAGAAATTGAAGATATTGTAATTACAGATGGAACTAATGCAATAGGACTTGCTGGAATTATGGGAGGATTTGATTCTGAGGTTAAGAAAGAGACTAAGACAATTCTTTTAGAAGGTGCAAGTTTTAATGATAAAAACATTAGAAAAACTTCAAAAAGACTTAATCTAAGAACTGATGCTTCTGCAAGATTTGAAAAAGGTGTAGATTCAAATTATGCAAGTGTTGCAGTAAATCGTGTATGTCAACTTGCAGAAGAAATTGGTGCTGCAAAAGTTGTTAAAGGCGAAATAGATAATTACAAAAATAAAAGAGAAGTAACAGAAGTTAAGTTAAGAAAAGATAAATGTAATAAATTAATTGGAATTGAAATTTCAATTGAAGAAATGGCAGAAATTTTAAATAGACTTGAAATAGAAACTAAAATAAATGGAGATGAGCTTACTGCTTATATTCCAACTTTTAGATTTGATATTGAAATTGAAGAAGATTTAATTGAAGAAGTTGCAAGAATATATGGATTTGACAATATTATTCCAAAACCACTTGAGGGAAGTATAACAGTTGGTGGAAAACCAGAGCTTAGAATTCTTGAAGAGAGAGTAAAAAATGTATTATTCTCATTAGGTTGTAGTGAATTTATGACTTATTCCTTTGTAAGTCCTTCAAATTTTGATAAATTAAATATTAATAAAGATGATGAAATAAGAAATGTAGTTAAACTTATAAATCCATTAGGTGAAGAATATAGTATTATGAGAACTACACTTGTTTCAAATATGCTTGAAGCTCTATCAAGAAATGAGCATAGAGGAAATCAAAATGTAGCTGGATTTGAGTTTGGAAATATATTTATTCCACAAGGAGAAGATTTACCTAAGGAAGAACATAAATTAACAGTTGGTTTTTATGATTTAGGAGATTTTTATTATCTTAAAGAAATGATTGAAAAGGCTCTTTGGGAAATAGGAATAAATAATTTAACTTATAAAAGAGCTAGTGAAAATTATCTACATCCAGGAAGATCTGCAGAAATATATTTAGGCGATGAAAAAATAGGTGTACTTGGAGAAGTTCACCCAAGTGTTCTTAAAAACTATGAAATGAAAAAAAGAGCATATGTTGCAGAAATTGAATTTGAAAGACTTCTTCCATATGCTATAGAAAATTATAAATATAGTTCACTTCCTAAGTATCCATCAATGAAAAGAGACCTTGCAATAGTAATTGACAGAGATGTAGATGCTTATGAAATTGAAGAAATCGCAAAAAATAATGGTAAAAAATTATTAGAAAGTTTTAATATTTTTGATATATATACTGGAGAAAATATTGGAAATAATAAAAAATCTGTTGCTTTTTCAATGATATTTAGAGCGCAAGATAGAACTCTTGTAGAAAAAGAAGTTAATGAAATTGTAGAAAAAGTTGTTGAAGAACTTGAAAATAAGATAGATGCACGTTTAAGAAGTTAAATTAAGGTAGACAAATGTCTACCTTTTCTTAAAGAAGGAGGGTATTATGTCTAATAGTCACAAAGTAAAAGTCCAGATAGATGATATGAATTTTGTCGTCGTAGGTGGAGATAGTGAGGAATATGTAAAGGGCCTTGCAACTGTTTTAAATAATAAAATAGAAGAGACTAGAAATTCTAATTATAGATTAAATCAGTTTCAAAGTTTAGTTTTAACAGCACTAAATATATTAGACGAAAAAGAGAAAGCTATTCAAAAAGGTGAAAAATTAGTAGCTGTAACAGAAGATGAAAATAAAGCTCTTGAGACAATAAAGGAATTACAAAAAGCAAAGGAAGAAATTAGAAAATTAGAATCTAATAAAATTAAATATGATTCGATTATTGCTGATTGTAATATAAATATAAAAGAGTTAGAAAAAGAAAATAGAGAATTAAAAAACACAATTGATGAAAAAGATGATAGAGAAAAAGAACTAATTTTAGAATTAGATGATTCTAAGGAAGAAATTAGAAAATTAGAAGAACAAATTTATGATGCTCAAAAAAGAGTTATAGATTTGAATAGAGAGTTGGAAAGTTTAACAGATCATGAAGAATAATTATGAAATATTATCACCAGCAGGAAACTTTGAATCTTTAGTTTCAGGGATAAATGCAGGATGTAATGCGATATATTTAGGTGGAGAAAAATTTAGTGCAAGATCAAAGGCTATAAATTTCTCAAATGAAGATTTAATTAAGGCAGTGAACTATGCACATTTAAGAAAAGCTAAAATTTATGTAACTATAAATATTCTTATAGATGATAGTGAAATGGAAGATGCTTTGAAATTTGCAAAATTCTTATATGAAATTGGAGTAGATGCTCTTATAGTTCAAGATATTGGATTTGCAATTAATGTTAGAAAATTGTTTAAGAATATGGAAATTCATGCAAGTACTCAAATGGCAATTAATAACTTATATGGTGCTAAATTTGTGGAAAGTTTAGGATTTGAAAGAGTTGTGCTTGCTCGAGAAACAGAACTTTTTGAAATAAATAGAATTAAGAAAAATACATCTTTAGATATAGAAGCATTTATTCATGGAGCGTTATGTGTTTGCTTTTCTGGAGAGTGTTTGATGAGTTCTATGATAGGTGGAAGATCTGGAAATAGGGGAGATTGTGCTCAACCTTGTAGAAAAAAATATGAAATATATGATTTAAATAAAGAAAAAATTGCAGAAAGTGCAAACTTCTTATCAACTAAGGATTTAAATACTTTAGATAATGTAGAGGATTTAATTGACAGAGGAGTATATTCTTTAAAAATAGAAGGTCGAATGAAAAGACCAGAGTATGTATCTCAGATAGTATCTACTTACAAAAAATCTATTGAATCTACATTAGATGAAATAGATTATGAAAATACTACTCAAATTTTTAATAGAGGATTTACAAAGGGATTATTTTATGGAGATTTTGGAAGAGATTTTATATCATATGATAGACCAGATAATAGGGGAATACTTGTAGGAGAAGTGCTATCTAAAAATAGAAACACTTATATATTATCATTTAAAAAAGATGTATCTGAAAAGGACGGGCTAGAGTTTAGAACTAATAATGGATATTTTGGAACTCGTGCAAACTTTAATATTAAAGCTGGAAAAATTGTGAAATTTGAAACTAATAAAGATATTAAAGTAAATTCACAAATTTATAAGACATCATCAGATTCTCTATTAAATTCTTTAAGAGAAGATATAAATGAAGAGAAAAAATTCCATGATATAAGTATTCATGGAGAGTTTTTATTAGGTAAGTATCCAAAACTTGAGATAAAATTAGGGGATTATTCAGTTGAAACTTATGGTGAGTCTATTGTTGAAGAAGCGAAAAAAGCTCCTTTAACTGAAGAAAAAATAATAAATAATCTTACAAAACTTGGAAATACTGTATATAACGCTTGTGATATAAATCTAAAATTAGATGAAAATATATTTATGCCAGTTTCTCTACTAAATAGTCTAAGAAGAGATGCAATAGAAAAATTAGATGCATATTTATTAAAAATAGATAGAGAAGAAATTGATTTTAATAAAAATGATTTTAAGGTAAAAAGAGATATAGAAGACAAAGATGCTAAAGTATCTGTTGAGATAAATAATCTAGAAGATTTAAAAGATATTAATATAAATAGTGTTGATAATATTTATATGGATATGAGAAATATAAATGATAGTATTGTTGATTATATAAAAGAAAATAATGTAAAATTAACAGTTGTATTTCCAAAATATCAAACTTCAATAGAACTTGAAGAATCTATTTATAAATTAGATTCATTTATTGATTATGTTGATGGAGTATGTCTAAATAATTTAGCTCAAGTTGAAATATTTAAAGATGAAGATATTAAAAAAATTGCAGATATTGGTTTAAATATTTTCAACTCTTATACTGCAAATGAATTTATAAAAATGGGATTTGAAAAACTTATATTATCTCCAGAGTTAAATATAAAACAAATTAGAAATATTGCAAAAAACTTTGCAGATAAAATTGAAATAGTATCTCATGGATTAATACCAGTTATGACTATGCCACATTGTCCTATGTCAATTGTAAAAAATTGTAAAGATTCTAGTAATTGTGATATGTGTAAATTTGCTAAAGGATTTTTTGTAAGAGATACAATGGATGTTGATTTCTTAGTAGAAAGACGAGATGGTATTTCTGAAATTTATAATTCTTATCCAATTATGCTAATTGATAAAATAGAAGAATTTAAAAAAATAGGTGTATCTTCATATAAATTAAATTTAAGAGGAGATATAGAAAAAACTATAGATATATATTCAAAAGCCTTAAAAGGTTATGAATATAGTGATGGAAAAACTAGAGATCTATTAATAGAGAAGTTTGGACATATTACCTATGGTCACTATAACAGGGGGATAATAAATGAGTAAATTATTTGAAAAATCACAAAGAGTATTAGAATTTGATAAAATAATTTATGAACTTGAAGAACTTGCAATATCAAAACCTGGAAAAGAATTAGTTAAAAATACAGAGATTTCTTTAGATTTAGAAGAGATTAAAAAAAGACAAAATGAAACATCTGAAGCAGTTAATTTAATAATTAAAAAAGGAGAACCACCTCTTTTTGGAATATATCCTATGAAAGATTATATGCAAAGAGTAGCTATTGGTGGAAGTTTATCTCCACTTGCATTATTAAATGTAAGTGATTTTTTAAGAGTATCAAGATATTTAAAAAATTATATGAATGCAGAAGATGATTTAAGTGTGAATTTTCCAGTTATAACTGGACTTATAGAAAATCTTAGTAGCTTTAGAAATATAGAAGATAAAATAAATGAAGCTATTATTTCAGAAGATGAAATTTCTGATAATGCATCTACAAAACTTGCATCAATCAGAAGACAAATTCAAAGAAAAAAAGATTCTGTAAGAGATAAATTAAATCAAATAGTAGCAAGTGATAAGGATAAGACTCTTCTTCAAGATTCAATAGTTACTATTAGAGAGGGAAGATATGTTGTTCCTGTAAAACAGTCTAATAAATCAAAGGTAAAAGGTCTTGTTCATGATGTTAGTTCTAGTGGGCAAACTGTATATATAGAGCCAATGGCTGTTGTAAATTTAAATAATGAACTTCGTGAACTTGCAGCTGAAGAAAGAGAAGAGATAGAGAGAATTTTACTTGAATTATCTGCACTTGTATCAGAGGTATCTTATGAAATTTTAGCAAATGAAACTATATTAACAGAGGTTGATTTTATATTTGCTAAGGGAAGATTATCTTTAAAACAAAATGCTAATAGTCCAAGTTTAAATAATAAAGGATATACAAATTTAAAAGAGGCAAGACATCCATTATTAAATCAAGACAATATTGTTCCAATAGATATATATATTGGAGATGACTTTACTTCTTTAATTATTACAGGCCCTAATACTGGTGGTAAAACAGTTACTTTAAAGACAATAGGATTATTGACATTAATGACACAATATGGGCTTCATATACCAGCGAAAGAAAGCTCTGAAATAGGAATAGTAAAGAATGTATTTGCTGATATTGGAGATGAACAAAGTATAGAACAATCTCTATCAACTTTTTCATCACATATGGTAAATATTGTTGAGATTTTAAAAGAGGCAACAAGTGATTCTTTAGTATTATTTGATGAGCTTGGAGCAGGAACAGATCCAACTGAGGGAGCGGCTCTTGCAAGATCTATTATGGATTATATGCTAGAAAGAAATATTAGAACTATTTCAACAACTCATTATAATCAACTAAAAATTTATGCATTAACTGTTGATGGAGTAAGAAATGCTTCTATGGAATTTAATGTAGATACACTTTCTCCAACATATAAACTTTTAATAGGTGTTCCTGGAAAATCTAATGCCTTTGAAATTTCAAAAAGACTTGGACTTTCTGATGAGATTATAGATTATGCAAGGGATTTAATAAGTGAGGATAATATTGAGTTTGAAAATGTCTTAAAATCCATTGAAGAAGATAGGACAAAAATTGAAAAACATAGAGATGAAGCCAGAAGACATGAATTAGATCTTGAAAAGAAAAATAGAGAACTTGAAAAAGAAATTGAAAAAGTTAAATCTCAAAAAGATAAAATAATAAATGATGCAAAAATAGAAGCTAAAAGAATTTTAAATGCTACAAAAGATGATATAAATCTAGTTCTTGATGAAATTCATTCTATAAAAGAAGAAGTAAATACTGAGCAAGCAAGAAGATTACAACAAGCTCAAGACGTACTTAGAGATGATCTTAAAAAAGTAGCTGTTGGAAATAAAAAAATAAAAATTGAAAAAGTTAAAAATCCTGTTAAAAATATAAAGATTGGAGACTCTGTAAGGGTAAGTTCTTTAGATGCTGAAGGAACAGTTTTAGAACTTCCTGATTCACAGGGCAATGTTTTAGTTCAAATAGGTATGATGAAAATGAAACTTCCAAAGGCTTCTTTAGTGATGTCTGAAAAAGTTGAAGAAAAGTCAAAACAAAGAACTAAAAAAATAATAGAAAGAAAAGCTAAAAATATCACTACTGAAATAGATGTTAGAGGCATGAATTTTGATGATGCAAAAATAGAAGTTGATAAATATTTAGATGATGCTTATCTTTCTGGACTAAAATCTGTTAGAATAATACATGGAAAGGGTTCTGGAGTTTTAAGACAAAAATTAAAAGAGGACCTAAGATATAATAAGCATGTTAAGTCTACAAAAGATGCACCATATAACGAAGGTGGAACAGGTGTAAGCATTGTAGAATTAAGGTAAGTAGTGTATAATATAAAAAATAACATAAAACGTGATTTTAAAGGAGTAAGTATGATTAATTTTAAAGAGGAAATTGTAAAGATTTTAGATGAAAAAATTGAAAGTCTTTCAGCTGAAGAAATTAGAAATGCCATAGAAACACCTCCAAATTATGAAATGGGAGACTATGCGTTTCCAGTATTCTCTCTTGCAAAAGTATATAGAAAAAACCCTGCAATAATTGCAAGTGAAATAGCTGAATCAATTGATAGTAACTTATTTGAAAAAGTAGAATCTGCATCTGCATATATTAACTTTTTCATTAATAAGGATGTTTTATCAGAAAATATCTTAGAAGAAGGTAAAGAAAGAGGATCTGACTTTGGAAAGGTTAATGTTGGACAAGGAAGAAATGTAGTAGTTGAATACTCTTCTCCAAATATTGCAAAACCATTCCATATTGGACATATTCGTACAACAATAATAGGAGATTCTTTAAAGAGAATTTATGACTTCTTAGGATATAATACTATAGCTATTAACCATTTAGGAGATTATGGTACTCAATTTGGAATGCTAATAGTAGCTATTAAAAAATGGGGAGATCTTAAAGTAATTGAAGAAAACCCAATACCAGAACTATTAAAATTATATGTTCAAATCAATGCAGAAACAGAAAAAGATCCTGCTCTAAGAGATGAATGTAGATACTGGTTTAACCAACTTGAAAAAGAAAATGAAGAAGCTGTAGAACTTTGGAAATGGATTAAAGAAGTATCTCTAAAAGAATTTAATAAAGTATATGACATGTTTGGAATAAAATTCGATTCTTATAATGGAGAATCATTCTATTCAGACAAAATGCCAGCAGAAGTTGAACAACTTGAAAAATCTGGAGCTTTAGTAGATTCTGAAGGAGCTAAGATTGTAGATCTTGAAAAATATGGATTACCACCTTCACTAATTATTAAATCTGATGGTTCAACTATCTATATTACAAGAGATATTGCAGCAGCTCATTATAGACATGAAACTTATAAACCATATAAAAATATATATGTAGTTGGATCTCAACAAATTCTACATTTCCAACAATTAAAAGCTATATTAAAAGAAATGGAATATGACTGGTCAGATGAAGTAGTTCATGTGCCATTTGGAATGGTTTCTCTTGAAGAAGGAACTCTTTCTACAAGAAAAGGTAGAGTAGTATATCTTGAAGATGTATTAAATAAAGCAGTAGATAAAGTTGAAGAAATCTTAACTGAAAGAGAAATTCAAAAAGGCGAAAAAATTGAAAATAAAGATGAACTAGCTAAACAAGTAGGTATTGGAGCAGTTAAATTCCAAGAACTATTTAATCAAAGAATTAAAGATTATGCATTTAGCTGGGATAAGACTTTAGCATTTGATGGTGAAACAGGACCATATGTACAATATGTTCATGCAAGAATTTGTTCACTTCTTGAAAAAGGTGGATTTAGTTTAGAAAATGAAGTAGATCCTACATTATTAAGTGAAGAAGCAGAAGTTAATTTATTAAGAACACTTTATAACTTCTCAGATGTAGTTGTAGATGCTCATGAAAAATATGAACCATACTTTGTTACAAGATATACAACTGAACTTGCTAAACAATTTAATAAATACTACAACACTACTCAAATTATTGTAGAAGATGAAAAACTTAAAAATACTAGACTTCTTTTATGTTATATAGTTAAAAACGTAATTAAAGAAGGACTAAACTTAATTGGGGTAGAAGCACCAGAAAAAATGTAATTTAAAATAATTAGAAAGTACAATTTATTTGTACTTTCTTTTTTTATATAAAAAATTATATGAAAAAACGTTTATTTTATCCTAAAAAAAGGTATATATACATAGTATTATATTTCATTATAAAATTAATATTTTTTATATAAATTTATATGTTCTAATATATTTTTTGTATAACATAATTTAATGGACATCTTCTGTCTAAAAACCCACATTATAAAATTTCAAAACAATAAATCTCAAAGTATGATATGTTATATATGTAGTTTAGTATAATTACTATACTTTTTATTTGCATTTATGACATTGTATATATAATTTTACAATAATTGCAAAAGAAGAAGAGTAGAACTATAATAATACTAGTATGTTTTGTTAATATTATCTTAAATGTTTAATATGTATAAATTAATGGGAGGTATATATGGGAAAAATATTTAAAACTATGGATGGTAATGAAGCAGCAGCACACGTATCATATGCGTTTTCTGACATTGCTTGTATCTATCCTATAACACCATCTTCTCCGATGGCTGAACATGTTGATGCATGGGCATCACAAGGAAGAAAAAACATTTTTGGACAAGAAGTTCTTGTTAAACAACTTCAATCAGAAGGTGGAGCAGCAGGAGCAGTTCATGGTTCTTTACAAGCAGGTTCATTAACATCTACTTATACAGCATCACAAGGTTTACTATTAATGTTACCTAATATGTATAAAATAGCAGGAGAATTACTACCAAGTGTATTCCACGTTGCAGCTCGTGCTTTAGCATCACATGCACTTTCAATCTTTGGTGATCACCAAGACGTTATGGCTTGTCGTGCATCAGGATTTGCTATGCTTGCATCTGGATCAGTTCAAGAAGCAATGGATTTAGGTGGAGTTGCTCATCTTGCATCAATTAAAGGTAGAGTTCCATTCCTACATTTCTTTGATGGATTTAGAACATCTCATGAAATTCAAAAAATTGAAGTTCTTGATTATGATGATTTAGCTAAACTTGTTGATTATGATGCTGTTAAAGCATTTAGACAAAGAGCTTTAAATCCAAATCAACCAGAAGTTCGTGGTACAGCTCAAAACCCTGATATTTATTTCCAATCAATAGAAGCATCTAATAGATACTATGAAAATATTGTAGGAATTACTGAAGAATACATGAAAGAAATCTCTAAAGTAACAGGAAGAGATTATGGACTATTCAATTATTATGGAGATAAAGAAGCTGAAAATGTAATAATAGCAATGGGATCAGTTACTGAAGCTATTGAAGAAGTAGTTGACTATCTAAATGCTAAGGGAGAAAAAGTAGGTCTTCTAAAAGTACATCTATATAGACCGTTATCTAAAGAACACTTTATGGCAGCTATGCCTAAGACTGTTAAGAAAATCGCTGTTCTTGACAGAACTAAAGAAAAAGGTGCTATTGGAGAACCTCTATATCTTGATGTTAGAGATATGTACTATGGAGAAGAAAATGCTCCATTAATCGTTGGTGGTATTTACGGACTAGGTTCAAAAGATACTAACCCTTCACATATCTTATCTGTTTACAGAAACTTAGATAGAGAAGAACCAATGAATGACTTTACAATTGGTATTAATGATGATGTTACTCATAAATCACTTCCAGTTGAAGAAGTAATTACAACTGAACCAGAAGGAACTATTAGATGTAAATTCTGGGGATTCGGATCAGATGGAACAGTTGGAGCTAACAAGAGTGCAATCAAAATTATCGGAGATAATACAGATATGTATGCTCAAGGATATTTTGACTATGACTCTAAAAAATCAGGTGGAGTTACAATGTCTCATTTAAGATTTGGACACCACAAAATTACTTCAACTTACCTACTTTCAGAATCTGACTTTATATCATGTTCAAAACAATCATATATTCACCAATATGATCTATTAAGAGGTCTTAGAAAAGGTGGAAAATTCTTAATGAACACTACTTGGAGTGAAGAAGAACTTGATACACATCTTCCAGGTTCATTAAAGAAATATATTGCTGAAAATGATATTGAATTCTATATTATCAATGCAACTAAAATTGCAGCTGAAATAGGACTAGGCGGAAGAACAAATATGGTAATGCAATCAGCATTCTTTAAATTATCAGAAGTACTTCCTATGGATGAAGCTGTTAAATACCTTAAAGACGCTATCGTAAAAGATTACGGCAAAAAAGGTGATGACATTGTTAATATGAACTACAAAGCTGTAGAATTAGGAATGGACGCACTTCATAAAGTTAATGTTCCAGAAAGTTGGAAAAATTCAGATGTATCTGAAGATCATAGCATCCCAGGAGCACCTCAATTTATCAATGACATTCTAGTACCAATGACTAGACAAGAAGGAAATGACCTACCTGTATCAGCATTTGTTGATAGAGTAGATGGAACATTCCCATCAGGAACAAGTAAATATGAAAAAAGAGGAATTGCAGTTAATGTACCTCATTGGAAAATCGAAAATTGTATCCAATGTAACCAATGTTCACTTGTATGTCCTCATGCAGTAATTAGACCATTCTTACTTGATGAAGAAGAAAAGAAAAATGCACCAGAAACTTTTGAAACTAAAAAAGGTATGGGTAAAGGTGCTGATAAATATGAATACAGAATCCAAATTTCACCATTAGATTGTACTGGTTGTGGAAACTGTGCTCAAGTTTGTCCTGCAAAAGACAAAGCTCTTGAAATGATACCATTTGAAGATGAATATGAAGTTCAAGCAGCTAACTGGGATTACGCAATGACAGTTAAGTCAAAACAAGACGACTTTGAACCAACTAATGTTAAAAACTCACAATTCTTCATGCCACATCTTGAATTCTCAGGAGCATGTGCTGGTTGTGGAGAAACTCCTTATGTTAAGTTAGTAACTCAATTATTTGGAGATAGAATGAGTATTGCAAATGCTACAGGTTGTACTTCAATCTGGGGTGGATCAGCTCCATCAATGCCATATTGCACAGATTCTTGTGGAAATGGACCATCATGGGCTAACTCACTATTTGAAGATAATGCTGAATTCGGATTTGGTATGGCAATATCTCAAACTCAATCAAGAAACTTAGTTAAAACTTTAATGGAACAATTTATCGAACTTAATGCTGATTCTGAAATCAACGAAGCATTCAATGCTTGGATTGAAGGAATGGACGATGCTAAAGCATCTAAAGCTGCAAGTGCAAAAGTTGTTAATCTATTAGACAAAAAAGTTTCAGATGAAAAAGCTGCAAAACTTTTAGATGAAATTAAGGTACTTGAAAGATTCTTAATTAAGAAATCACAATGGATCCTTGGTGGAGACGGATGGGCTTATGACATTGGATTTGGCGGTGTTGACCATGTTCTTGCATCAGGTGAAGACATTAATATAATGGTAGTAGATACAGAAGTTTACTCAAATACAGGTGGACAAGCTTCTAAAGCAACTCCAACTGGTGCAATAGCTCAATTTGCTGCATCAGGTAAAGTTATTAAGAAGAAAGACCTTGGAATGATTGCTGCAACTTACGGATATGTATATGTAGCTCAAATCGCTCTTGGCGCTGACAAGAACCAAGCTCTTAAAGCTATTAAAGAAGCAGAAGCTTATAATGGACCATCATTAATTATTTGTTATGCTCCATGTATTAACCACGGAATCAAAAAAGGTATGGGAGTTTCAATTGAAGAAGAAAAGAAAGCAGTTGAAACTGGATATTGGAACCTTTACAGATTTAATCCTGAACTTAAAAAAGAAGGAAAAAATCCATTCATTTTAGATTCTAAAGAACCTACTAAATCATATAGAGAATTCCTTGATGGAGAAGTAAGATATACTTCACTTAAGAAGATGTTCCCTGAAAGAGCAGAAGCTTTATATGAAGAAGCAGAAGAAAATGCAAAAGAAAGATTAGATTACTACAAGAGATTTCAAGCAGCTGGAGAAGATGCTGAATAATTAAAATAGTAATTAAAAAAGACACAGGAAACTGTGTCTTTTTTTGTAAATAGAAAACCCCTAGTTAGATTGGGGGTTCCGTAAAGCTTTAGCGCTTTAGCGTTAATTCTCTAAAAATTAAAAAACCTCTAGTGATAAAATAATATTGTAGCCTGTCAACTACAAGAAAATATCACTAGAGGTTTTTTATGTTAAATAATAATATACACAGTTTATCACATACAAAATGGAACTGTAAATATCATATAGTTTTTGCGCCAAAATATAGAAGAA
>NZ_JAGGLJ010000014.1 GCF_017874395.1 Peptoniphilus stercorisuis | reverse complement strand
ACATGTTTTCCCATAAAAAAATAACACCTCCAAAGTTTTCTAAATTAAGTATATTATACTTTTTATTTAGTGTGTACTCTAGAGGTATTATAATCTAGGACCTCTTTTATTTTTTCATCTTTTCTTTTAAATCAAGAGTTGCATATACACATCGTCCAGCAACTCCCATTAAATTAAAATCATTTGATATTTCTACAACATCTTCATTAAAACTTTCCTCTTGAAACCAAACATATTTAATATCTTTTTTATCTACTTCTTCTAAATATTTTTTAGTTAAGTTAGGATTTACTACAAAATTTACAACATCTATATCATCATCTATTTCAAGAAGTGAATGATAAATTTTTTCACCTTCTATTTCATCATAATTTTTATTTACAGGATATACATTATATCCATTTCTAAGTAATATCTTCCAAATTTTATAGCTTATCTTATCAGGATTATTGCTTACACCTATTACTGCCCAATTTTTAAGACTTAACAACTTATCTTCATTATTCATAAAACCACCTCATTTAGTATTTTAAATGTACCCTGTCATTATTTCTTAAATCAAATTAGTGAAAATAAAATGTAAAGGACTTTAGTGCATCTACTATAAAAATTATTCCAACTAAAACATTAAAATTAGATTTTTGAATAAATAAAAGCATAATTGCAAGTCCAAAAACTAATATATTAATAAATAAATTTAAATAATAAGCTCTCCCCTTATATTCATAAAAAACTGATAAATTAAAATCAAAAATAGAAACCATTATAAACCAAATAGCAGTTATGTAAATAATTACACTATTTAAAAGTGTTGATTTAGAAATAAGTAATATACCAAATATTATAGATAAAATTCCAAATACAATATACATTATGTCTTGTAGTTTATAATTTTTAATTAATTTTTCATATATTGTAAAAAATAAAATCCCCCTTACTATTACAGCAAGTCCTAAGACTGAAGATATAATATTAAAATTTTTGTGAGAATAACATACTACAATACAACCTAGTATAATCAAAATAATCGAAAGAATTATATTAATAACTTTTATACTTATTTTTTTCAAATATTACTCCCTCCATTAACTATTAAAAAGGGACAATCTAAAGACTATCCCTTTATTTTTTATTTTATTAATCAATTACCTTTATAGATAAGGACCAAATAATTGATGAAATTCCATCAACTATTAAAAGAAGCCCTATTAAAAGCGACATACTTATTGCAACTGAACTTGGATTAAATAATATTGATACTCCTCCTATAATAAGAAAAATATTCAATATTATATTTAAAATATATAAAGCCTTATTATATTTATAAAATACTGAAAAATTAAATCCAAGTATTGAAAGCATAATAAACCAAATTGAAAGTAAATAAGTTATTATTGCTGCAAAAACACTTGGCTTATAAATAAATAATCCACCAAATATAATAAGTAGAATTCCTGCTACAAGTGTTGTTCCTGCTCTAATTGAAAAATATTCTCTCACCTTAAAGAACATTACAATTAGCATAATTCCCTTTATTATTGATGCTACTCCAAGGATTTTAGACATTGCAATAAAAGAATTTGTCGGATTTTTTAAAAAGATTATGCCTGTTATTGTTAAAATAATACCAAGTATAATTGTCGAAATTTTAATATTTTTAACATTCATAAATATCCTTCTTTTATATAACATCTCTTGTATTTAAAAATATACCCTATTAACCTCTCATAAATCTTTATGTAAAATTTAATCTTTAAAATCTAAGAATTTGTTAAGTTTTTGATTTTTCTTTGAAATTCTTTAAATACTCGGGTATATTAATATTGATTTGAGGTGAAGACATGAAAAATAAAATATTTTTAATTTTTACTATGATAAGTTTACTTTTAGTTTCAGCATGCTCTAATACTAATAATACAAATAATCCAACAATTAATGATGCTAATATGGCTAAAGATCAACTAGAAGATCAATATGAAAGCCTTGGATTTAATCAATTTGATTTTTCTGCAACAGCACTTGATTCAATAGAATACAATAAAAAATACTTCGAAAATTCTAAAGTTACAATGATTAATTTTTGGGGAACATTTTGTGCACCTTGTATAAGAGAGATGCCTGAACTACAAGAACTATCAACAGAATATGGAAAAGAAGATTTTCAAATTTTAGGAGTTATAGTAGATACTTTTGAGGGAACTGATACAAATTTAGACAATGCCCGTGCGATTATTGAAAAACTAGGTGTTACTTACTTAAATATAATACCTAATGAAAATTTATATGAAAATTATCTTAAAAATGTTCAAGCAGTTCCAACTACAATTTTTGTAGATAAGGAAGGTAATTTAATAGGAAATATCGTATCTGGATCAAAGGATAAAGAATATTTCAAAGAAATTATTGATACTTTAATATCTGAACAATAAAAAAAGACCATATAATATGGTCTTTTTAATTTGCTTTTAATCTTTTATATCTTTCTATATTTTCATCACTTAAAAAATCATAGGCATTATTTATTTCTTGGAATTTTTCAGTAGCTCCTTCATCTTTATTTAAGTCTGGATGATATTTTTTTGCCATTTTTTTGTAGGCAAGTTTTATTTCATATTTATCAGCACTTGCACTTACACCAAGTTTATTACAAGCCTCTTCATATTGTGATTCAAAAGATGCTCCTCTAGGAGAACCTTGATATCCTCTTTGTTGAGAACCTCCATAATTTTGGCCATTTTGTGAATAATATCCACCTTGATTTGCATTTCTAAAAAATTCTTCAAAGTCCGAAAAGTCTCCAAAGCTCCAATAAGTTCCTGAGCCTCTATTTTGCTCTTCATATCTCTTTTTCCACTCTTCTTCTCTTCTTTTTCTCTCTTCTGCTTCTTTTCTAAGTCTTTCTGCTTCTTGATCTTTTTTGTATTTTTCGCCATAGTCCTTAATATTTTCATAAGATGCTTTTCTACCTAATAGATAATTATCAGCCTTATCATAAAAATACTCTGTTGCCATATAGTGAATATACTTTAAATAAGATACTGCAATTTTTCCAATAATTGGTATTATTATTGAAAGTGATAATACAGTAACGATAAAAGGATTTCTAAGTATAGGTCCTAAAATAAATGGATTTACTAAAAAAAGTATAATTAAACATCCACCCATTGAAACAATATATCCAAATAATTGTCTTACTGATGAAAATACACTTACTAGCAAATCTACTATGAAAATTACACCTCTTAAAACATAATCTATAATTGTACCTATAAATTTATTTAAGTATCCAAGGAATTTATTCATTTTCTCTCCTTATATATCTTTCAAGTTCTTCTTCATCTTTAATTTCTAATCCACGTTCTCCTGATAAGTACTCTAAATGATGAGTGAATTCATGATATAAAGTATGTTTTATTAATTCTTTAAATTCATCACCTGGTTTATCCCAATACATTTCCATAAAAGAACCATAATACATTATTATACTATTTCCAAGCATATCTCTTTTATATGCTCCCAAACAAATTATATCATCTTTTTTTGACATTGGATGATACATTACTTCCTCTTCTATAATTACCCCACCATTTAAACTTTGAAAAAGTTCCTCTGGTATTTCACTACATAATTCTTCTAAAATCTCTTCAAATTCATCAATTCTATCTATAAACATATTTACCACCTATAAATAAAAAAGCAGCTCTAGCTGCTTAAATATCTAACCCTAACCTTTTCATTTCCCCTTTTAATGTTGGTAAAATCCTTGGTAATAATAAAGGAAGTACTATTAATTTTATTACAAGATTCATCACTTGAAGTGGCACTCTTGAAATAAGTTTAACTATAAAAGGGTTTTTTGTCATTATCGATACCCAAAGTGTATTCATAAGCGCATTTGGAATCAAAGTAACAAGTACTGATGCAATTACTATGTCTTTAATTTTTAGATCATCTTTATGAAGAAAATATCCATAAATAAAACCTGTTACAGCAGCTGTTAATGTAAAACCTGGAAAAAATCCAAACTTACCAAAAAGTCCATTTCCAATAATATCAGAAACTACTCCTGCAAGTGCTGCAAACCAAGGGCCAAACAATGCTCCCATAGTTGCTGTAACTATAAAGGTAAAGCTAAATTTTTTATCAATAAATTCAACTGACAAAAATCTAGATGCAATAATTTCAAGCGCAACAAAAAGCGCCAACATAACTAATCTTTTCGTACTTTGTTTTGTATTCAATTTTATTCTCCTTCTATGCATACAATCAACTTTAAGAAGGATTGTAGCGGATGCGGCAATAGTATCGTGATTTCTCTTCGTCCAAAGACAACACCCCATTCTTTGGCACTTAACGCACTAAGCCTACTCTAAATTTATAACGTTTTTCAAGTAATAATTATATCATAGTTTTATTTCTTGTAAATGATATTACTCCTTAAAAATTTTTACACTAGAAAATCTATCATCAAAAAATTCCTCAGCTGATTTATAAAAAGCTATTCTATAATCACTTGTATAATACTTCACTTTTTGTCTATTAGAAGCTAAATGTCTTAAATCATCTTTTAAATAATCTCCTACATCTTCTAATATAAAATCTTCTAATGAATATACTTTTAAGTTTTTATTATAATTTAAAAAATAATCTTTAAATAATAATAAATTGCTGTCAAAAAGTATTACTTCTTTTTTATCTTTTATATACTCAGAGATAAGTTTCGTAATAATATAATAATTTTTATCTCCATCAGTAGCTAGATTAATAAGCATTTGAGCATCTACTTTATCAATATTAAAACCCAGTCTTTTTTCTAAAAGATTTAAGCTTAATTTTGAACCAAGGACTAATGAATTTTTATAATTTAATTTTTCAATAGATCTATTTATTCCATCTATTATCTTAATATCTTCCTCTTTTAAGGACATACTTATTGCAGGATTTGTAATAACTAAAAGTTTTAAATCTTCTTTGGATATATTTTCAAAAGAATTTTTTGCAAGTTTTTCTGATGATAATTTTTTTAGTCCATAGGGATATTCCTTTAGATCTGCAAAATATATGAAATTTTCATTTGTATATATTTCTTTTAAGGAATTTAGTACTTTAATTCCTCCAATGGAATCATCTAAAATCCCTATCTTTTTAAAATTCATCTTCTCCTCCTACTGTATAAGTTTTATAAGTTTTAGGATATATATTCTTAAAATAATTATAAGCCTTATTTAAATCTTTTTCACTATCAAAAAGTCCAAATACCGTTGCTCCTGATCCACTCATTAATGAAACCGAATTAAATTTTTCCATTTTATTTTTTATTTCAAAAATTTCTTTATGATTAATAAATACAGACTCTTCCATTTTATTATATAAAAGTGATTTTAATTTTTCTGCACATTTATACTTTAAATTTTTAGAAATTTCTACAGTTTTTATCTTCTTTTCACTTAATACTAGATTTTCATAGACTTCTTTTGTAGAAATTCCATATCCAGGATTTACTATTAAAACTAATACATTAGAAAAATCATCAAGTTCTTCTAACTCTTCTCCAATTCCCTTTGCAAGCATAGTTTTTCCTGAAATCATATAGGGAAAGTCAGCTCCTAATTTAAGGGAGATTTTCATTAATTCATCTTTAGTTAAATTTAAATTATAAATTTTATTTAGAGCCTTCATCGTTGTAGCTCCATTACCAGTTCCACCAGCTAGACCTGCTGCTACTGGAATATTTTTTTTGACATTTATTTTAATTGGAAGATCTCTTTTTGTATAATCGCATAATAATTTCCAAGATTTATATATTAAATTATCTTCTAATTTTCCAACTTCTTCATCTATATTTAATACTAAACCACTATGTATTTTTTCAAACTCCATAATATCGTGAAGTTCAATTTTTTGCATTATAGTTTCTATATTGTGATATCCATCTTCTCTTTTTGACAAAACATCTAAAGACAGATTAATTTTTCCATAAGATTTAAGCTTCATATTACACCTCAAACTTATTATAGCATAGTTTAAAACACTAAAAAAAGAGAGCTTATGCTCTCTTAGATAAAATTAAGATATTTTCTTTTTTAAGTCCTGGAAGTTCACGTCGTCATCTAATATTGTAACTTTTACTGTTTTAGTAAGTACATCAGAGTAAGTAAAAGTTGCTGTTGTAATTTCTGATCCGTTTTTCACATCTACCTTAAATAAGCTTGGGTATACTTCTTTTAAGATTCCATATCTAGTTACGAATTTTTTTCTACCTCTATTAGCTTTGAGGATAACTTTCTTTCCTAAATGTTGTTGCAGTTCATTTTTAATAATTTCCATTTGGTTCATATTATTTATCCCTTCCATCTACTACATAATAAAAGCTATCTTCAATATTATACTATTTTTTATAAGAAAAGTCAAATAAACTTATATAGTTTACTATCAAAAAATCAATTTGTCAACCGATTATAAAATTTTTTATATACTTATTTCTTATACTAATGATACAACTATTTGAAATAAAAAAAATAACTAAGAATTAACTTAGTTATCTTATTTTTAAAGCCTGTCTTATTCTTCTATCAGAATCTCTTTTTGCAATAGTTTCTCTTTTATCATAGAGTTTTTTACCCTTTGCAACAGCAAGTTCTACCTTTACCATTCCTCTAGTTAAATAAAGTTTTAATGGAACTAGTGTATATCCCTTTAAAGATACTTCTTTTTCTAGTCTTCTAATTTCACTTTTATTAAGAAGTAATTTTCTAGATCTCAGTGGATCTACATTATATATATTTCCCTGTTCATAGGGGCTAATATGCATATTTTCTATAAAAACTTCTCCATCTCTTATTTCTGCATAGGCATCTGATATATTTGCCTTTCCTTTTCTAAGTGATTTTACCTCTGTACCCTTTAGGACAATACCTGTTTCCATTGTATCTTCTATAAAAAAGTCATGTCTTGCTTTTCTATTTGTTGCAAGTGCGTTATTATCCGTTTTTTTTGCCATTTAATCACCTACAAATTCAAAATCAATAGTTCCCTTCGTAACATTTGTATTTACAACTCTTATATTTACTCTATCACCCATATGATAAATTTTATTTGTGTCTCTTCCTACTGCTGTATATTCATCTTCATTAAATTCAAAATAATCATCCATAGAATTATATCCAATTAAACCTTCTATAGTATTTTCAAGTTGAACAAATATTCCAAAACTTGTAATACTTGAGATTATTCCTTCATATTCTTCGCCAATTCTATCTTTCATATATTCAGCCATCTTTATAGATTCAACAGTTCTTTCTGCTTCTTGAGCAAGTTTTTCTGTTTTTGAAACATGATCTGCAATATTTGGCAGTTCCGATTCTAAATAGTCAACTTTTCTATCATTTAGTTTTGAATGTATTATATCTTTTATTATTCTGTGAATTGTAAGATCTGCATATCTTCTAATTGGAGATGTAAAGTGTGAATAATATTTTGAAGCAAGTCCAAAATGTATATCTTGTTCTGCAGAATATTTCGCCTTTCTAAGACTTCTTAAAACAAGTGTTGATACAAATAGTTCTTCTTCTTTTCCCTTTACTTCATCTATTAGAGATTGAACATCTCTTGAATTCATATTTTGTGTATTTAATTTATATCCAAGATGTCTAATAGTTTTATTTAAGCTATTAATTCTCTCTTCTTCAGGCTCTTCATGAATTCTATATAAAAATGGAACTTCCATCCAAAAATGTTGCTCTGAAACAACTTCATTACATAAAATCATAAATTCTTCAATTAACCTGTTGGCAACTCTTCTTTCTTCCTTTAAAATATTCACAGGATGACCAGATTCATCAACAATTATCTTAGCCTCTGGAAAATCAAAGTCAATAGATCCTCTTGCTTGTCTTTTCTTACTTAAAATTTCTGCAAGTTCTGCCATATTAGTAAGTTCTTCTTCAAGACCTTCAATACTTTTATCCTTAGCTTTATTTTCTATAAAATCTGATACATTGTCATAAATAAGTCTTCTATGAGAATTAATAACAGACTCTACAATAGAATTATTTACAACACTTCCATTTTTATTTACTTCCATAAAGACAGATAGTGTAAGTCTATCTACACCTTCATTTAAAGAACATATACCATTTGAAAGTTCTTTAGGTAGCATTGGTATTACCTTATCTACTAGATAGACAGAATTACCTCTTTTATAGGCTTCTTTGTCAAGTTCATCCTTTTCCTTTACATAATGCGAAACATCTGCAATATGAACTCCTAAATAGAAATTGCCATTTTCTAATATTTCAATAGAAACAGCATCATCAAAGTCCTTAGAGTCTGCTCCATCAATTGTAAAAGTTTTAAGATCTCTTAAATCTGCTCTATGTTCTAACATTTTTTTAGTAACTTCTTGAGGAATTTTTTTAGCTTCACTAATTGTTTTTTTAGTAAAGGACATAGGTAGATTATAAGTTGCTGCAACTGATAATATCTCTACTCCCTTTTCGCCAGGAAATCCCAATATTTCTAAAATTTGTCCTTCAGGTTTTTTGTCTTTTTTAGGCCATTTGTCAATTTTTACTAAAACTTTTTGCCCATTTTTTGCATTTTTCATAAACTTCTTAGGAATGAAAATATCATAGGCAATTTTACTTTCATCTGGAACTACAAATCCAAAATTTCTTTGATCTTGTAATGTTCCAACAATTTTTTCATTTTTTCTTTCAATAATAGCAATTACTTCACCTTCATCACTATTTCCAGAAGATTTATCAAGTAATTTTCCTACTACTGTATCTCCATTCATTGCAGAATTCATATGATCAGCAGATATAAAAATATCTCCATCTTCTTGTAATAAAAATCCAAAGCCTCTTTCGTTACCTTGGATTTTTCCTGTTACAAAATTTTCTCCATCAATTACAAAATATTTACTACTTTGTTTATCTAAGAAAATTTCACCTTCTTCTTGAAGTTCTTCAATTAATTTATAGAAGGATTTTTTTTCTTTATTTTTGATTTCAAATAATTTTGCAATTTGCTCTTTACTCATAGGTTCACTATTTTTAAGAACATCTAAAATTTTTTCTTTTATCATTATAACTTAGCTCCATAAGTAGTCTTTTTTAATAAATCCGAATTATAGGAATATATATTATTAGACTTTTGTTCATATCTTACCTTAGAAAGTTCAATAAGCTTTGTTATTAATTCATCAAATTTAATTCCACTTGCTTCCCAAAGATAAAAAGCTATTGAACCAGGAAGAGTGTTAATTTCGTTCACATATACTTTGTCGCCATCTAGTAGAAAATCTACTCTAGCATCTCCCATTGCATCTATTGCTCTAAAAGATTTCTTAGCAAGAGATTGTATTTCTTCTCTAATATTATCAGGAAGATCTGCTGGTAAATTTTTCTTTTGATTTTTCATTCCAGTTCCCTTAGAATTTTTTCCACCGCTTATATATTTATCTTCATAGCTTAAGAATTCTTTCCAACCAACTGGTTCTTCACATTCTGAAGCTATTAGATCATCTTCATATCCAAGAACTGCAACATTTATCTCACGAGGATCCTCAACTGCTTTTTCTACTAGAACTTTTCTGTCATAGTTAAGTGCAATTTCTACTGCATTTATAAATGAATCTCTATCCTTTGCTTTAGATATACCCACAGATGATCCTAAATTTGCAGGTTTTACAAATAGTGAATATCCAAGCTCTTCTGCACGTTTTATAATCTCTTCTTTATTCTTCCATTCATTCTTATAGAAGTAGAAATATTCAGTTACTGGAATACCTTCAGTTTTGAATATTTTTTTCATAGTAACTTTGTCCATTCCAACAGATGCAGACATAACTCCACATCCAACATAGGCAATATCCATAAGTTCAAATAATCCTTGAATACAACCATCTTCACCATAAGTTCCATGAAGAGCTGGAAATATAACATCTATATTTGCAAATACCTTTACATCTTTTGATTCCTTTGAAAATAATCCAGTCTTTTCCTTTGTAACTGTATATAAATTATGATCCTTTGCATTTGGTTTAAAAAATACTTCAACAGCATCTTTAAAATCATTGCGTTTATATACAGAAAAATCTTTAAGAGCATCTCCTGATAAAAACTTTCCTTCTTTTGTTATATATAAAGGAATTGGATTATATTTAGATTTATCCATATTTTCAATAATTTGCATTCCAGTTATAACTGAAACTTCATGTTCAACACTTCGTCCTCCAAATACAACTGCTATATTTTCCATTAAAACCTCTCCTTATTCTTCACTATATGTGTCAGGTAAGTCATTTTCAAATAATACTACATCTCCAGATCTTGTAATACTACCAAGAACTTCAGTTGCTTCATTTAATGAATTTACTACAAAAGTATTATCTATATTATAAGATGCATCTTTAAGTCCTTTCATTATAGGCTCTGTACGTTTTTTGCCTACAAGAATTACATAATCACAAACTTTTGCAATTTCTTTACCTATTTTATAATTTTCGTCTTCTTCCATATCTCCAAGCTCAACCATTCCAGGAGTTATTATTATTTTTCTGCCATTTTTAAATTCATCTATAACACTTAGTGCCGCTCTAAATCCAACAGGATTAGAATTAAAAGCATCATCAATTACAATTACACCAGTTCCAGAATCAACAATATTAAGTCTATGTTCTACTGGCTCTACTTTTTCAATTCCAGAAGCTAAAGATTTAAGATCCATTCCAAGAACATATCCTGCACTTGCAGCTGCAAGAAGATTTGAAATATTGTGTTTTCCTAGAAGTTTAGTAGAACATTTAACTTCTCCAAGTTCTTTTATTACTAAAGTAAATTCTGAACCTTTTTCTGAAACTTCAATATCCTTTGCATATACATCTAGTTTTTCAATATCTTCCATACCATATCTAATAGTTTTTTTCTCAGTCTTATCAGCAAGAACTTTTACATATTCATTGTCATAATTAAATATTGCAATACCATCTTCTGGTAAATCTTCAATAAGTTCATATTTTGTATTCATTATATTTTCAATTGTCTTAAACATATGCATATGAGTAGGTCCAATTGCTGTAATAATTCCAATATCAGGCTGAACAAGTTGCGCAACCTCATCTATTTCACCCTTCATTTTAGCACCAAGCTCTGCTAAAAATACCTCATGACTTTCATTTAAATCATTATTAATAACCTTTGAAAGTCCCATTGGAGTATTATATGAAGATGGAGTGTTCTTTACATTTAAACTCTCAGATAAAATTGTATCTGCAATAAATTTTGTAGATGTCTTACCAAAAGATCCTGTAATTCCAAGTACTTTTAAATTATTATTTTCTTTTAAATTTTTGATTTTTCCTTGAGCTTCTACAAAAAATCCCATATTGATTTTTTCTTCTCTTGGAACTGAAATTTTATTTGAAATAAGAATTACTCTATATTCAAAATAATATAAAATCAAACAAAGAATAACTAATACAATTGTTGAATAATAACTTTTAGTATTTGCATAAATTATATCTGTAATCATAATAAATCCTACTAAAAAAGCTAAATTCACATGATCATGTATTTTAAAAAGTCTCTTAGCACGATCAGTCCAAACAAGTGGAGTCTTCTCTTCTGTTTTTTTATATACAAACTTACTTACCTTAGATTTGTTGTTTTTAATCCAAGTTTTATAATCTTCATTGTTATACCCTTCAAGTTGTAACATATGAAGAGGATAATTACTTCGTATTACTGAAAAATAATAAGAAGTAGCAACTATTACAAACTCAATAATTAATAAAATTACCATATTATCTCCTAATCTAAAAATGAATTTATTACAGCAGAAAAAGTGCCATAATCATCAATATAACTAAAATGTCCAGCTTTTTCAAAAACAACAAGTCCTGAATTTTTTATTTTACTCTCAAAAACTTTTGCCATATATACTGGAGTTGCATCATCAAGCTCTCCCCAAACTAAGAGAGTTTCTGCATCAATATCCTTAAAACATTCTTCAGTTGATTCATTTACTACCTTTACAAAGGTTTCTCTCATAACACCTTGTGAAGCCTGATAATCATCAGATCCAAACTTCTCATAAAACTTTTTAATACCATCTGTATTATTATTCCAGAAGAAAAGCTTTGTATATAAAAACCTTAAAAATTTAAAAATATAAACTTTAAAATAATAAGAAAAAGTTCTCTTTGGAATAACTCCTGATGCATCAATAAGTACAAGTTTTTCAACCTTATCTTTATTTTTAGCCGCAAAAATACTTAGAGTTTTTCCACCAAAGGAATGCCCTATAAAAGTAGCTTTTCCAATATTTTTCTTTTCTAAAAACTCCTCTAAATAAAGTTCATAATCCCAAGTTGACAAAGCACTTTTAGGCTCATCACTATCTCCAAATCCTGGAGCATCATAGGCATAAATTTTATATCCCTTTGGAATTGAATTTACAATTGGCATAATAGACTCTATATTTGCTCCCCATCCATGTAGAACAACTAAAGGCCTTCCTCCTTCATCTCCAAGTTCAATATATTTTATATTAGTACCTAGAAGATTTATATCTTTTTTTTCCATTTTTCCTCCAACTACTTTAGTTCATTATCATCTATATATATAGTATCATCTTTATTTTCATTGTATTCTGATATTTTATTTATATATCCTGTATAATAGTCATCAGATTCCTTAGAATATGAAGTAAAGTCATCAGTTTTAGTTTTTAGTGCCTCTATTTTTGCAATAGACATATCTATTTCTTTTAGATAATTACTAATTGGTGTGTCTTCACTATCACCTAGTCTTTTGTGAATTTCATAATACTCTTTTCCTATTTTTCTATACAAATCATTTAATTTCTTTTCTTCCTTTGCTAATTCCAATTTTATCTTAGCTTGTTTTTTTATTTCTTTTGAATTTTCAGAAATTTTTGCAGATGCAATTTTTAAATTATCTTTTAAATCAGAAATATTATCTTGAAGCTCATCAAATAAACTCATCTTTTCACCTCTAATCTATGCTATTATACCAAAAAAACACCGAACTTTAAATGTTTAGATAAATACCCTCAGGGTAAAATTATTATATATAGGAGGTTATTATGGCAAATTTAAATTTATATATTGGAACATATTGTCCATTTTGTAGAAAAGTAGAAAACTTTATAGAAGACAACAATATTAGTGGTGTTAATTATATTAATATTGATAAAGATAAAGAAGCACGTGAGCACTTAGTAGAAGTTGGTGGCAAAAAACAAGTACCTTGTTTATTTGTAGATGAAAAGCCAATGTATGAGTCTATGGATATTATTAATTATCTAAAAGAAAATTATCTATAATAAAAAGACCTAAGAAAAAACTTAGGTCTTTTTTTATTTTCTTATTTACACTATTGGCAATAATTTAACTGCTAAGCTAAAGTAAATCATTAAAACAACAGTATCTATTATAGTTGTTATAAGTGCTGATGCCATAATAGCAGGGTCAATATTCACCTTTTTCGCAAAAAGTGGAAGTGCCGCACCTAAAAACTTAGACAGTACAACTGTTATAAACATTGTAAATGAAACTAAAAATGCAATTTTTAATTGTACCTTTGTAATAAATACTATTCTTAAAAAGTTTACAAAGGACAAAATTCCACCAGCAATTATTCCAACTGTCATCTCTTTTACCATTACTTTTAAACTATCAGAAAGTCCAATCTCTCCAGTTGCAAGTGCACGAATAACAGTAGTTGATGATTGTGAACCAGAGTTTCCACCAGTATCTGTCATCATTGGTATAAATGTAGATAGTATTAAGTATTGTGCAATAATATAATTATATCTATCTATAATTCCACCAGTAAGAGTAGCTGAAATCATAAGAACTAAAAGCCATGGAAGTCTATTTTTTGCAAGTTGCCAAGGAGTTTGATCTAAATACTCATCCTCAGAAGGTGCAATAGCTGCCATCTTATGAAAGTCCTCTGTTGCCTCAGATTCAACAACATCCATAATATCATCAAAAGTAATAATACCACAAAGTCTATACTCTCCATCAACTACAGGTAGAGCAATATATCCATATCTTACAAATTTATCTGCAACTTCCTCTTGGTCCTCTAAAGTGTTTACACTTATTACATCTTCAACCATTATATCTTTAATAAGCTTGCTTTCATCTGAAACTACTAAAGTTCTTAAAGATACAAATCCTATTAACATTTTATATTCATTTTCTACATAACAAGTATAAATAGTTTCCTTATCCATACCTATTTGTTTTATATGTTCTAAAGCATCCTTAACATTCATTTCAGGTTTTAAGACTACATATTCAATAGTCATTATAGAACCTGCAGAATCCTCAGGATATCTTAAAAATTCATTTATAAGTTTTCTTTCATTAGCTGGAGTATTACCTAAAACTTTTGTTACAACATTTGCAGGCATTTCCTCCAAAACATCAATCATATCATCAAAATCAAGTTCATCTATAATTGAAGTAAGCTCAGTATCTGTAATAGAATTTATAATTCTAAGTTGATCATATCTTTCCATATAAGAAAAGACTTCAGCACTCATTTCCTTTGGAAGCATTCGAAATACCAAGAGCATCTCTTTATCATCCATGTCCTCTATTATTTCTGCAATATCTACTACATTTAATTCGCTAATTGTCGTTTTAAGTTCTTTTAAATTTTTTGTATCAATTAGTTCTTTAAAATACTCTCTATATCCCTTATATTCTTGATATTCCATACACTCACCTCTTCTTAATAATAACATATATACATATCTATTTAAAATCTTTAGTTTTTATATTTAAATAAATAATTACTCCACTATACTAAGATATCATCTTTAATAACTTTTATAAATACAGATTTCACAAATATGTCTTTATAAATAAAAAATAACACTAATTTTTAGTGTTATTTTTATTTATTTCATCTTCAATTATATCCTTAACAAGATCTTTTGATATCTCTGCACCATTTTTAAATTTTTGCCCTAAATCTTTTAAGTCAATTTCTACATTTAATTTACCATCTTTTAATTTAAATGATTTTTTCTTTAATTCATTTTTTATATCATCATCTTCTAAAACTTTTTTTACAGCTTCTTTTATTTCTTTTTTAGTAAATTCATCTTTTATTTCAAAATATCCATTTTCTTCTAGGATTTTATTTAAAAATTCATCAGTTTTATCTTCACTATTATCTATTTTCATTTCTTCAGCCTTTTGATTTTCTAAAGCAAGTTTTTCCTCTTGTCTTGCATTATATCTATCATAAGCTAAAAACCCAACAGCTATTAAAAGCGCCACTATTAATATATCTTTTATCTTCATTTTTTCCCCTATTTTAGTATTACATAAAATTCTTCATTTTTTCTAAATAGTTTATTAAATTTATCTAAAGAATTATATTACTTTTTAATTTTTCCAATTAACTTGTTTATTTCACTTGGTCTAAAAATTAAAAGTGAAATAATATAAGATATTCCTGCTACAACTATTGCAATTATAAGTGATAAATTTGATCCTAAAGAATTTAATATAGCATTAAATGCAAACTTTGATAAAACCGCCATAATAATAGTAGATATAATTATTTTAAAAATATCATAAGTTGTAGTTTTTGTAATTATAGATCCAAGTTTTTTCTTAAGAGATAATACTATTAAAATAGCACCTACTATAAAAGATACACTTGTTGCAAAGGCAAGTCCTTTAATCCCCCACATTTTCGCAAAACTAATACTAAGTACAATATTTAGTACAACCATTATAACTGAATTTATAACAGGTCTTTTTGCATCCATTATTGTATAAAATACTCTTGAAATTATTTCTCTAATTCCTATTCCTATTATTCCAATTGCATAAAATGACAGTGCCAAAGCTGTAACCTTAGCATCATCAACTGAAAATGCTCCACCTACAAAAAGAAGTTTTACAATAGGTTCTGCAAATATAAAAAGCCCAACACTTGCAGGAATTACAAGAAGTGCCATTGTAAATATTGCCTCTGATGTCTGTTTTCTTAGTCCATTATAATCCTTTAAAGCACCTAGTCTTGCCATTTCTGGATAAACAGCTGTTGTAATTGATGTAATTACAATTCCTGTTACAAAACTTTGAAGTTTGTAAGCATAATTAAGTGTTGAAATTCCACCTTCAAAAAGTGATGATGCAATAGACTTTGAAATAATAAAATTAAGCTCTATTACAGAAGTTGAAATTAATACAGGAACTATAATCTTAAGCATTGCCTTTAAATTTTCATCTTCAAAATCAAATCCAAATTTATGTCTATAACCTGACTTTTTAATATATGGTAAAAATATAATATATTGAAATACAAAGGCTACTAAAATTCCAATTCCAAGATATATATATCCAAACTTTGAACTAATCCACATTGAAATTATAATTATTATATTCATAACTATTGCATGAGCAACTGATACAATAAATTTTCTCTCTATTTGAAGATATGCCTTAAATATTGAAAATACAGAAGTTGCTCCAAGTGATAACATTGCAATTCTTGTAATTAAAACACAAAGTTCAAGTTCCTCAGCCTTAAATCCAATAGCCATTACTTTTACAAGAGGTCTTGCAAAAACAATCCCAATTATAGAAATTATAAAAGATACTACAAAAATTATATTTGTAAGATTACTTGTAAATAAATCAGCATCCTTCTTTGAACTAGATTGTTTTACCTTATCATATATTGGAATATATCCATTTGCTGTTGCTCCACTTATTACATTTGTAAAAGTCATTGGAATTTGAAAGGCAACTAAAAAAACATCAGCTAAAATTGCCGTTCCGAAAAAATAAGCAAGAGCCTTTTCTCTTAAAAGCCCAAATAATTTTGCAACAATTGTTACAATCATAAGTATATAAGATGTTTTCATTATCAATCCTCTTTTTCTTTTTAATAATTCTATTATATCAAATTAATGGACATTTAAGAATAATTCTAAGTTTTCTTAACTAAATTTTAACTTTTACAAAAAAGAGATGGATTTCTCCACCTCCTTTTATTATTTAAATACTGCTACAATTTCGCCATAATATCCTTTATAAAAACTTTTATATTTACTGATTTAAAGTTATCTTATGTATTAAACTCATAATTATTAGAAATTTCTATATTATTTTTAAATTAATGACATTATAAAATAAAAAAAGAAGTAGAATTCAATCTACTTCTTAATTATTATTATATTTCTAAAATATGAATTGAACCTCTACTTATATTTAATAATTTTTTAGTTTTATCATATATTGCCTGTGATATATAGGGCTCATGAGTTACTAATATATAAGCATTACAATTATCTTTTTTAAGTTCTTTTTCTAGTTCTTCTATTGAAAATCCTGCAAGATAATCTTTTATTTCAAAGTCTTCTCCTAGTTTATTTGAAAGAATTTCTGCGCTTTGTACTGCTCTTACAAGAGGTGATGAGTATATTAAATATTCTTCTTCATCAAAAATTTTTGCAAATTCACGAAAAGTGTCATTTAATTTAATCTTTCCCTCTAGTGTAAGTTCTCTTTGAAAGTCAGAGTCTGCAAAGGCTTCAGCTATTCCATGTCTTATAAAATATATTTTCATTATTTTAAGTTATATAAACTTTTAATTCCATTATATTTTGCAAGTTTTCCAAGAGAATCTTCTATTCTTAAAAGTTCATTGTATTTTGCAACTCTTTCTGATCTTGCTGGAGCTCCTGTTTTAATAAGTCCTGCATTTGTTGCAACTGCAAGGTCAGCTATAAATGAGTCTTCAGTTTCACCTGATCTATGAGATATAACTGCAGTCATATTATGTCTTTTAGCAAGTTCAATAGCATCTAGAGTTTCTGTTAATGTTCCTATTTGATTAAGTTTAATTAAAATAGAATTTGAAACTTCTTTTTCAATTCCCTTTTGAAGTCTTTCTGTATTAGTTACAAAAAGGTCATCTCCAACAAGTTGAATTTTATCTCCAAGTTTGTCAGTTAGTTTTTTCCAGCCGTCCCAATCATCTTCATCAAGACCATCTTCTATTGAAACAATTGGATATTCTTCTACTAAATTTGCATAGAATTCTATCATTTCATCAGCGCTGTATTTTACACCCTCGCCCTTTAGATTGTAGATTCCATCTTCATACATTTCTGAAGCTGCTACATCTAGTGCAAGAACTACATCAGCACCTGGTTTATATCCTGCTTTTTCAATTGCATTTACAATTACATCAAGAGCTTCTTTATTTGATGAAAGATTTGGAGCAAATCCACCTTCATCACCTACTCCTGTTGCAAGAGATTTTTCTTTTAGTACATTTTTAAGATTATGATATACTTCTGCGCCCATTCTAAAAGCTTCTTTAAAAGTTTTTGCACCAACTGGCATTATCATAAATTCTTGAATATCTACATTATTGTCTGCATGTTCTCCACCATTTAAAATATTCATCATAGGAACTGGAAGAGTTTTAGCATTTACACCACCAATATATTGGTAAAGATTAAGTCCAAGCTCATCAGCTGCTGCTCTTGCTACTGCTAGTGAAACTCCAAGAATAGCATTTGCACCAAGTTTTCCCTTATTATCTGTTCCATCTAAGATTTGTAAATATTCATCTACACCTACTTGATCAAAACAGTCAAAATAAATAAGTTCTTCTGCAATTATACTATTAACATTATCTACTGCTTTTTCTACACCTTTTCCAAGATATCTTTCTTTATTTCCATCTCTAAGTTCTACAGCTTCATGAGCTCCAGTTGAAGCACCACTTGGTACAGCTGCACGACCAAATCCACCTGCTTCAGTTTCTACTTCAACTTCAACTGTTGGATTTCCTCTTGAATCTAAAATCTCTCTTGCATATACATTATTAATTAAACTCATATTTCCTCCCTTATTTTATTAAGCTTTCTCCAGTCATTTCTTTCGGTTTTTCTATATTCATAAGATCAAGTATTGTAGGAGATAAATCACAAAGTTTTCCATCTTTTAACTCTACATTTCCTGCTCCATATAAAAATAATGGAACTGGATTTGTACTATGACTTGTAACAATACTTCCATCTTTATTTCTCATAAGTTCACAGTTTCCATGATCTGCTGTAATAAGAGCTGCTCCACCTACTTCATCAAGTGATTTAAGAATATCACCTAGACAAGTATCTACTGTTTCTACAGCTTTTTTTGCTGCTTCTATTACTCCAGTATGCCCTACCATATCTGGATTTGCAAAATTCAAAATAATACAATCATATTCTTCTGATTTTATTCTTTCAATTACATTTTCTGTCACTTCTATAGCAGACATTTCAGGTTGTAAATCATAAGTTGCAACCTTAGGAGATGGTATTAAAACCCTATCTTCTTTATCAAACTCATCTTCACGTCCACCATTAAAGAAAAATGTAACATGTGCATATTTTTCAGTTTCTGCAATTCTAAGTTGTTTTTTGTTATTTTTTGCAAGAACTTCTCCAAGAGTATTTTCTGGAATATTTTCACCAAAGGCAATATGAGTATTTGGAATAGTCTTGTCGTATTCAGTCATAGTTGCTATATATAGTTTTGGTGATGATTTTCTTTCAAATCCATTAAAATCTGGATCTGCAAAAGCTCTTATAATTTGTCTTGCTCTATCTGGTCTAAAGTTAAAGAATATTAAAGAGTCATTGTCCTTAATTTTTCCAATAGCTTCATTGTTTTTTGTAATAACACCTGGAATTACAAACTCATCAAAAATCTTTTTATCATAATTTGATTTTATTAAGTCACTAGGATTTTCAAACTTCTCTCCCTCGCCTAAAGTATAAGCGTCATAGGCTTTTTCTGTTCTATCCCATCTTTTATCTCTGTCCATTGCATAATATCTTCCTGAAACTGATGCAATTTCTCCAATTCCAATTTCTTGTAATTTTTCTTCAAGTTCTTTTACATCTTTAAGTCCAATATCAGGAGGAACATCACGTCCATCTAAAATAACATGAACAAATACTTTTTCTACATTTTCTTTTTTCATAAGTTTTAATAGTGCAATTAAATGATCAACATGTGAATGAACTCCACCATGAGATAAAAGTCCCATTAAATGAACAGCTGAGTTATTCTCTTTTGCATTTAAAACAGCATCATTAAAAGCCTTATTATTATAAAAATCACCAGTTTTTATAGATTCTGTAATTCTTGTTAAGTTTTGATATACTACTCTTCCTGCTCCAATATTTAAATGTCCCACTTCAGAATTTCCCATTTGTCCCTCAGGAAGTCCAACAGCAAGACCAGAAGCTTCAAGTTTTGACTTTGGCATATTTTTACATAAATTATCAATTACAGGAGTATTTGCAATAAATGCAGAATTTGTATCTACTTTCTCTCCAATACCAAATCCATCTAAAATAATTAACATTACAGGTTTCATTTTTTTATTCTCCAAAATTAACTAAATCCCTAAAATCCTCTGCTTTAAGGCTTGCTCCACCTACAAGAGCTCCGTCAATATTTTCATTTTGCATAAGTTCTTTTACATTTGCAGGTTTTACAGAACCACCATAAAGGATTCTAATTTCATTAGATTTTTCTTTATCAAAAATATCACTTAATATTTCTCTAATAAATAGACACATTTTTTCAGCATCTTCAGGATTACAAGTCTTTCCAGTACCTATTGCCCAAATAGGCTCATAAGCAACTACAACTTTTTTATAATCCTCAATATCTTTTAGAGATTTTCTAAGTTGATTTTCTACAACTTTTTCGTGATTGTTTTCTTCTCTATCTTTTTCTTCCTCACCAACACAAAGAATAGCTACAAAATCTTCATCAATAGCTCTTTTTATTTTGGCATTTACTATTTCATTACTTTCATTATAGTAAGTTCTTCTTTCAGAATGGCCTAGAATAATATACTTAACATCTAAATCTCTTAGCATATTAGTAGATATTTCTCCAGTTCTTGCACCATCTTCATATTCACTTACATTTTGAGCTCCTAATAAAACATTAGAATCTTTTAAAATTTCCATTGCAGGATATAGTGAAGTAAAAGTTGGGCAAATTAATGCATCAACCTTATTATCTAAATCCATTTTAACAAGTTCATTTAACATTTCTTTTGTGTCAGTAACATTTAAGTTCATTTTCCAGTTACCTGCTATGAGTGGTTTTCTCATATATCCTCCTATTTATCATTAATACATGCTATTCCAGGAAGAACTTTCCCTTCAAGCATCTCAAGACTTGCTCCGCCACCAGTTGAAATATGTGACATTTTATCACTAAGACCAGCTTGTGCTATTGCAGAAGCAGAATCTCCTCCACCAATAATTGTAATAGCATCTAAATTTGATAATGTCTTAGCTATTTCAAAAGTTCCATTTGCAAAAATCGGAATTTCAAATACTCCAGCAGGGCCATTCCAAATTACAGTCTTAGCATCTTTTAACTCTTCATTAATAAGTTTTACACTCATAGGTCCAATATCAAGACCTTCAAGATTTGTTGGAATATTCATAGCAGGAACAACTGCAGTTCTAGCATCCTTTGAAATCTCCTCAGCAACAACAAAATCAATAGGAAGAATAATTCTTACATTTTTTTCATCTGCTTTTTTAAGAATATCTCTAGCTACATCAAGTTTGTCATTTTCAACAAGAGACTTTCCAACAGCTATACCTTGAGATTTTAAGAAAGTATAAGCCATTGCTCCAACAATTATAATCTTATCTACCTTATCAAGTAAATTGTCAATTACACCAATTTTGTCAGATACCTTAGCTCCACCTAGAATTGCAACAAAAGGTCTCTTTGGATCTTCTAAAGCACCTTCAATATATTTAACTTCCTTTTCAATTAGAAGACCTATTGCAGATGGAAGATAAGCTGAAACACCAACATTTGAAGCATGAGCTCTATGGCTAGTTCCAAAAGCATCATTTACATAAATATCAAAGTTTTTAGCAAGTTCTTTAGAAAAATCTTCATCATTTTTCTCTTCCCCTGCAACAAATCTAGTATTCTCAAGAAGAGCAACCTCTCCTGATTTTAAATTTATTATTTCCTCTTGAACCTTATTAGAAATAACAGACTCATCATCTAAAAATTTAACATCTTTATTTAAAAGTTCAGAAAGTCTTTTAGATACAATTTCTAAAGACATATCCTTATTATATTGTCCCTTAGGTCGTCCAAGATGAGACATTAATACAACAGATCCCCCATTTTCTAAAACATAATTTATAGTAGGAAGACTTTCAACTATTCTATTGTCATTAGTAATAACTCCATTTTGAATTGGCACATTAAAATCAACTCTAATTAAAACCTTTTTATTACTAAAATCATAATCCTTTAATGTTTTTTTCATAATACCTCCAATTAAAGACTAAGCGAAAACCCAATATGAGTTTTCGCCTAATATCTTATAGTGATTTTGCTACTTTGTTAGTTAGGTCAACAACTCTTTGTGAATAACCCCATTCGTTATCATACCAAGATACACATTTAACAAGTCTGCCATTTACAAGAGTAAGTTTAGCATCAAAGATTGAAGAATGTGGATTAGCAATAATATCTGAAGAAACAAGATCTTCTTCTGAATATTCTAATACACCTTTAAGTTCATTTTCAGCTGCTTTTTTCATAGCTGCATTTATTTCTTCAACAGTTGCATCTTTTTCAATTTCAAAAGTAACATCTACAATAGATCCAGTAATAACAGGTACTCTCATAGCCATACCAGTTAAAATTCCATTAACTTCTGGAATAACTTTACCAACAGCTTCAGCAGCACCAGTAGTAGTTGGAATAATATTTTCAGCTCCAGCTCTTGCACGTCTTAAATCTTTGTGATTAGCATCATGGATTTTTTGGTCATTAGTATAAGCATGAACAGTTGTCATAAGACCTTTTTTAATACCAAAGTTTTCAAGAATAACCTTAGTAACAGGTGCTAGACAGTTTGTAGTACATGAAGCATTTGAAATAATATTATGAACTGCAGGATCATAATTTTCATCATTAACTCCAAGAACAACAGTTAAATCTTCTTCCTTAGCAGGTGCTGAAATAATAACTTTTTTAGCACCAGATTTAATATGTCCTTCTGCAGCATCTCTTTTTGTAAATACACCAGTAGATTCAATAACAATATCTACACCAAGTTCTTTCCAAGGCATTTTGTCAGGAGTAGCTCCATTTATAAATGTAACTTTTTTACCATTTATAGTAAATCCATCTTCAAGTTCTTCAATTTCACCAGGGAAAGTTCTGTAAATTGAATCATATTTGAATAAATGAGTAAAAGCATGAACATTGTCTAAAGCATTTAATTCAGCTACATAAGCAATTTCATAATCCTTATCATCTCTTAAAGCCCATCCACGTAATACATCTCTACCAATTCTACCAAAACCATTAATAGCAACTTTAACTGTCATATTAAATTGACCTCCTAATATTTAAAATCTCATTTGCTGCACTCTCATCTATTACAAGAATCATGTCCTGCCTTAAAGATGAAATACTAATAATACTATCAGCCTTTTCACATCCCCCAGCAACACCAATAATTCTTGGAATCTTTTTAAAATCTTCTATAGTAATCCCAATACTTTGAGATCTATAAACCTCATTACCCTCAATATCAAAATAATGTCCAAAAGCTTCAGCAACAGCCTTATTATCTAAAATCTCATCCTTAATATCATCACTAATCCTACGCCTATCAAGCATAACATCAGCCCTTCCAATACCAAAAATTAAAATATCTAAAGACTTAAGCATATTATAAGCTTCCTTTACCTCTTCATTTTCCATTAACATTTTCATAGCTTCAGCAGAAGCAGTATCAGGAACAGGAAGAAGTTGGTACTCACCATTTAGCTTTGTTGCAATCTTTGATGCAATAGAATTTGCCTGAAACTTAGCACTTCTGCCAAGAGAACCCCTAGCAGGAATCACAGTAATATCTAAATCCTCTTTAGATTTTTCCATCTCATCACCAATAGAACTTAAAGTTCTACCACCAGTAACACCTAAAATATCTCCCCTAGAAACAACATTTTTAATAATTCTAGCCGTTTCAGCACCAAGATTAATATAAGTGTGTTCAGACTTTTTCGTATCACCTTTTACAACAAAGACATCATTGACATTAAGCATTAAAGCAATTCTCTTTCCTAAATCAGTTAGATTATTTAAATCTCTATAAATAGTTGAAAGATCCTTTAACTTTATTTTACCCTCTTTTGTAATACTTATTCCTGCAGCGGAAACATCTACGCAGTCCATATCTCTTAAAATAGATATCTCATCTCTAATAATTCTCTCTGAAATATCCATCTTACTAGAAAGAGTCCTTCTGCCCAAAGTTCCCTCTTTATTTAGAAACTCTAAAATCTCATATCTTCTTATGAAAATATCTCTAAACTCAGGAACAAAATTAGTAATATTCTCTATATTCATAAAATCACCTGTGGACTATTTCTATCCCATAGTACAGTTTTTGTTCCCACTGTAATAAAAAATTTTTCTTACACTTAAAATATACCCCTTATTAGACCATTTGTCAAATCTATATTTTATAAATAGTATAACATTAATATTATATGATATATCACTTATATATTAAAACTTTCCCATAAAATAGCCATTATTTCAATTTATTTTATTACATTAATTAAATATATACATAATAAAATTAAAAAAAAGTAGATATTTCTATCTACTTTTTTATTATTATCTTAAGTTTTCTGCTTCATCTAATCTTTTTAAAATTTCTTCTTTTCCAAGTAGACAAATTATATTTTTAAGTTCTGGTCCATGAACATTTCCAGATATTGCTGCTCTTACTGGCATATAAAGATTTTTACCTTTTATACCTGTTGCCTTTTGGATTTTTTTCATTACTCCTGATGCAAAGTCCATATCAATTTTTTCAACTGAGTTTAGTTCTTCTTTAAAAGCTTTTATAAGTTCTGGAACTTGTTCTTTTTTAAGTTCTTCTATTGCTGCTTCTTCTGTAATTTCAAGATCTCCAAATAGGAAAGAAACTTTTTCTGGAACTTCTTCTAGTCTGTCTAGTGAATCTCTTACTGTGTCTATTAGCATTAGATATTTATCTTCATCTGCTTTTATTTCTTCTTCTGTTATAAGTCCTGATTTTACCATATATGGTATTGATAGTTTTGCTATTTCTTCTAGTGAATATTTTTTGATGTAATGAGAGTTAACCCAATCAAGTTTTTCTTTATCAAATATTCCTCCAGCTTTGCCAACTCTATCAAAGGTAAATTTCTCTATTAAGTCTTTCATTTCCATTATTTCTTCGCCATCTTCTGGTGACCATCCAACTAATGCAAGATAGTTTACTAGTCCTTCTGGTAGATATCCTCTTTCTCTAAAGTCTTCTACTGATACATCACCTTGACGTTTTGAAAGTTTTTTTCTGTCTTTGTTTAGTACTGTTGGAAGGTGGACAAATGTTGGTGCTTCCCATCCAAAACATTCATATAAATATACATGTTTTGGTGTTGATGGTAGCCATTCTTCTCCTCTTACTACATCTGTTATTCCCATTAAATGATCATCTACTACTACTGCCATGTGATATGTTGGGAATCCATCAGATTTCATTAATACTTGATCGTCCATTTCATTAGTATTAATTGTAACTTTTCCTCTTACTGCATCATCAAAGGATATATCTCTATTGTGAGGAAGTTTAAGCCTTACTACATATTCTTCACCATTTGCAATTCTTTTTTTAGCTTCTTCTAATGGGATTTCTCTACATAGTCCATCATATCTTGGTATTTGACCTTTTATTTTTTGTTCTTCTCTTACTGAGTCAAGTCTTTCTTTTGTACAGAAACAATAATATGCTTTTCCACTTTCTATTAGTTCATCTACATATTTTTTATAGATATCTAGTCTTTGAGATTGAATATATGGTCCATCTTCACCTTTTTCTACGATTTTTCCATCTTCTACAAAGACACCTTCATCATAGTCTATTCCTGCCCATTTTAATGATTCAATTAAGTTTTCAATTGCTCCATCTACATATCTTGTTCTATCTGTATCTTCTATTCTAAGTATAAATTTTCCATTGTTTTTTCTTGCATATAAATAATTGTAAAGTGCTGTTCTTAGTCCACCTATGTGTAAAAATCCAGTTGGACTTGGTGCGAAACGAACTCTAATATCGCTCATATTATCCTCCTATATTATCTCTTTTACTATTTTTTCAAAAAAAGATACTATTAAATTATTTATTATTAATAATACAATTGTAATAGTATTTCTTTTATGTAGGTAAAAATATATACTAAGTAATAAAAATATTATTCCTATTACTACTTTTATTTCTAATATCTTTATATATTCATCTTTTTTATCTTTGGATATTTTCTCTAAAAAACCTTTATTGTTTTTATTTACATAATTTGAAATTATTAAAAATACATCTACTATCAGTGACAATATTCCCATTATAAAAAATAGTTTTATAAAAATTCCCATAAATCACCTATATAATTATATTAGAAAAGAAAAAAATTGTAAATATGGCTATTATCCAATATATTTATATACTGATAGCACAAGTGCTATTATAAACCATCTTACAGTGCTTTTTACTCTTTTTGAGTTATATTTTCTATATGTGAATACTACTAAAAATAAAAGCACTACTATTATTGATATTCTAATTTTACTAATTATATCTGTATTTAATGCTTCTACAAAGTTTGATATAATAAGCAAAACTACTGGAACCATAAATAGGTCATTTTTTTCTATCCAGTTATTTACTTTCAAAAGAAATTCATCTGTTTTCTTCATATTGCTCCCCCTAAAACTTTGATTATATAATAGTATATACAAAATTTACATATTTTAAAACAAAAAAGACGCCTTATAGACGTCTTTTAATTTAGTTAAAGTTTTTTTGTTCTTCTAAGGCTTTTTTCAAAGCTTTTTGAATTTCAGGATTTTTTTGCATTTCTTTCATTTTTTTAATATGTTTTAATTTTTCCATATCTGATAGTTCATCAAATTTAGATTTTCCTGAGCAAGATG
Source organism: Peptoniphilus stercorisuis (assembly GCF_017874395.1). Lineage (GTDB taxonomy): Bacteria > Bacillota > Clostridia > Tissierellales > Peptoniphilaceae > Anaerosphaera > Anaerosphaera stercorisuis. The sequence goes on along the minus strand of NZ_JAGGLJ010000014.1, from coordinate 18,397 downwards.
TTGAAAATGAACAACTAGAACATCCTCCTCCACAAGCTCCATTTATTACTACATATTTAATTGCAAAAATCACTGCTATTACAAGTATTAAAAGCACTATTAAAGTAGCCATTTAATCACCTTTTTCTGATTTAATATCTGAACAATGTCCACAATTACAAGTTCCTTTATTTTTAATACGTCTAATTGCAAGTATTACTACTATTAAAAGTATTGCGCCAATTATATAATTAGCCATTTAATCACCTATCCTTGTAAACCCTCTTTTAAAACTTCTTTTTCTTTATATTTATCTTTTCTAAATATTAGATATAGATATATAAAAAGTACCACTCCTGCTATTGCAGTCCAAATTGTTGGTGCTTCGTGAAGCACTAAGATTCTACCAAACTGATATATCATAAGTGATATTGTATAGGAGAATATCATTTGATATGCCATTGCAAATCCAAACCATTTTTTATCTCCCATTTCTTGTTTTATAGCTCCAACTGCTGCAAAACAAGGAATTGTAATTTGATTAAAGAATACAAAGGATAGTGCTGAAACTGCATTAAATTGATTTGCAATAAATTGGTTTAAGTTTGGATCTCCAAGTTCTGCACTTCCTATTCCTGCAACTACTCCATAAGTTCCTACTACAAGTTCTTTAGCTCCAAGTCCTACTACTGTAGCAACTGTAGCCATCCAGTTTCCAAATCCAAGTGGAACAAATATCCATTGAAGTTTTTTACCTATAAATGAAAGTATTGAGTCTGTTGCATCACTTTCAAATTCTACAAATTGTCCTGTTACTGAAATATTTTGTAAAAACCATATTACTATTGTAAATAACATGATTACTGTTCCTGCTTTTATAATGAAAGATTTACATCTATCATATGTTGCTTTAAATATATTTCTCATACTTGGTGCATGATAGTCTGGAAGCTCCATTATAAATGGTGATGTATCTCCGTGGAATCTCTTAGTTTTCTTTAAAATAAGTCCTGATAAGATTACTGCAAGTATTCCTCCAAAGTACCAAATAGGTCCATACCACCATTTGCCTGATAATACTACTGCAAAAAGTGCAATTATTTCCGTCTTAGCACCACAAGGCATAAAAGATGCAACTGTTATTGTCATTCTTCTATCATTGTCATTTTCAATAGTTCTTGTTCCTATAATTCCTGGAACTGAACATCCTGTTCCTACTAAAATAGGAATGAAAGATTTACCACTTAGTCCAAATCTTTTAAATACTCTATCTAATATAAAGGCAATTCTTGACATATATCCTACATCTTCAAGTATTGATATTAGGAAAAATAGTGTTGCTATTACAGGTAAAAATCCTACAACTGATCCTACTCCACCAATAATACCATCAGATATTAAGCTTGTTAGCCAAGGTGCTACTTCGTGATTCGCCAAAAATCCTGCAACATGAGTTGGAACTACTTCTCCTAAAAACTCATCAGCCCACCAATCATTTACAGGTCCACCAACTACAGTAACTGCAATATAATAAACTCCAAACATTATAAGTGCAAATATTGGTATTGCCAAAAATCTATTAGTTACTATTTTGTCTATTTTATCTGATGTAGATAGTCCAACTACACCTTTTTTTATATTACCTTTAGTTATTTTAGTTACAAAATTATATCTTTGATCTGTGATTATTCCCTCAGCATCATCATCAAATTCTTTTTCTGCTTTAATTCTTATTTCATCTATTAAAGATTTTTCTTCTGCTGTAAGAATAAATTCTTTTTCTATTTTTTCATCATCTTCAAAAAGTTTTATTGCAAGCCATCTCTTTGATGGATGATCTTTTATTGATTCTACACTATTTTCTATAGTGTCAATGTATTCTTCTAAACTACTAGAAAAAGATTTAATTTCTTTTATATCTTTGTCATTTGCTTTTTTAATAGCTGCTTCAACTAAGGCATCAATATTTTCATTTTTAATTGCTGAAACTTCTACAACTTCACAATTAAGAGATTTTGCTATTTCTTTTGTGTTGATCTTATCTCCATTTTTTCTTACTATATCCATCATATTAAATGCAAGTACAAGTGGAATTCTAAGTTCTGATAATTGAGTTGCAAGATATAGATTTCTTTCTATATTTGTAGCATCAATTACATCTATAATTACATCTGGTCTTTCATTTAATAGATAATCTCTAGATACAACTTCTTCTAATGTATAAGGTGATAACGAATAAATTCCAGGTAAGTCTGTGAATTTTATATTTTTATCTTTTGTATATTCTCCTGTTTTTTTCTCTACTGTAACTCCAGGCCAGTTTCCAACATATTGATTTGAGCCTGTTAATTTATTAAATAATGTTGATTTACCACTATTGGGATTTCCAGCAAGAGCAATTGTTATTGCCATTTTATTCCTCCTATTAGTTTAATTCTTCTACTTCTATTAAGCTTGAGTCTTCTCTTCTTAAACTAAGTTCATAGTTTCTAATATTAAATTGAACTGGATCTCCTAAAGGTGCAACTTTTCTTACAAAAATCGGTGTTCCCCTTGTTATTCCCATATCCATTATTCTTCTTTTCAATGGACCATGCCCATGTATTTTAAGTACCTTATAAATTTTACCAACTTTAGCATCTTTTAATGTCATATTATCACTCCTATATTTTTATAATAGACAATTCTAAGCTAAATTATAGTGAAATAATTTTATGTAATTTTAAAATTGTCAAAATTAATCATTTTTTAAACGATAATCATTATCATATCAACTTATAAAAAAAGAATTTTTTAAGTTCTTCCTCTAATTAATAACGATTATCTCTTAGTACGTTTTTATTATAACACAGAATATACAGATTTTTTAAAAAAGTTACGATAATTTATAAAAAACTTTTATTTTCAAAAAAGCATAAAAAAAAGAGAGCTTCTGCTCTCTTAAAATATGTAGCCGTGAACCCAACTTCGAAAGTAAATTTCCACACGGTACCCAAATAGTTAACTCAGACTAGGCACTCCCACGGCACACGTAAAATCCTGCTTAGTGCTGCTTCCGTCAAGACCTGACACGGTTCACAGGCATACGTTGCGTAGGACCCAATCCTCAACGCCACACATTTGGGGCAGACTGCACAAATCACTACCTCAGTTGGGAATTCAACCCTACTACAGCGAATCGTAGGTTACAAGACATCGCTAATTCCCCGTCTATCACGGCATATGGCGGAGAGAGGGGGATTCGAACCCCCGAAACGTTGCCGTTTACTCGCTTTCCAGGCGAGCTCCTTCAACCACTCGGACACCTCTCCATATGCTTAGGTTTTAATTTTACATTTTTTTTAATAATTTGTCAATATTATGGTCCTTATATATTCTACAACATATTACTTTAACTATCAACTTTAATTTTACACTATGTTTACTATTATTTTAATATATAGTAGAATATTTAAGAAGAGGTGAAAACATTGAGTACTAAGGAAATTATATTAAAAAAACTTGAAGAAAATCGAGATAAATTTATCTCTGGTGAAGATCTTGCTACAGAACTTAACCTTTCAAGAACTGCTATTTGGAAAGCTGTAAACTCTTTAAAAGATGAGGGCTTTATTATAAATAGCTCTACTAATAAGGGATATAAATTAGATGATAGTTGCGATAAAATTTCTAAATATGGAGTTTTATTTAATTTAAGAGATGAATTAAAAAATAGCGATATTATTGTATATGATAGTATTGATTCTACTAATACTGAAGCAAAAAGACTTTTATACAGTGAAAATCTTAAAAACTTTACAATTTTAATTTCAGATGAACAAACTATGGGACGTGGCCGTACTGGAAAAAGCTTTGCATCTCCTAAGGGCACTGGAATTTATATTTCAATTGTACTATTTCCTGATGAAAGATTTAACTTCAATGCCTTTGATCTTATTACAGTAAAAGCTGCTGTTGCAGTTGTAAATGCTATAAAAAATAAAACTAATAAAAATCCAGAAATTAAATGGGTTAATGATATATTCTTAAACCATAAAAAAATCTGCGGTATTTTATCAGAAGCCGATGCTGATTTTGAATCACATGAAATTAAATCAGTAATAGTTGGAATTGGACTAAACTTCAAAACTAAAGATAAAGATTTTGGAAAAGATTTAAAAGCCATTGCAGGTTCACTTCTAAAGGATAAGGAATCCTCTTTACTTAGAAATGAAATGGCTGCTGAAATTATAAATGAATTTTATGATTCTTATTATAATTTAAGTGATGAAGAAGTTTTAAAAATTTATAAAGATAATTCCCTACTTCTTGGTAGGCAAGTATCCTTTGAAAAAAACGGCGTAAAATACGAAGCAAAAGCAATAGATATAAATGATAAAGGAAACTTAGTTGTAGAACTTGAAAATAAGGAGATAATGACCTTATTAAGTGGCGAAGTTTCTGTTAAAGGTGAATTCTAAGCACTTCTTAAAAGAGGTGCTTTTTTTCTTGTAAGAATTTAAATAAAGTGTTAAAATAGCACTTGCATTAATCTTAAATCTAAACTTTATGATTAGGACTTGTTCGAGAACTCCAAGTATAAAAAACTATGATTGATGTTTTTTACTTAAAGTTCTCCTTATTTAAGGAGGTATTATATGAAAAAAATAATAATTGACTGTGACCCTGGAATTGACGATACTCTTGCACTTAGTCTTGCGATTAATAGCCCTGAGTATGATATTCTTGGAATCACTCTAGTATCAGGAAATGTTGAAGCAACATTATGTTATAAAAATGCGCTTAAATTACTTAATTTTGAACAAACTTCCATTCCTCTGTACATTGGTGAAGAAGTTCCACTTGTTAGGGAACTTGTAACTGCTAAAGAAACTCATGGGGAGGATGGGCTAGGAAATTCAAATCTTGTCTATAATTATATCCCACCACAAAAAAATGCAGTAGATTTTATATTAAATAGTCTAAATAAAGAAAAAAACATTAAGATTTTTGCATTAGGACCTCTTACAAATATTGCAACTGCTTTAAAAAAAGATAGAGAAACTTTTAAAAATGTTGAACTAATTTGTATGGGAGGAGCCTTTAAAAGTCATGGCAACTGCTCGCCTGTTGCAGAATTTAACTTCTGGGTAGATCCAGATGCTGCTGATTATGTAATTAAAAATTATCCTGGAATGGTTAAAATCCTTCCTCTTGATGTTACTAGAAAGTTTCTATTTACACCAAATATGCTTTCTTACTTAAAACATCTTAATAAAAAAAGAGCAGATTTTATAGAATCAATTACTAATTTTTATATGGATTTTCACTATGAATATGAAGATATTATTGGCTGTGTTATAAATGATCCACTTACATTTATTGCAGATCTTAGAGAAGATTTGTTTGAAAAAAAAGAATATTACTGCGAAGTTGCTCTTAGTAGTCAAGCTATGGGACAACTTATAGTTGATGAATATGATTTTTATAAAAAGAAAAAAAATGTAATTTTATATACAGATGTAGATAATGAAACTGCCATGAAAGAATTTCTCTCAAGACTTTTTAAAGATCATAGAGATGAAATTTTTGCAAGGAGTGATTTATATTAAAAATTTAAACAATACAAAAAAAATCACTATTATTTCAATTGCAATGGCTATAAATATAGTTGGAGGGTTTATTGCCCTTGGGCTTCGTCTTCCCCTATATTTAGATGGTCTTGGAACTGTTCTTATAGGATTTGTACTTGGTCCAAAATACGGTGCCTTAGCTGGGCTTTTAAGCGCTACAATAAATGGAATGTCCTTTGATATATATTCTTTTTATTTTTCACCAGCTCAAATTTTACTTGGATATTTTTCAGGTATAATTCCAAAACTTAAAACAGGAACATTAAAAGAGAAAATACTATTAAACTTTATAGTTGCAATTCCAATATGTCTTGTAAGTTCCTTTATATCTGCTAAACTTTTTGGAACTGTAACTAGTTCTGGATCTTCTTATTTTGTTCAGATTTTAAGAGCAATTGGTGTAAATGATATAATGTCTGTTTTTTTAATACAATTTATAACAGATTATTTTGATAAATTATTTGCTATTTTAATAGTTTCAAAAATCGTAAATTCTAGAGGATTTAAAGAAATTTATAGTTGATTTTTATCTAAATAAATATTATAATGAAGTTCAACCCTTGGGGTGTTCTAGTAGTGGACGACTAGAACATCTAAAAAGCGACTACTATGTAGTCGCTTTTTTTTATATATTTTTGCAATAAAAAGGACCTAAATTAAATTTAGGTCCTTTGAAAAAACGTATAAAACGTAAAAAGAGCCTAAGGCTCTTTTTATGTATAGCTGGGAAGAAAAAAGATGATTGAAGAATATCCACTTTCGTGGAAATATTCACAACTACATAGTACCACGTTTTCCTCATTTGTGCAACTTTTTAAAGTTTATTTTTAGAGTTTTTTCTGTAATATTTATAATTTACTATATTTTTAGCCATTTTAAGCCATTTACTAGCCCTAATTATTTTTTAAAATTATTTATGAAAGTTTTGTGAAATCATTTTCTAGTAAGAATATATATTAATTTAATCTAATTTTATGAATTTTAATCATTACTTTTCAATATTTTATTATCTTTTATCCCTGATAGATTAAAACTTGGAATAAAACTCTCATCTACTGTGTCACCTTCTTGAATAAAGGCATTTTCAACACCTAAAGAAATCGCATAATCTATTAATTTATCATAGTCTTTTATACTAATTTTTTTATTTAAATTTTCATATTTTACTTTTCTAACTGGGGTAAATTGATTCATTAAACTTAAATAAATATTATCTTTATATTCAGAATATAAATATTTAACTATTTTTTTACTATCTTCTAAGTGATCTGGAAGCATTAAATGTCTTACTATTACTCCACTTTTCATCATTTCATTTTCATCAAATTGATTTATTCCAACTTGATTATACATTTCTTTAATTGCACTTTTTGCAACTTCTACATAGTCTTTTGCATTAGAGTATTTTTTTGAAATATCATCATTAAAATATTTAAAATCTGCAAGATAAATATCTACAAGTCCCCTTAAAGTTTTTAAACTATCTACATTATCATAGGAAGATGTATTATATACTACTGGAATATTTAGTCCCATTTTTTTTGCAATTATTAAAGATTTTCTAATAGTTGGAATATAGTGACTTGGCGTTACAAGATTTATATTGTGGACATTGTTTTTTTGTAAGTTTAAATAAATATCTGCAAGTTTTTCTGAATTTATTTCTTCTCCATAACTTCCAAGTGCTATTTCATAATTTTGACAATATATACACTTTAAGTTGCATCCTGTAAAAAATACTGTACCAGAACCATTTTCTCCTGATATAGGTGGCTCTTCCCACATATGAATTGATGCTCTTGATGCATATAATTGTGCTGGCATTTTACAATATCCTACACTTTTATATCTATTTATATTACAATTTCTTGGACATATATTACAATTTTCATACTCTATAAATTTTTCCATTTTATTACTCTTTTCTATTTTTACTTTTAATATATTTTATCAAAATTTATTTGATTATGGTACAATTATCTTGAGGTGATTTAATTGTTAAAAGAAATCATTAACAGTAGAAGAAGTGTTAGAAAATTCAAAGAAGATAAGGTAGATCATGAACTACTTGAAGAGTTACTTAAATACTCTTTAATGGGACCTTCTTATGGAAACGCTCGTCCTGTTCAATTTGTTATAGTTGAAGATCAAGAAACTCTAAATACTTTATCAAATATTGAAACTTTTGGAACGAAATACATTGCAGATGCACCTGCTGTAATTATCATTATGGCAGATAGGGATCTTTCTGAAACTTGGGTTGAAGAATGCTCTATTGCTGCAAGTTATTTCCAATTACTTGCTCAAGAAGCAGGATTAAATACATCTTGGGCTAATCTAAAAGAAGGAACTACTAAAGATGGTGTTGAAATTCAACAATTTGCAAGAGAACTTTTTAATCTTCCAAAGAATATGAGCACTCTTTGTATGATTCCTGTTGGTTATGGCAATGATAAAATCAGAAAAAGAGTTGATTTTGATCCATCACCAAAAATTCACTACAATAAATATTAATACTAAAAAAAGACTGCCTAGCAGTCTTTTTTCACTTTAAAATATTTACTATTTCTCTATTAAAATCCTCTAAATCTGCAGGAGTTCTACTTGTAATAAGATTATTGTCTATTACTACTGATTTATCTTCTACAATTGCACCTGCATAATATAAATCTTGTTGGATAGATAGATAAGCTGTCATTTTTCTACCCTTTGTAAGTCCTGTTTGTATAAAGATTTGCGCTCCATGGCATATTGCAAAAGTTGGCTTATTATATAATAAAAAATTTCTTACAAATTTTACAAATTCTTCCCTTGCTCTTAATATATCTGGTGAAAATCCACCTGGAATTAAAATAGCATCAAAATCTTTTTCAGATACTTCATCTATTCCATAATCAGCCACAAAGGTCTCGCCTTTTTTCCCCTTTATTTTTACTCCTTTTTCTGTTCCTACTATAAAAGTTTCATGCCCTTCTTTATTTAGAGCATCTCTTGGAGAACTAAGTTCAATATCTTCTACATAATCTGTTGCTATTATTGCTATTTTACTCATAATATACTCCTTTCTAAAACTTCCTATAATTAAGTCTTACCCATTTATATATATTTAAAAAAAAGACTGCTATTTCTAGCAGCCTAATTAATTATTTCTTTAAAATAACAAGTTCATTGTCTTTTGCATCTATTAAAATAGTATCTCCATCTTCTACAATTGATCTAATAATCATCTTAGAAATATCAGTTTCTACTGTTGATTGAATAAATCTCTTAACTGGTCTTGCACCATATTGAACATTATAAGATTTATTTAATATTAGATTTAATGCATCTTCTGTTGCCTCTACTTTAATATTTCTATCTGACAATCTATTTTCAATATCTTTTATATTTACTTTAATAATCTTAAATATTTCATCTCTTGCAAGAGGTTTAAACATTACAATTTCATCAACTCTATTTAAAAACTCTGGTCTAAATCTAAGTTTCATTTCAGAATTTACATGTTCTCTTGCATCTAAAGTAATATTTCCATCTGCTCCAATTCCCTCTATTAAATAAGATGAACCAATATTTGATGTCATAATAATTACTGTATTTTTAAAATCTACTGTTCTTCCTTGATTGTCTGTAAGCCTACCATCATCAAGGACTTGTAGAAGTATATTAAATACATCAGGGTGAGCTTTTTCTATTTCATCAAAAAGTATTACAGAGTAGGGTTTTCTTCTTACTGCTTCTGTAAGTTGTCCACCTTCATCATATCCAACATATCCTGGAGGAGATCCAACAAGTCTTGATACTGAATGTTTTTCCATATATTCAGACATATCAATTCTTATCATATTTCTCTCATCATCAAATAGTGATTCTGTAAGAGCCTTTGCTGTTTCTGTTTTACCTACTCCTGTAGGTCCTAAAAATATAAATGAACCAATTGGTCTATTCTCACTTTTTAGTCCTGCTCTTGCACGAAGAACAGCGTCTGATACAGCTTCTACTGCCTCGTCTTGACCTATTACTCTTTCATGAAGAATACTTGATAGATTTAAAAGTTTATCTCTTTGAGATTCATTTAATTTATCTACTGGAATTTTTGTCCAACGAGATACAACCTCTGCAATTTCTTCATCAGTAACTTCTTCTTTTACCATTGAATTTTCATCTTTTGTTGTTTCTTCAGCATTTTTTAGTTCTTCTTCAAGTTTTGGAAGTTCTCCATATTTAAGTTGTGATAATTTTTCAAGATTATAATTTCTTTCAGCTTCTTCTATTTCATGATTTACTCTTTCAATTTCTTTTTTAATATCTTTTACTTTATCAAGATCTTTTTTCTCTGATTCCCATTTTGCCTTTAAAGAATCAAAACTTGATTTTTCTTCTGAAAGTTCTTCCTCAAGTACATTAAGACGTTTTTTAGAAGCTTCATCTTTTTCTTTTTTAAGGGCTTCTCTTTCAATTTCAAGTTGTAAGATTTTTCTTCTTACTTCATCTATTTCTGTAGGCATAGAATCTATTTCAGTCCTAAGCATTGCACAGGATTCATCCATTAAATCTATTGCCTTATCTGGTAAAAATCTATCTGAGATATATCTATCAGAAAGTGTTGCTGCTGCAATTACTGCAGAATCTGCAATTCTAATTCCATGATATATTTCATATTTTCCCTTTAGACCTCTTAATATTGAAATAGTATCTTCAACATTTGGTTCAGAGATTAAAACCTTTTGAAATCTTCTTTCAAGAGCTGGATCTTTTTCAATATATTTTCTATATTCATCAAGAGTTGTAGCTCCTATTGCATGAAGTTCTCCTCTTGCAAGCATTGGTTTTAAAAGATTTGATGCATCCATTGCACCTTCTGTCTTTCCTGCTCCTACAATATTGTGAATTTCATCTATAAATAATAAAATTTCTCCATCAGATTTTTCAACTTCAGAAAGTACAGCTTTAAGTCTTTCTTCAAACTCTCCTCTATACTTTGCTCCTGCTACAAGAGCACCCATATCAAGAGAGAAGATAGTTTTATTTTTCAGTCCTTCTGGAACATCTCCATTGATAATCCTTTGAGCAAGACCTTCTACTATTGCAGTCTTACCTACACCTGGCTCACCAATTAAAACAGGATTATTTTTAGTTCTTCTTGATAAAATTCTAATTACATTTCTTATTTCATCATCTCTACCTATTACAGGATCCATTTTTCCAGCACGAGCTTCTTTTGTTAAGTCCCTACCATATTTAGATAATGCATCATAGGTATCTTCTGGATTGTCTGTTCTAACATGTTGATTTCCACGAATTTTTTTAAGTGATTCTAAAAATCCTTCCATACTTAAATGAAATTTTTTAAAAACACTTTCTGATTTAGTTCCCTTTTGTGCAAGAAGAGCCATATATAAATGCTCTACTGAAACATAATCATCTCCAAATTGAGTTGCATATTTCATTGCAGAATCAAGAGCCATTGTAAATTCTCTTGATGAATAGGTACTTCCCCCTTGTTGCTTAGGAAGTTTTGAGATTTCATCATCTATATCCTTTTGAATCATCTCAACACTTACTCCCATATATCTTAATACCTTTGGAATAAGCCCATCTTTATCTTGAAGCAATGCCTTATTTAAATGTATATCTTCTAATTGTGGGTTGCCATTTGACATTGCAATATTTTGTGCAGCTTGAACTGCCTCTATTGATTTTTGTGTGAATTTTTCAAAATCCATAATATCACTCCCAACTTTTTAATTAATCAAAACTTTTTTGTAATTCTTCGTATAATTTTATTTGCTTTTCATCTAGTTTTGTAGGATTTACAATATTAAACATTATATATAAATCCCCAGTATTACCCTTCATATCCTTAAATCCCTTTTTAGGAATTCTCATTTTACTTCTTCCCTTATACCCCTTTGGAACTTGAATTTTTATCTTACCATGTAAAGTTTCTATGGTTTTTTTAGTACCAAGTGCTGCATCCCAAGGATAAATCTCCTCTTCTTTTACTATATTTATTCCATCGAGTTTTTCAGTTGTAGAAGCATAAATATCTATTTTAAATAAAACATCAGCAGTAACACCATACTTATCAGCTTTCATCTTAATCTTTTTGCCTGGTGTAATTCCCGCTGGAATTTTTACATCTAATTCAACATTTTTTCCATCTAAATTTAATGAAAGTTTTCTATTAGTTCCCTTAAAAGCTTCCTCTAAGGATATTGATAAATCTGTTTCATAGCTTTGTCTATTACTAGATCTCTTCTTGGACTTTCTTCCTCCAAAATCAGAGAAAATATCAGAAAAACTAAAATCTCCTCCACTTGAAGAAAAACCTCCAGCAGAACTAGGATCTGCTCCACCAAAAAACATATTAAAGAAATCAGAGAAATCTCCACTTCCTCCATTTCCAGAGTAAGAATATCCATATTGTGATGGATCAAAATTTGCCCCATCATAAAAACCACCTGAAGAACCAAAAGTATCATACTTTTTCTTTTTATCCTTATCAGATAGCACTTCATAAGCTTCATTTATTTCTTTGAACTTTTCCTGTGCACTTTCATTATCGGGATTTAAGTCTGGGTGATATTTTTTTGCAAGTTTTCTATAGGCTGATTTTATTTCCTTTTCACTTGCACTTTTATCTACACCTAGAGCTTCATAATAATCTTTATATTTCATTTAATCCCTTCCTCCAAAATTATTTAGTCTTTTTGACCTTCTTTGACCTTAATTTATTATACATTGTTTTTGTGATTAAATCAACTATTTAAAGAATTTTTTAAAAAAAGATGTAATTTCTTACATCTTATAAAAACATCATATATTCGCCTACTAAATATACTCCAATTAATATTAAAAAATCATATAATACATGGGCAATATATGAAACAGTTAGGTTTTTAGTTAAAATATAGGAAATACTCATTCCCATTCTCACAGTTCCAATAACTATAAAGGCCTGATAAAAATTAAAAGAATATGTTGGAAGATGTAATGCTCCAAAAAATAATGAAGATATAATCCAAGCTACTATAATAGATATTCTCTTACTTTTTTTAATTTTCATTTTATTGTAAACATATAAAAATGGAATAACAAATAAAATCTCCTCACCTATTAGCTGAATAGCTGTTACTATTAATATTTTTACAATATTACTTTTATTTATTATTCCCGTTATTGGATTTTCAACAAGATCTGTCTTTCCAAGAGAACTTATAAATCCCATTCCATAACATATTACAAGTGTAAAAATAATTATCAATAAATCTTTAGAGTTTATCTTTTTAAATATTTTATTAAAAAACTTATTATCTAATATAGATAAAGCTACAAGACAAAAAAATAAAAATAAAAATGATATAAAATATTCATTTACTAAAATTTTAGGTAATGTCCATATTCCAAAAGATATATAAAAGAACCCTCCAATTGCAACTAAAAGCGATAGTGCCCAGTTTTTATTTGGTACATCTTCAAATGGAAAGTCTGTTAGGTCTTTTTTTCTTATATTGTTTTTTTCCATATTAACTCCTTTAATTTTACTCTATTATAAATATACCAAAGATATACTTTGATTAAACTAATTAATAAAATAAAGTCTCTTAATGAGACTTTATCTTATTTTTAATATTTAAAAATCTTTATTTTTTAATACTTTAATTGCACTAAAATAACTTACTAAATTTATTGTTAAAGCAATTAAAAGACTTCCTATTACAACTTTTATTTCCGAAATACTTTCAAGAGTATTTTCTATATTAAGACCAAATAATTTAAATAACTTTGCAATTAATACTCCAAGAAAAATTATAATTATTACTAATATAAAAATCATAATTGGAGCTTTTTGTGGTGAATATTTATATATTAATGGAATATATATTGAATACATTGAATGCATTATAATAATAGATAATATTAATCCAAATACATCTTCTGCACTTATACTTTTTCCAAATATATTCATTACTAAATATATTAAAAGAGAAAAAACTAGTCCAATTAATGAAAATATTCCATTTAGTAAAAACTTTTCTTTTACCAATACACTTTCTTTTATGGGAAGTGTTTTATAATATTGTAAAAATCCTGATCTTTCATCTTCTGAATGTATTCCAAAGGGTATAGACAAAAGCATTACACTTGCCATTATTCCCGTTGCTTCTTTTCCAATTATAAAGCTAAATACTATAATAAATACAATTATAAATATAAGATTTTTTCTATAACTCGAAGTCTTTTTTATTATATTTAAGTCTTTTTTCAATAGAGATTTCAACATTTTTCTTCCTCCATTTTTACTGTTTTGTTCATAAAAATAATAAATACTATAATACTAATTATTAAAAATACAAAGGGGAAAAACTTCATATAATATATACTTAATAGACCTATACTTAATAATCCCATTCCAAGTTTTGTAAAGGCAAGTAGTATTAAAAAACTCATCATAAATAAACTTGTTGAAATAAATCTAACTTTTTCTTGTCCATATTTAAAAAATATATTAATTATAATTCCGCCTGTTAGTATTTGAGCAGATATTAATACAATTGGAACTTTCAATGTTTCTAAATTAAAAAGAAATATTGCAATTAATATAAATATTATAAATTCTATAAAATATATTATTCCTGCAAAATAATATTTTGATTTTACATAATCCTTTATATTTATTGGAAGAAATTTTACATATTCATAAAATCTAGATCCATCATCTATATATAATGACGAATAACTTAGTGAAAATAATAAATAAAATACACTAATTAAAACTATATATATACTTATATTGTTTTTAGAACTACTTTTAATTGTTGAAACTATTGATATTAAGAAGAATAAAGACATTAGTAGTATTGATTTTTTGTAAATTTTTAGAAGTATAAAGTCTTTTTTCAGTAATGATTTAATATTTTCTTTTTCTTTAATCTTATTCATATTTATTTCCCTTTGCATAAAACACCATCATTTCATCAAGATCTAGTTTATCTACTATTAAATTTGGATATTTTATTTTAAATTTTTCTACATTTGTAATTAATGCCTCAGTATTGTATTTATTTATTTTATATCTTTCTACAAAGGACCTATCAACATTTTTAAAATCCTCTTCTGATGTTCTCAATATTGCATAGTTTTCTAAAAGTTCATACTTATCCTCTGAAAATATCAATCTTCCATCTTCTACAAAAGTTATATAATCAGCTATTTTTTCAAGATCATTTGTTATATGTGAAGATATTAAAACAGAATTTTCTTCATCTTCTACAAATTCTAAAAGTATATCAAGGATTTCATCTCTTACTACTGGATCAAGACCTGCTGTTGGTTCATCAAGTATTAAAAGTTTTGGTTTTGATGAAAGTGCTGTTGCAATTTTAAGTTTTACTTTCATACCTTTAGAAAAATCCTTAATATCTTTTTTAATATTAATCTTAAATTTATCTAAAAGCTCAAAATAATAATTACTATCCCAATTTTTATATATTCCAGATAATATACTTTCTATTTCATAGGGATTTAAATACTCAGATAAAAAAACATCATCTAAAACTGCATTTATATTCTCTTTTGTATTAATATTTATCTTTTCTCCTAATACAAGTATTTCTCCATCATATTTTGAAATTGATAAAATACATTTTAAAATTGTAGTTTTTCCAGCTCCATTTTCTCCAATAAGTCCCATAATACTTCCCTTTTTCACATTTAAGGAAATATCTTTAAGTTCAAAATTATCATATTTTTTATTTAAATTTTTTATCTCAATTGCATTCATTTTATTCACCTCTATAAAGTATTTCTAATATTTCTTTTAATTCATCTAGAGATATATTTACAGGACTTGCAAGTTCTACTGCACTTTGTAATTTTTCCTCTATTAATTTTAATTGTTCTTCTTTTAAAAACTCTCTATTCATATTTGCTACAAAGGATCCCTTACCTTGATTTGTAATTATATATCCTTCTTTTTCCAGTTCATTATAGGCTCTTTTTGTAGTTATAACAGAAACCTTTAAATCCTTTGCTAGAGTTCTCATGCCAGGAAGTCCCACACCTGATTTTAATCTTCCATCAATAATCATATCTCTTATTTGATTTTTAATTTGTTCATATATTGGGACCTCACTGGAGTTTGAAATAATAATATTCATATTTACCCTCCAATGTACATACTGTATATACTGTGTATATACATACTATACCCTTTATAATTTTTGTCAATAGTTTTTTTATTTCTTTTAAAGGTATATATAATATATAAAGGAGGAAATTATGATTGGCGTATTAGAAAATATAAAAGTATTAGATTTTACAACGGTTTTACCTGGACAGTATGCAACTTTAATGATGGCAGATATGGGAGCTGATGTTTTAAAAATTTCTTCTCCTTCTAAAAAAGATGTAATTTTAGAACAAGAACCCTACTTTGAAGATAGCGATATTTCAATATCTCAAATGTGGCTTCTTAGAAATAAAGACACTATGGCTCTTAATCTTAAAACTAAAGAGGCAGTAAATATAGTTAAAGAACTTATTAAGGAATATGATGTTTTAATTGAGGGATTTAAACCTGGAACTATGGAAAAATTTGGATTATCCTATGAGGAACTAAAAGAGATTAACCCCTCTTTAATTTATTGTTCTTTATCATCTTATGGAGAAACTGGACCTATGAGTTCCTATGCTGGTCACGATATAAATTATCTAGCTAAGTCTGGGCTTATGTCTATTTCTGGAAAAAAAGATTCAGGACTAAGTCTTTTAAATGCTCAAATAGGTGGTATGTCCGTAGGCTCTAATAATGCAGTAATAGCAATACTATCTGCTATTATCTACAGAATGAATACTAATAAAGGACAGAGAATAGACATTTCAATGCTTGATGGATTAATCTCTTATAATACCTTTGAAGGGCTTAATTATTTATATAGTGGAAATATTCCAAGTAGAGAAGAATCTCTTTTAAATGGAGGATCTCTATATGATTTTTATGAAACTAAAGATGGTAGATTTTTCTCAGTAGGTGCTATTGAAGACAAATATTTTAGTGGTTTTTGTAAAATCATTGGTCGTGAAGATTTAATTAGTGGAGGAATTTATCCTGAAAATATTGAAATAGTAAAAAAAGAAATAAAAGAAATTTTTAAATCTAAAGATTTTAATGAATGGAAGGAAATTTTCAAAAATAAGGATTTATGTATTGAACCTGTTCAAAATTTAGAAGAAGCTCTTCTTTTAGATGAACAAATTAAAGAAAGAAATGTAATAGTTGAATTAGATTATAATGGAAATAAAGTTAAACAATATAAACTTCCCATAGAGTTTTCTTGCTCAAAGGCTGTATATAATCATGTAGGCAAAAAAATTGGAGCAGATACTGAAAAAATTCTCCAAAAACTTTCTTATTCTAAGGAAGAAATAAATGAATTAAAAAACAAAGGAGTTTTTAAATAGATATTTTATATTGCTTTAATTTGTTATAATAGAATTAAGATAATGTATTAAGTATGGGAGGTAATAAATATGAAAGGTGCTCTTTCAAATGTTAAAGTACTAGATTTCACAACACTTCTTCCAGGGCCTTATGCAACTTTAATGATGGCTGATATGGGAGCTGATGTTTTAAAAATTTCTTCTCCTTCTAAATTAGATTTAGTTTTGGAGAAAGAACCTTTTTTTGAGGATACTAATAAGTCTGCCAATTTACTTTGGCTAAATAGAAATAAAAATACTATGGCTCTTAACCTTAAAACTAAAGAAGGTATAGATATAGTTAAAAAACTTGTTAAGGAATATGATGTTTTAGTTGAACAATTTAGACCAGGAGTTATGAAAAGCCTAGGTCTTTCTTATGAAGATTTAAAAGAAATAAACCCAGCTTTAATCTATTGCTCTATTTCATCTTATGGACAAACTGGACCTATGAGTAAGCGTGCAGGACATGATATAAATTTCCTTGCAAAATCTGGAATTATGTCACTTTCTGGCAGAAAACAAACTGGACCTATTCTTACAAATACTCAAATTGGTGATCTTGCAATTGGAGCTAATAATGCAATTATTGGTATTCTTGCAGCACTTAATTATAAAAATGCAACTGGAGAAGGTCAATATATTGATATATCAATGCTTGATGGACTTATCTCTTATAATACCTTTGATGGTGCTGGATATTTAGTTGATGAAAAACTTCCAAATAGAGAAGAAGGAATGTTAAATGGTGGATGTGCCTATGATTTTTATAGAACACTTGATGGAAGATACTTATCTGTTGGTTCTTTAGAGCCTAAATTTTGGAAGGCTTTTTGTGAGGCAATAGACAGACCTGAGTTTATAAATAAAACTGTTTGGCCTGAAGATGTAAGAGATTTAAAAGACGAAATCTCAAAAACTATAGGTGCTAAAAATTTATCTGAATGGATTGAAATCTTTAAGGATAAGGACTGCTGTGTTGAGCCAGTTCAAAATCTAAAAGAAGCCCTTAGTGAAGATGAACATATTAAAGCAAGAGAACTTGTAATTGAAATGCCTGTTGGCGACAAAAAAGTAAGACAGTTTTCTATGCCAATTAAATTTTCAAAATCAAAAGCAGAATATAAACATGTTGGTAAAACCATAGGAGAAGATACTAATAGTATTATGAAATCTCTTGGATATTCTGATGAAGAAATAAAAAATCTAAGTAATAAAAATGTTTTTAAATAATAAATATCCACCGGCCTAGCCGGTGGTTTTTAATTTACGGGCACAAGGCCCTTTTTTACTTGCTACGCCTCAAAAGGCGTAAAAAATGAGCC
>NZ_JAGGLJ010000013.1 GCF_017874395.1 Peptoniphilus stercorisuis | reverse complement strand
TATTTTATCACTAGAGGTTTTTTAATTTTTAGAGAATTAACGCTAAAGCTTTACGGAACCCCCAGTCTAACTGGGGGTTTTCTATTTACAAAAAAGAGATTAACTTAAGTTAATCTCTTGATTTTATAATTAATCCTTTTCCAAAGTGTATATTAATTTTTGCACTTTTTTCTTTTATTTCATTACTTACTCCCCTAGCAGAATATCTATATATCTTCAGATGATCTGTTTCATATTCCATTCCAATAGTTGAATAAATTAAATAATCGCTTAAAGAGATTAATGATAGATATTTATAATCATCTTTATTTACTTCTATTTTTCCCTCTTCGACATAGATTATTTCGTTGTGATTATCTACAAGTTTTGCAGGAACTTTTAATTTATATAATTTTTCAAGGGACAATATATTTGATATTGTATGATCCATTCTTGTTCCTGTTGCAGAT
Source organism: Peptoniphilus stercorisuis (assembly GCF_017874395.1). Classification (GTDB taxonomy): domain Bacteria; phylum Bacillota; class Clostridia; order Tissierellales; family Peptoniphilaceae; genus Anaerosphaera; species Anaerosphaera stercorisuis. The sequence continues at coordinate 56,546 of NZ_JAGGLJ010000013.1, read as the reverse complement.
AGTATTGTAATACTACTACATTTTTTTTCTAAAAGATATGTCAGTGCAAGTTCTGTATCTGTGAGATTTTTTTTTGGTGGAAATTTATCAACTTTAATATTATTTTTTTCTAAAAACTCTACACCTTCATTACTTATTGAATCTAAATCTCCAACTAATAAATCAGGCTTTAAATTAGTATTTAAAAAGTTTTTTACTCCACCATCTGCACATATAATATATGCATTTTCTGATTCTTCTTCTAATATATTTTCATCTATATTATTTCCTCCAGAAACTAATACACCTTTCATATATTCATCAATTCTTTAAATTTATTTATTTCATCTTCAGGACTATCTTGTCCAAATATTGCAGAGCCTGCAACTAAAATATCAGCACCTGCGTCTAATACTTCCTTTGCATTACTAAGTTTTATACCACCATCTACTTCAATTTTACATCTTGGATTTTTTTCGTTTATTATTTTTTTAGTCTCTTCTATTTTTCTAAGAGATGATTTAATAAAACTTTGTCCTCCAAAACCTGGATTTACACTCATTATTAAAATTAAATTTAAATCTTCAATTGTATAATCTAATACATCTAAACTTTCTGCTGGATTAATTGCAAGTCCAACATCTACACCATAACTTTTAATTAAATTAATAGTTCTATTTAAATGTTTTGTAGAATCTGGATGAATTGTAATAATGTCTGCTCCTGCTTTTACAAAGTCCTCAATATAGTTTTCTGGATTTTCAATCATTAGATGTACATCAAAGGGTATATCTGTTAATTTTTTAAGTTGTGAAACTATTGAAGGACCAAAGGAAATATTTGGCACATAGTTTCCATCCATTATATCTACATGAACAAAATGTGATTTAGCACTATTCATTGCATCGAAATCTTTTTTTATATTTGTAAAATCTGCTGATAATATTGATGGTGAAATCATTAGTATTTCTCCTTTTCTTTTAATTCATTATAAATACTTAAGTAATTATTATATCTTGTAATTGGAATTTCATCTTCTGATACTGCATCTTTTATGCCACATTTAGGTTCATTTATATGTTTACAGTCTTTAAATTGACAATTATTTTGAAATTCTTTAAATTCTCTAAATCTATCCTTTAAATCATCTGCTTTCATATCAAGATCTAAACTTGAAAATCCTGGAGTATCAAATAAATAAGTTTCATTTTCTCCAAATAGAAGCTCTGTATGTCTTGTTGTATGACGTCCTCTTCTAGTTTTTTCGGAAATATCGCCAACTTGTATTTCTTTTTTCAAAATATGACTTGCTATAGTTGATTTTCCTGCAGCAGAAACTCCACTAAGAGCTGTTGTTTTATTTTCTAAGTATTTTCTTAATAAATCAATTGTAAAATCAAATTTATATGAAATCATAAAAGTTTTAAAACCAGCTTTTCTATAAATAGCCATTACTTTTTCAGCTTCTTCTTTATCTAAATCATATTTATTTATAGCAATTAGAATATCTACCTTACCTTCATATCCTGCAATCATTTTATCAATTAGATTTAAATTATATTTCGGATCCTTTGTAGGAACTACTATTAACACTTGATCAACATTTGCTACTGGTGGCCTTTTTAATATATTTTTTCTGGGATATACTTCTTCAATATATCCCAGTTTGTCTTCTTCATATTTAAATTCAACAATATCGCCTACAACAGGCTTTATATCAGAATGTCTAAAATTTCCACGAGCTCTTGTTTCATAAATTCTTTGATCAGTATATATATAGTAAAATCCTCCTGTTAATTTGACAATTTTACCTTTCATATCTTCTCCTTATAAATGTTGAGATTGAACTAAATTACCATCTACATAAACTTCAAATTTATCGCCTTTACTTCCTTCTACTGGAATTTTTATAGTTCCGTCATCAGGAGTTTTGTGATAATTGTAAATAGTAAATGTCTTTCCATTTTTAATATGTCTTTTTATCTCAATTCTATGTCTATCTCCATCATCTGGCACTGTTAAACTAAAAGTTGTATTTACAGGATCATTTGAATAAGAATCATTTACTGGAGAGTTATCTTCTTTTTCATCATCTTTATCTTCATTGTCCTCATCTGAATCTTCTTTTCCCTTAGAAATAATAAGAGTTATAGTATCTCCATTTTTAGCATCTTCTTTAGGTTTATAATCTACAACTTCATCTATATCAACACTATTACTTGTTGTTGATTCAAATTTAACTTTAAATCCAAGATTTTCTAAAGTTTTTTTAGCATCTTCTTTGCTAAGTCCCTTAGTATCTGGAATATTTACTTCTCTATCGTCTTTTCCCTTAGAAATTTTAATTTTTATATCTTTGTCTTTTAATACTTCTCTTCCTGCTTCTGGCTCTTGTTCAAAGATTTTACCCTCTTCTACATCATCAGAATATTCAGAAGATATATCAACTATTCTAAGGCCTAAATCTGTTATTTTCTTTTGAGCTTCCTCTAAAGATAGTCCTTTTAATTCAGGAACTTTTATTGCATCAGGAAGAATATTTACTACAATATTTATTGTAGTTCCCTCTTCTACTTCTTCTCCTGCCTTTGGACTTTGTGATAATACTTCTTTGTTTGCATAATTTGGATCTTCTTCATTTCCAGAAATATTTACATTTAGTTTTTGAGCTTTAAGTTTTGCAATAGCCTCATCTTCTGTAAGTCCAACAACCTTTGGTATCTTAGCAGTTAAAGTTTGTTCTATTTGATCTTTATTTGAATTAAATAAAGCCTTAGGTCCTATTACAACTATCATAACAAATAAAAGAACTGCAGTTAGTATTCCAAGAATTATAGGAGTAGCAGAGCCTTTTTTCTTTTTCTTCTTTGGCTTTTTTTCTTCTATTTCATAGTCATCTTCATCATTTGATCTTCTAACAACTTTTTTTCCTCTATCTGAAACTGATGCTTGTTTTTTATAAGCTTGTTTAGATGAAGATTTTATTCTATCATCTAAAGGCATAGTTTGTTTCATAGTTTGAGTAAAATCTATATTTGAAGTTCTTCCAAGTTGTAAATTTTTAATATCTTTAATTAAGGCATTTACATCTTTATATCTGTCATTAGGATCCTTTGCTGTCATTTTTAATACAATTGCATCAGATGACTCAGAAATATCTGAATAAGTATCTGATGGTCTTGGCATATTACTTTGAACTTGCATTAGAGCTACTGAAACAGGATTTTCAGCATCAAAGGGAAGTCTTCCTGTTAACATTTCATAAAGTACAATTCCCATTGAATAAATATCCGATCTATTATCTACCTTAGATCCTCTAGCTTGTTCTGGAGAGAAATAATGAACAGAACCCATTATTGCATTTGTAGCTGTTACAGTTGAATTATCTGCAACTCTTGCTATTCCAAAATCAGTAACCTTTACTCTATCATCTTTTGTAATCATTATATTTTGAGATTTTATATCTCTATGCACAATATTTTTTGAATGTGCAACTTTTAAAGCTTCTGCAATTTGAACACAGTAATTTAGAGCTCTTTTTTCTCTTAGTCGTCCATCTTCATTTATAACTTCTTTTAGAGTTTTACCATCTATATATTCCATTACAATATAGTGGATTTTTTCATCAAAGGGCTCTTCAGTTCCAACATCGTATATACTTACAATATTGGGATGTGAAATACTTGCAGCTGCAAGAGATTCACGTTTAAATTTTCGTATAAAATTACTATCATCATTATATTCAGCTTTTAATATTTTTATGGCAACTACTCTATCAAGTTTTCTGTCATGAGCTTTATATACATCACCCATTCCACCTGTGCCAATTTTTTCTAGTATTTCATATCTATTCGCTAATACTTTTCCAATCATAAGAACACACCTACTCATTATCAATCAAAATCAATGTAATATTGTCAACTCCACCATTTTCAAGAGCTTCTTTAACCAAAATCTCTTTTGCAATATCAATTGGATTTTCATTAACTATATCTTTGATTCTATCTATATCTACCATATTAGTTAAACCATCTGAACAAAGTAAATACTTAACACCCTTTTTAAAGTTTTTATATTCAACTTTCATTCTTATATTTTCTGATGTTCCAAGCGCTTTTGTCAGAACATTTTTCTTTGGATGAACTTGTGCTTCTTCCTCTGTAATTTCTCCAATATCTATTAAATAGTTTACAAAAGAATCATCTTTAGTTAATTGTGAAATTTCTCCATCTTCTATTTCATAAATCCTACTATCTCCAATGTTTGTATATATTAATTTGTCATTAAAAATATAGGCAAGTGACACTGTAGTTCCCATTCCTCTATATTCTATATTTTCCTCAGATAGATTAAATATTTTTTTATTTGATATTTCAATAGCCTTTATTATAGCAAGTTCTACATCTTCTTCACTTTCAATTTCTTCATTATTTATAAATTTAGAAATCTCTGATGTAGCAAGACTACTTGCAGTCTCCCCAGCTAAGTGACCTCCCATACCATCTGCTAATATAAATAATCTATCATCATCTTCTGGTATATAATAGGAGTCCTCATTATTGGTTCTTACTTTTCCAACATTAGTTGCTGCTACAAACTTCACTAGTTCCACCTCTTTTATACTTTCGTCTAAGCTGCCCACAAGAAGCATTAATATCTGAGCCTAACTCTCTTCTAATTGTAGCTGTTAACGAAAGTTTTTCAAGCTTTTTCTTAAAACTTTCAACTTGGCCTCTATCAGGTCTTTTTTCATCATATTCTTCAATTGGATTTAATGGTATTAAATTTATATGTGATTTTAATCCCCTTAATAATTCCCTTAATTCAAGTGCATTTTCTTCACTGTCATTTTGGCCATGAATTAATGTGTATTCAAAAGTTATTCTACTTCCAGTTTTCTCTGAATAGTATTTACAAGCTTTTATCGTGTCTTCTATTTTATATTTTTTATTAATAGGCATAATTTTGTCTCTACTAATATTATTAGTGTTATGAAGAGATATTGCAAGTGTTATAGGAAGATTTTCATCTGCTAAATCATAAATTTTGTCCGCAACACCACAAGTTGATATAGTCATATTTCTAAAGCTCGTGTTATGTCCCTTTTCATTATGAAGTAATTTTAAAAATTTAATTATATTTTCATAATTATCAAGAGGTTCTCCACTTCCCATTAATATAATATTTGATACTTTAATATTATATTTCTTTTCAACTTCATAAACTTGCCCAAGCATTTCATAAGGAGTTAGATTTCTAATTAACCCACCCTTTGTAGAAGCACAAAAGACACATCCCATTCTACATCCAACTTGAGTAGATACACATTGAGAATATCCATGTTTATATTTCATCAAAACACCCTCAACTATATTTTCATCATCAAATTCAAATAATAGTTTTTTAGTTTCATCAAGTTTAGATGCATATTCTTCTAAAATTTTCACATTAGCTATTTCTTCTTTATCTTCTAATTCTTCAATAAATTTCTTAGGAAGATTACTTCCATTTAAATCAGTTTTTTGTTGTGAGTGAAATAAATTAAAAAGTTGAGTACCTCTAAAGGCCTTTTCATTATATTTTATTGCAACTTCCTTTAATTCCTCTTCAGTCAAACTATTTAATTGCATTTAATCACCAATCTTTTTTAATTTAACTATTGAAAATCCATCAGTATTATTTAAACTTGGATATAATTTTAGAAAATCTTTATCATCAATTTGTTCTATTTCAAAATTTTCATTCTTTTCTAAAAAGTCATAAATAACATCTTCATTTTCTATTTTTGTTATTGTACATGTGGAATATACTAAATGTCCACCTTTTTTTAAATACATTGAGGCATTTTTTAAGATTTTTCTTTGGATTTCACTTAATTCCTTTAAATCTTCTTCTTTTCTATTCCATTTTATCTCAGGTTTTCTTCTATATAAACCAAGTCCTGAACAAGGTGCATCAACTAAAATATAGTCAAATTTATTCTTAAAATCTTCTCTAAATGCTATTGCATCTGATTTTTTTAATTTTATATTTCTTGTTTCAAGTCTTTTTATATTTTGTCTAATTAAATTTAATTTGTGATTTGAAATATCACAAGCTAAAATATTTCCAGTATTATTCATTAATGCACTTAAATGAGTGGATTTTCCTCCAGGAGCACTACATAAATCTAAAACATCACTTCCATATTCTGGATTTAATATTTCTGATACAAGACTTGATGCTTCATCTTGAATATAGAAATCTCCATCTTTAAAGTCCTTTGTATTAAATATATTAAAGGCATCAAGAACTATTAATCCATCTTTAGACATATTAGTTTTCTCAACTTTATATCCTTGTTTTTCAAGAGATTTCTTTAGATCATCTCTATTTGTTTTAAGTCCATTTACCCTTATAGTAAAAGGTGGTTTTTCATTATTAGCCTTTAAAAGTTCTTCTGCTTCTTCATAGGAGAAATCCTTTAAAATTTCATCTATATAAAACATAGGATGAGAATACTTTACTTCTAAATATTCTTTTCCCTTTAAATCTACTTCTATACTGTCTTTATTTCTTAAAATATTTCTAAGCATTCCATTTACATATCCTGCTGATCCTCTATTTCCATAGACATGAGCAAGTTTTACACTTTCATCTATTATAGAATAATCTGGAACTCTATCTAGAAATAGTATTTGATAAATTCCCATTTCTAAAATTGTTAAAATTATTTTATGAATTTTTCTAAATTTAATTTTAGAGTTTTTCTTTATAATATAATCAAGATATGTTCTATTTTGAATAACTCCTGTTGTAATATTACTTATTAAATTATAATCTCTAATATCGATATCTGATTCTTTTAATATTTCTAATTCTTCGTTTAAAAAAGCACCTTTATAAAAGACATTGTCTATAATAAAAAGTGCCTTCTTTCTAATATTTTTCATACTTTAGTCCCTATCTCGTCTATTACCAAATAGTGCTAAAAGTCTTAAAAGTTGTCCTATTGACATAAGTGTAGATGCAACATAAGTTAGTGCTGCAGCTGATAAGACTTCTCTTGTGCCTATAATTTTTTCACTAGGCATTATTCCATTTGATAATTCTAATTCTGCTCTTCTACTTGCGTTAAACTCCACAGGAAGTGTTACTATTTGAAATAACACAGCTAGTGAAAACATTGCTATACCAACTTTTACAAAAAAAGTTGAGAAAAATAATCCAAGCATTATAAAAAACATAGACAAGTTTGATCCTAAATTTGCAGCAGGAACAAGCATAGCTCTTATTTTAAGAGGTGCATATCCTGTTTGATGTTGTAGAGCATGTCCAACCTCATGCGCTGCAATACTTAAAGATGCAATACTATCTCCATAATAAACCTCTCTTGATAAATTTAATGTTTTATCTTGAGGATTATAATGATCTGTAAGTTCTCCTTGAACTGTTCTAATAGTAACATCACCTAGATTATTCCTATCCATTATGACTTTTGCAGCTTCTGCTCCAGTTAGTCCAGTTCCACTTGAAATCTTTTTATTTTTTGCATATGCAGAGCTAATTTTAGCTTGTGCAATAAATGCAATTATAAGTCCAGGTAAAATATATTGAATATATGAAAGTCCATATCCGTAATACATAATATCCCCCTATTCTAGTATAATTTTTTCTTCAAAATCATTTCCTGCTAAATAAGACTTAATATTCATAGCTTTTTTGCCAGGAAATTGAATTTTTTCTATACTTATTGCTGAATCTTTTGTTTTTACAATTAATTTTTTATTAGAATCCAAAATTTCTCCAGCTAAATTTCCATCTTCACTTTCAACTTCTTTTGCCTCTAAAATTTTAAATCTAATATCTTTATATACTGCAGAAGCAGCAGGTGCTGGATATAATCCTCTTACTAAATCTAAAATTTCTTTAGTATTCATTTCTTTAAAATTAATATATCCAGTTTCTTTATCAATTTTTGGAGCATAAGTTGCCTCATCATGATTTTGAGGAACAAATACAGCTTCGTCTTTTTTATAAGACTCTATAAATTCAACTATTGCCTCAGCACCAAGTCTTGATATTTCACTTTCTAATTCTTCTGCATTTAAACTTTCAATATTTACTTTTTTAACTAATGCAACATCACCAGAATCAAGTCCACGTTCCATTTGCATTATACTAACTCCACTTTCTTTTTCTCCATTTATTATTGCCCAATTAATAGGAGCAGCTCCTCTTAATTTTGGAAGAATAGATGCATGAATATTAATACATTGTTTTGGAATATTTAGAACATCTTCTTTTAAAATTTGACCATATGCTATTACTATAAATAAATCAGCATTTTCAGATTTTAATTTTTCAATAGATTCTTCTGTATTTATACTTTTTGGTTGAAATACAGGAATGCCAAGTTCTTCAGCCTTTACTTTTACAGGAGGAGGTAATAATTTTTTACCTCTTCCCTTTTTTTTATCTTCTTGTGTAACTACTAAAGTGACATTATAGTTTTCATCTAGTGCTTCTAAAATGGGATTTGCTATTTCTGGTGTTCCCATAAAAACTATATTCATTATTCAATGTCTCCTTCTTCTTGAGTTATTTCATACATTTCAACTGCTCTATCAGTGTATAAAATACCATTTAAATGATCTATTTCATGTTGTAAAATTCTAGCTAAGAAATCATTAGCTTCAATTTCTTTTTCATTACTATCTTCATCTAAATAATTAACAATAACATGAGTACATCTTTCAACAGTACCTTGTCTTCCTGGAATTGAAAGACATCCTTCGAAACCTTTTTCATTGCCATCTTTTTCTATTATTTCTGGATTAATTAAAGCAAGTCTTGTACTTTCTCTATCATCAATTACTATAATCCTTCTTAATATTCCAACTTGTGGAGCTGCAAGACCTACTCCGTCTGCTTCATCCATAGTTTCAAACATATCTCTTATAAGTTCTTTCATTCTGTCATTTATTTCTTTTACATCTCTTGATTTTTTTCTTAAAATCGGATCATCATCAGTTCTTATTACTCTTACTGCCATATAATTCACCTCTACAAAAACTCTATATCTGAATAAATTTTATATTTTTCAAAAATTTTACCATTACTTACTAATACCCTTTTTATAATATTTGTTAACTTAGCTAAATCTTCTGGATTGACCTTTAAAGTAAATTTAACTTTATATACATTTTTTATTCTAGGAACAGCTACAATATTTGTAGCCTCAGCCTTGAAATTCTTAATTTCTCTAGTTATTTCAAAAAGCACTTTTCTTGATATATTATCTAAATACTTTTCTGAATTTGATTTAAAATAGATAGATACTAAAGAACTAAAAGGAGGGTATTTAAAAACTTCTCGAATTTTAAGTTCATGCTCATAAAATCCTAAATAATCAGACTCTTTTGAAAATATTATACTATAATTTTCAGGATTATATGTTTGAATTACAACATTTCCATCTTTATTTGATCTTCCAGCTCTACCTGAAACTTGAGTTAAAAGCTCAAAGGTATTTTCATTTGCTCTAAAATCAGAAATAAATAAAGATAAATCTGCTGCAATAACTCCTACAAGAGTTACATTTTCAAAATCAAGTCCCTTAGCGACCATTTGAGTTCCTATTAATATGTCAACTTCTCTATTTTTTACACTATTATATATATTATCATAACTATCCTTTGCAGTAGTTGTATCTCTATCCATTCTTACAACTCTTGCACTTGGAAATAGTTTTTTTATTTCTTCTTCTACTTGCTGAGTTCCAACGCCAAATTGTTTTATATATTTACTTCCACATTCTGGACAAACTCTTAACATTTTTTTTGTAGAACCACAATAGTGACATCTTAATATATTATTACTTCTATGATAGGTCATTGATATATCACAATTATCACATTTTATAACATGTCCACAGTTTCTACAAGAAACAAAGGAAGAAAATCCACGTCTATTTAAAAAAAGTATAATTTGTTCTTCATTATTAAGTCTATTTTCAATTAAAGCTCTTAAATTCTCGCTAAAAATAGACATATTTCCCATTGCAAGTTCTTCTCTCATATCAACTATTTCAATACTTGGAAGACTTGCACCCTTAACAGCTCTACTTTTAAGTTCAAATAAATTATATTTATCATTTTTTGCATTATAATAGCTAATTACATCAGGTGTTGCAGATCCAAGAACTACATTACCCTTTAAATTATTCATTCTTTTTATTGCAACTTCTTTAGTATCATATCTTAGAGCTGAATGGAATCTATAAGAAGAATCGTGTTCTTCATCAATAATTATCATTTTCAAATTTGTAAAAGGAGCAAAAACTGCAGATCTTGCACCTACTACAATATCCACTTCATTATTTTTAATCTTTTGCCATTGATCAAATCTCTCTCCAGCTGAAAGTTTTGAGTGAAGCACTGATACTCTATCTTTAAATCTTCCCTTAAATCTCTCTATCATTTGAGGAGTAAGGCCTATTTCTGGAACTAATACTATTACTTGAGCACCTTTATTTAAAACTTCTTCTGCAAGTTTTAAATAAACTTCAGTTTTTCCACTTCCAGTAAGTCCATGAAGTAGTGATACTGTTTTTTTAGAATTTAAAATTCCATTTACTGCATTTTTTTGTTCTTCATTTAAAATATGATTTTCTGTATGAAATTCTTCATCATAGGGATTTCTTTCTACAATTTCATCATAAATTTCTACAATTTTATTTTTTTCAAGAGTTTTAATTGGAGAGTCAGAAATAGAAAGATCTTTTAATATATCTGATCTTTTTGAATTGTCTAAGTCTTCTAAATATTTAATAACTTGAGTTTGCTTTTCATTAATCTTATACTTCTCAAGTTTATCTTTATAATCCTTAGTTAATTTTACCATTTTTTGTGTTTTAAATCCGCCAGTTGTAACAACCTTAAACTTTACTTTTAAAACTTTATTTTCAATTAGATTTTGTAATAATTCCTTAGATTTTAAGTCTAAATTCTCTACTATATTATCAACTTTTAATTTTTCAAATAATTCTTTTTCATCTTCGTTATTTGTTTTATAATTTTCGTCAAATTCAACAGTTTTTACAATAGTTTTTAAATCTCCTGGTGGCATTAAAGGTAAAAAAGCTTGATTGAATGTAGTTAGATATTTTTCTTTCATAAAAAATCCAAGTTCAATTAGCTCTTTACTTAAAATAGGCTCATAATCTAAAACTTCTATTATTTCTTTTATCTTAAAATTTTCAATATTTTCTTCTAAAATTTCAACTACTATGCCAATTTTTGGATTATTTCCTCTTCCAAAGGGAACTTTAACACGCATACCTAGTTGTATGTTTTCTTCTTTTTTTATTTTATAAGTATATAAAATATCAATTTTAGATATGTTATTTTGAATAAATAATTTGACATATTTCATATTCTCACCTATTATTCCATTAAAAAAGCAAGAGAAACTCTTGCTTTTTGTTAAAATAATTTTACAATTCTATTTAAAATTTCTTCTGCAAGTTCTTCCTTAGTCATAATTTCTAGGGAATCAACTTCACCAGCAGCGTTTATAATACTAGCTATATTAGTGTCAGATTTAAAACCTGCACCTTCTCTTTTTATATTGTTTACAACAATCATATCTAGATTTTTCTTTTTTAATTTGCCCTTTGCATATTCAATTTCATTATGACTTTCTGCAGCAAAACCTACTAGTATTTGATTTTTTTTCAGATTTCCAAAATGCTTTGCAATATCTGGGTTTGGTACAAGTTCTATAGATTCAAAATCAGTTTTTCCATCTTTTTTGATTTTTTCTTCACTATATGTCTTTGGTCTATAATCAGCTGGCGCTGCAGCTTTTATTAAAACATCACAGGAGTTAAATTCTTCTTCAACTGCATTATACATATCAAGTGTAGTTTCAATATCTATGACTTTTTTAACATGTGGTTTTTGAAGAGATGTTGGTCCAGAAATTAAAACAACCTCTGCACCTCTTTTTACTGCTGCATTTGCTAGAGCATATCCCATTTTTCCACTAGAGTGATTACTTATATATCTTACAGGATCAACTTTTTCAACAGTAGGTCCACTTGTAATTACAAATCTTTTACCTAATAAATCTTTTTTAGTTAAAGCTGTATCTATTTCATCAACAATTTCTTTAGGTTCAAGCATTTTACCTGATCCCTCATCACCACAAGCTAAAACATCACTTTGAGTATCTAAAATAGTCACACCTCTTTGTCTAAGTGTGTTTAAATTTTCAACAGTAGCTACATTATTTAACATAAATGTATTCATAGCAGGAGCTACTAAAATTTTAGATCTTGCAGCAAGAAGAACTGTACTTAACATATTATCGGCTATACCATTTGCCATTTTTGCAATAGTATTTGCACTTGCTGGAGCTATTATTATTAAATCTGCCCATTTAGCAAGGGAAATATGTTCTACATCCATATTTGATAATTGATTAAACATTTCTGTATGCACTATATTATTTGACATAGTTTGAAATGTAAGAGGTGTTACAAATTCACAGGCAGCTTTTGTCATAATAACTTTTACATTAGCTCCTTTTTTTCTAAGAAGACTAACTATACCAGGAGCTTTATAAGCTGCAATTCCACCTGTTACTCCTAGAAGTATATTTTTGTCCTTTAACATTATTTCTCCTCAGTGTCCTTTTCATCAGCATTTAGATTTTTAAGTTTTTCTTTTTTTAGAATTTCAAGTTTTTTATTTTTTTCCGCTTCTATTTTTTCATCGTATTCTTTGTTACTCATTTGTTCTCCAAATACAATTTTCTTTTCCATAACTTCTTCAATAGCAATTGATACTGGTTTTTCTGAGTCAATATCTACAAATGGTTTAGATCCATCTACTAGTTTTTTAGCTCTTTTTGAAACTAATATAACAAGTGCATATCTACTATCTGTTACTTCTCCAATTTTCTCAAAGGATGGTATTATCATTATAAATCACCTTTCTTTTCAGCAAGTACTTCTTTTTTTATATCCTTATGCCTTTTTACTCTAAGTTTTTCTGCTGCAATTATATGTTCTATGCTTTCTACAGCATCATCAACTTCATTATTAACTACAAAATAATCATATTCCCCTACAAAATCAAGCTCTTTGAAGGCATTTTTAAATCTTGTGTTAATCTCTTCTTCCGTTTCTGTATCTCTTTTAACAAGTCTATTTCTAAGTTCGTCCATTGTTGGAGGTAGTAGAAATATAAAAACAGCTTCTTTATATCTTTTTTTAATTTGTAAAGCTCCTTGAACATCTATTTCAAGAAGAACAATTTCACCTTTTTCAATTTCATCAAAAACAAACTTTTTTGGAGTTCCATAATAATTAGTATGCACAAAGGCATATTCTAATAATTCTTCTTCCTCAACCATATTTTCAAAATCTTCTATGCTTGTGAAAAAATAATTTTCCCCATTAACTTCTCCAGGTCTTGGAGTTCTTGTTGTTACTGATGTTGAAAATGAAATGTCTTCATTCTTCTCCATTAATGCTTCACTTACAGTTCCCTTTCCGCTTCCAGAAGGTCCTGATAAAACTAATAAAAATCCTGCTGACAAACAATCACCATCCTATGCTTTTTCTTCATTTATTCTTGCAGATATAGTTTCAGGTTGAACTGAAGTTAGGACTATCTGCTTAGTATCCATTATTATTACTGCTCTTGTTTTTCTACCATATGTTGCATCTATTAAATTTCCATCTGATCTACTATCAGTTATAAGTCTTTTAACAGGTGCTGAACCTGGATCTATTACGGCAATTATTCTGCTTGCATTTACCATATTCCCAAATCCTACATTTATCATATTTATAACCATAAAAACCCCTATTCAATATTTTGAATTTGTTCTCTTATTTTTTCTATTTCAGATTTTAGATTTACAACATTATTTAAAATTTCAATATTTGTTGATTTTGAACCTACTGTATTTACTTCTCTATTTAGTTCTTGAATTAGAAAATCAAGCTTTCTTCCTACAGGTTCGTTGAAATTTATTATATCATTAAACTGTGAGATATGAAGAAAAATTCTTGTTATTTCTTCATCTATTGACAATTTATCACTCATTATTGCAACTTCTGTTGTAAGTCTTTGAATATCAAGGTTTTCATCCTTTAAATTATTCTTTATATTTTCTTGTAATTTATTAATATTTTCCTTAAGACTTATAGGTGCAATTCTTTTTAGATTTTCTGCACTTTCTAATATATTTTTAAGTTTTTCTTTAATATCTAGCTTTAAGTTTTCACCTTCTGTATTTCTCATCTCTAAGAAATTACCTAATGCAATATTTAAAGCTTCATTTAAAACAATCCAGTACTCGTCTATACTCTCTTCTTCAACTGTAGTAGTTATTACACCTTGCATACTATATATATATCCTTAAGTGAAATATCATCAGCAATTTCAAGTTCATTTTTAAGTTTTGATAATGCTAAGAAATATTGATTAGCAAGTGATAAATCTACATCTATAATTGATGAAGAAGCATTTAAATTTTCAACATTAATAAATACATCTACTTTTCCTCTACTAACTTTATTTCTTATTTCTTTTTTTATTTTATCTTCTAAGGCCATTAAACTCTTAGGTAGTCTTATTGATATATCACAGTATCTATTATTAACTGATTTAATTTCAACTTTTACATGAAACTTATCATTAGAATACTCTCCCATACCATAACCTGTCATACTATACAATTGTAACACCCCATTTTATAAGTATTATACTTTATCTCTTTAAGTTTTTCTATGTTTTTAAACAGAAAAATAAATAAGAGAACCATCTGATTCTCTTATTTATTTAAAATATTTTTTACTTTACAACTATATTATAAATCTTTCCTGGAACAAAAATTTCTTTAACAATTTTCTTTCCTTCAGTATAAGTTTCATAAGCTTCATTTTCACATGCCTTAGCATTAGCCTCTTCTTTTGTAGCATCTTTTGAAATTTCTATTGTAAATCTAACTTTACCATTAAATTGAACTGGCATTTCAATTACATCATCAATAGTTTTTTCTTCGCTATAAGTTGGCCACTTAGCATCACTTAGAACTCCACCTAAATTATTTATTTCCCAAATTTCTTCAGTAATATGAGGTGCTACTGGATTTAATAAAATTAATAATGTTTTTAAATCTTTTCTAGAAATTTTTCCTAAAGAGTTAAAGTCATTTGTTAAACTCATTAAAGCAGCAATTGCTGTATTTGGTTTTAAATTCTCATAATCACTTGAAACTTTTTTAATAGTTTTATGAATATTAGATTCTAATTCTTTAGAGTATTCTTCAGAATCATTTAAGATATTTTGAAGATTCCAAACTCTTTCCATAAATCTTCTACATCCCTTAACTCCATTGTCTGACCATGGAGCTGATTTTTCAAAATCACCTAAAAACATTTCATAACATCTTAAAGTATCTGCACCATATTCTTCTATAATATCGTCTGGATTAATTACATTTCCTCTAGATTTAGACATTTTTTCGTGGTTAGGTCCTAAAATCATACCTTGAGAAGTTCTCTTAGCATAAGGCTCATTCATAGGAACTACATCTATATCATATAGGAATTTATGCCAAAATCTTGAATATAGTAAATGTAGTGTAGTATGTTCCATACCACCATTATACCAATCTACTGGCATCCAATATTTTATTTTTTCTGGATCTGCAATCTCTTCATTATTATGTGGATCAAGATATCTTAAGAAGTACCATGAACTTCCTGCCCATTGTGGCATTGTATCAGTTTCTCTTTTAGCTGGTCCTCCACAATGTGGACATGTTGTATTTACCCAATCAGTCATTTCAGAAAGAGGACTTTCTCCATCATGTGTTGGTTCATAGTTTTCTACTTCTGGTAATATTACTGGTAAATCTTTTTCTGGAACTGGCACTTGACCACATTTTTTACAGTGAATAATTGGAATTGGCTCTCCCCAATATCTTTGTCTTGAGAATACCCAATCACGTAATTTATAATTTATTTTTTTATGACCAATTTCTCTTTTTTCAACTTCTTCAGCCATTTTTTCAATTGCATCTTTTACTTCAAGACCATTTAAAAATTCTGAATTAATCATAATACCTGTTTCAGTATCAGTATATGCTTCTTTTGTTATATCTCCACCTTCTATTACTGGAATAATAGGTAAATCAAACTTAGTTGCAAATTCCCAGTCTCTAGTATCATGTGCAGGTACTGCCATAATAGCTCCTGTACCATATCCCATTAATACATAATCTGATATCCAAATTGGAATTTCTTTATTTGTAATAGGATTTATTGCATGAAGTCCTTTTAATGGAACTCCTGTTTTTTCTTTTACAAGTTCTGTTCTTTCAAAGTCAGATTTCTTTTTAGATTCTTCTTGATAAGCATAAACTTCCTCAAGATTTTCAATTCTGTCTTCATATTTTTTAATATATGGATGTTCTGGTGACATTACCATATATGTTGCTCCAAAAATTGTATCTGGTCTTGTTGTGAAAACTGTAATAATATCTTCAGAATCTTCTATTCCAAAGTTAATTTCAGCGCCTTCACTTCTTCCAATCCAGTGTTTTTGTTGAGTTTTAACTCTTTCAATATAATCTACATCATCAAGATCATCTATTAATCTTTGAGCATATTCTGTGATTTTAAGCATCCATTGTGATTTTACTTTTCTTACAACATCACTACCACATCTTTCACATTTTCCACCTACAACTTCTTCATTTGCAAGTCCTACTTTACAAGAAGTACACCAGTTAATTGGCATCTCTGCTTTATAAGCAAGTCCACGTTTGAAAAATTGTAAGAAGATCCATTGTGTCCATTTGTAATATTCAGGATCAGTTGTATTTATCTCTTTAGACCAGTCAAAGGAAAAACCAATAGACTTAAGTTGTCTTTTAAAGTTTTTAACATTATCTTCTGTTACCTTTGCTGGATGAATTTTATGTTTTATTGCATAGTTTTCAGTTGGAAGTCCAAAAGCGTCCCATCCCATAGGAAATAGAACATTTTGTCCTTCATATCTTCTTTTTCTACAAATTATATCAATTGCTGTATATGAACGAGGATGTCCTACATGAAGTCCTTGTGCTGAAGGATATGGAAATTCAACGAGGGCATAGAACTTTTCCTTTTCAAAATCTTCATGAGCCTTATAAGTCTCATGCTCATCCCAATAATTTTGCCATTTTGTCTCAATTGCTTTTGGATCGTATTGTTTCATTTTATGCCTCCTCAATATTTTATAATTAGAATTCTGCAGAACCTACTGTTCTAGGGAATGGTATAACATCTCTAATATTGCTCATTCCTGTAATGTACATTACAACTCTTTCAAAGCCAAGTCCATAACCTGAATGTTCTACACTTCCATATCTTCTTAAATCTAGATACCACTTGTAAGTTTCCATATCCATATTATTATTTTTCATTTTCTCTTCAAGTACATCTAGTCTTTCTTCTCTTTGGCTTCCACCAATTATTTCACCAATACCAGGCACAAGTAAATCTGTAGCTGCTACTGTTTTTTTGTCTTCATTTTCTCTCATATAGAATGCTTTGATTTCCTTAGGATAATCTGTTACAAAAAGAGGTTTTTTATAAACTTCTTCTGTTAGATATCTTTCATGTTCTGTTTGAAGATCTATTCCCCATTCGACTGGATATTTAAATTCATGACCTGATTTTTGAAGAATATCTACAGCTTCAGTATAAGTTACTCTTCCAAAATCATTATTTACAATATTATCAAGTCTATTAAGTAGATTTTTATCTACAAATTTATTGAAAAATTCCATTTCGGATTTTGCATTTTCAAGTACATAATTAATAATATATTTTAACATTTCTTCAGCATTTTCCATTAATTCATTTAAGTTTGTAAATGCCATTTCTGGTTCTATCATCCAAAACTCTGCAGCATGTCTTGCAGTATTTGAGTTTTCTGCTCTAAATGTAGGTCCAAATGTATATACATTTCTAAATGCCATAGCAAAAGCTTCAGCTTCAAGTTGTCCAGATACAGTAAGATTAGTTTCTTTTCCAAAGAAATCCTCATTATAGTCTACTTTACCTTCATCATTTAACGGAACATTTTCAAGATCAAGAGTTGTTACTTGGAACATTTCTCCTGCACCTTCAGCATCTGATGCTGTAATTAAAGGTGTGTTTACATAAACAAAGCCTTTTTCTTGGAAAAACTTATGAATTGCAAAAGCAAGTAAACTTCTAACTCTAAAAGTTGCATTAAAAGCATTTGCACGAGGTCTTAAATGTGCTATTGTTCTTAAATATTCCATTGAGTGACGTTTCTTTTGAAGAGGATAATCACTACTTGAAAGAGCTAGAACATCAACTGATTCTGCATGAATCTCTACATCTTGTTTTGCCCCTGGGCTTTCTACAACTATTCCTTTTATAAGTAAAGAAGAACTTATAGGATATTTATTAATTTCAGAAAAATTACCGAGGGTATCTTCATATACTACCTGGAGGGTATCAAAACATGATCCATCTGTTAATTCGATAAATCCGAATTTTTTTGATGATCTACTTGTCTTTATCCATCCCTCTATAATTACAGGTTTATTGATGAATTTTTCGCTATTTTCCAGAATTTCTTTAATATTTAACCTCATAATTCCTCCTAATTTCTTCTATTAGATATTTTTATATATGAAACCTATTATATATATACTATAAGATTTTGTCAATGAATATAGCCTTATATGTTAGATTTTGACAAAGCTATAGGCATTTCTTATAATCTAAATAAAAAAATAAAAAGTAAGGATTTACTTTTTATTTTCATCATCTTTTTTATACTTTTTATAAATCATATCTTTAACAATTAAAAAAGAATCTAAATTTGAAATATTATATTCTCTTTCTAAGTTTTCACATAATAGTTCTATTTTTTTATAATAGTTTTCTATATTCTTAAAATTTTCATAATCTTTAAGTATTGGATATTTATTTTCCCAAACTTTTGACCAATCTATTTCTTTTTCTTCATTTTTTATTTCTTCTTTTTCTTTATTAACTAAAAACTCATAATTAATATTATATAGCGCACATAATGCATTAATAATACTTTCATCTGGGACTACTAAATCTTCCTCCCATTTTATAATATCTTCTTCCTTTGCTCCAATCATATAGGATATTTCCTCTTTTGAATATCCATTTTCTTTTCGCAGTTCAGTTAATTTTTTTCCAAGTGACATAATGCACCTCCTATTTATATTATAACTTAAAATAAAAAGACATCTATATAGATGTCTCTTTCATTTCACTTGGTATATACTTTTCTTCTGCAGCTCTTCCTGCTTCACTTGCAACATACTTAAATAATTCCTCATAAATATTCTTTGCCTTATTATAAAAAATATTTCCTATTTCATTAATTTGAGAAGTTGCATATTCACTTGCAAGTGATTTATCTTTTTTATAAAGACTTACAAACTCTTTATTTTTTAAATCTTGCTCTTTAATTAATTCATCTTGATGATTACTCCAATATTTTCTTATATTGCTTCCATATTTATCACGATTTAGTTCTGCAAGTGTTCCTTGAGCTCTAAATATCCAAAAAGCTTGATTTTCATTAAAATTATGAAATCTATTAGAATAAACTTCAGGCACACTTTTTATATTTGGAAAATAAGGAAGATAAATATTATGCTCTGCATTTCCAAGACATAGCCAAAGTAATCCTGGAGCTTCTCTTGGAAATTCTTCTTTTATTTCTATAATATGACACTCTGCTTGTCTTTCAATTCCAATAGGTCTTACTTCAAAGCCATCAATATTATTAATTGCAAGATTTGCATCTTTTTTTGTATCTTCATATCTATATTTTTGAAGTTCCATTATATCTTTTACAGATACTTTTTCATCTGGTTTAAAGAAAAGTTCAAAGTCATAATCATAGGGACGATTTTTTGATTTTGCTAAAAAGTTTTGTCCTCCCCATAGTCTATCTCTATCATAACTTCCTAAATCATCTGCATAAGTCTTTCTAATTGAAAATTTATCATTTCTAAACTTTAAAAGATTATTTTCTTTAGGCATATTAATTAAATCTTTTGAATATATTGTATTTTCATCATCATCTAAATTTACATAATCAATCATTAGACAATTTGGTATTACTGCAACTACATCTTCAGGTAGTTTTATTGCAATATATTGATGTCCTGATACTATTTCCATATACCAAGATTCTTCTTTATCAGAAATAATAATATTATTACACTCACAAGCTCCATATTCATCTACTATCTTAGCTAAAAATAAAATAGATTCTCTTGCACTTTTACAAGTTGATAAAACAAGACTTGCAATATTTGCCTCTCTTAGTCCTTTTTCAATTAATGAATCAATATTATTTATCTCCTCTTTGCAATAGCTTGAAACTGTTGCAGAAATAGAAAGTCCAAACTCATTAAATCCAACCTCATCATATATTCCATCATCATTATTTCCATCTGAATCTGGAACTGCATAGTATTTATAAAAATGATTTGGCATTTTATATTCAAATCCCGTTATTTTATCAATATATAAATTATTATCCCAAAAAGGTTTTTCATATACTATTACACTTTTTGGATGAGCTGATCCTATATCCTCTGTTCTTGCTATTAATCTTGAACCATTTTTAGATACTTTACTTCCTACATAAGTTCCTGTACAAGCATATACTTTTTTACTTCTAAAAATTATAACTAAATTAATAAGTAATATAATTAAAATACTTTTCAAGCTATCACTCCCTCATTTTTTACTATTATATAATAAATATTAAAAAAAGAAGAGGATTACTCTTCTTTTAATCTATCTAAATATTGGTTTATCCTCTTTTCATATCCATTATTTGTTGGATTATAGTATTTTTTATTTTGAAATTCTAAGGGTAAATATCTCTGTTTTACATAACTATTATTATAATCATGAGGATATTTATATTTTCCTTCACTAGAGTCATAATCTGGTGTATGTGAATCTCTTAAATACATTGGAATTTTACCTATATTTTTATTTCTAATATCATTTATTGCTTCATTAATTCCAAGATATGCTGCATTAGACTTTGGTGCTGATGCAAGATATGTTGTAGCTTGAGCAAGATTTATTCTACATTCTGGAAGTCCTATTATATTTACAGCTTCAAAGGCTGCTGTTGCTATTACAAGTGCCATTGGATCTGCATTTGAAATATCCTCTGATGCTGATATTACAAGTCGCCTTGCTATAAATTTAGGATCTTCTCCTGCTTCTAACATTTTAGCTAAATAATATAGGGCTGCATCTGGATCAGTTCCTCTAATTGATTTAATAAATGCAGAAGCTGTATCATAATGCTCATTACCATTTTTATCATATTGAAGATTTTTAACTTGCAAGCAATCTTCCATTACACTTTCATCTATATAGATTTTACCATCTATACTATCTGTTGAAAGAACTGCTATTTCTAAAGAGTTTAGCATATTTCTTCCATCACCTGATGAATTTCTAAATAAAAACTCCTTAGCTTCTTTAGTTATTTCAATATTATAATTTTTAAAACCAATTTCATCATTAATAGCTTTATTAAGAAGTATTTCCATATCACTAGATTCAAGAGATTTTAATGTAAGTATTTGACATCTTGAAATTAAAGCTTTATTAAGTTCAAAGTATGGATTTTCAGTAGTAGCTCCTATTAAAATAATTATTCCCTTTTCTATAAAAGGAAGAAGTACATCTTGTTGAGATTTATTAAATCTGTGAATTTCATCAATAAATAAAATAGACTCCATATTGTCAAATTTAAGATTGTCCTCTGCAATTTTTAAAACTTCTCTTAATTCCTTTAAATTACTTGTTACTGCTGAAATTTGAATAAATCGTTTTTCTGTTGTATTTGCTATAATTTTTGCAAGAGTAGTCTTTCCCACTCCAGGTGGCCCATAAAATACCATTGAAGATATTCTATCTGATTTAATAACTCTATTTAAATACTTTCCCTCTCCTACTAAATGATGTTGACCTACAAAATCCTCTAGAGTTTTAGGTCTTAATCTATTTGCAAGAGGAGCTGACTTTTTTAAGTTATTTTCCATATTCATAGTAAATAAATCCATATTATCACTTCTTTTGTTTCATAATATCTTCAAGTTCATCAAAGAAACTTTGAACATCTTTAAATTGTCTATATACTGATGCAAATCTAACATAGGAAACTTCATCAAGTTCTTTTAATTCCTTCATTACCATATTACCTATTTCTTCTGAAGTGATTTCTTTTTTTAAAGAATTTTGAAGTTGTTTTTCAATATTATTTGCTGCATTTTCTATATCATCACGACTTACTGGTCTTTTTTCACAAGATTTAATCATTCCATTTATAATCTTATTTCTATTAAAAGCCTGTCTATTGCCATCTTTTTTTACAACCATTATTGGAGTTTCTTCAATTTTTTCATAAGTTGTAAATCTTCCCTTACAATTAATACATTCTCTTCTTCTTCTAATTGTAGCGCCTTCATCTGTTGGTCTTGAATCTACAACCTTTGATTCTTGATATCCACAATAAGGACATTTCATTTTATCACCTCAATAAAAAAGTGCCTCACCAATTGATGAGGTTAACTTCTTTTTTATTTTCTTGTTCTTAAAAATGATGGTATTTTAAGATCTCCATCATCATGGCTTTCTCTTTTAACACTCTTTGGTTGTTCGTTTATTACTTCTTTTTTTGCATAGTTTGATAATCTTGATTTTCCATCTTCTTTATATTGATCAAAATCAGTTGCTATAACAGTTATCTTAACTTGATCTTTTAGTGACTCATCAATACCAGCACCAAAGATAATATTTGCATCTTCATCTACACATTCACGAATTAAATCTGCTGCTTCATTAACTTCAAATATTCCTAGGTCATTACCTGCTGTAATATTTAGAAGTACAGATTTAGCTCCTTGTATTGAAGTTTCTAGTAGAGGAGAATTAATAGCAAGTTTAGCTGCTTCTGTAGCTCTTTCATCGCCTGATGCAAATCCAATACCCATATGAGCAATTCCTTTGTCATACATAATTGTCTTAACATCTGCAAAGTCAAGATTGATTAAACTTGGAACAGAAATTAAATCTGAAATACCTTGAATACCTTGTTTTAGAATATCATCAGCCATTTCAAAAGCTTCTGAGAAACTTGTTTTCTTATCAGATATTGAAAGTAATCTGTCATTTGGAATTATAACTAATGTATCAACTTTATCTTTTAAAGCTGCAATTCCTCTTTCAGCAGATTTAGATCTTTTCATTCCTTCAAAAGTAAATGGTTTAGTAACCACACCAACAGTAAGTAAGCCTAGTTCTTTTGCAACTTCAGCAATAACTGGTGCTGCACCTGTTCCAGTACCTCCACCCATTCCAGCTGTAATGAAAACCATGTCTGCACCTTCAAGTGACTCTCTGATTTCATCCATACTTTCTTCTGCTGATTGCTCTCCTATGTCTGGATTTGCTCCTGCACCAAGACCTTTTGTTATTTTTTCTCCAATTTGGATTTTTGTATCTGCTAAAGAATTTTTAAGTGCCTGTCTATCTGTATTAAATGCTAAAAACTCAACACCTTTTACTCCAGCATTGATCATTCTGTTAACTGCGTTATTTCCTCCGCCACCGACACCTGCAACTTTTATCTTGGCAAATTCATCGTGGTCCATATCAAAATCCAACATAAACACCCTCCTCATATAATAAATTACATTTTTTTCATATTTAAATTCTATATACTACCATTTTATAAATAAACAAGAAAATAGTCAACATATAATGCTTTAATCTTGTTTAAATCTAAATTATAGAAGTATATAATATATTAAATTTAGTTTATCGAATTAATTTCTCATAACTACTATTGGATCTTTTCCCTTTTCCATTTTTATAGAGCTTACACTTTTTCCTGTTTCCTCTATATCTTTTATTATTTGATCTAGCATTTTAAACTTATACTCTAAATCAAAATAAGATCCAAGTTCTATTTTTATTTCATCTTTTGTATATAAATTAGCATAGGATTTTTTCAGTTCTATTAAACTAACTTTTTTGTATATTTCCTCATCTTTAAAGATCATGTTTAATAAGTTTTTCTCTTCACTTTCTTTAATAAATAGAAAATCACCTTTTTTATATTTATTAGTTTTAAGTCCATCAATTACCATTAGCTTTTCATTTTCTTTTTCTAAAATTTCAATTATTCTATAGTCACTATCTATTATAAAATATTCTGCATACCCTTTAATTTGAGCCTTAGGAATTCTTTTTTCTATTTGAATAGTGACTTTTCTATTTGGAGAAAAGGAGATTTTAGCATTTTTTATAGCTGATATATCCTTTAGAGCTTTCACTCTTTTCTTATTAGGAGATGAAAAATAATTTTCACCTTTATTAATCCCTGAAGCTGTTAATATTTGATTTTTAGGAATATTTCCAGCGCCTTTTATTTCAATAGAATTAATATTAAATACTCCAAACTTTATCATAGAAAAAATTACAATAAAAATTAAAACTAAAAAGAAAATAGTTCTTTTTAATATATTTCTTCGTCTTCTAAGCTTTTTATTTTTTAAAATTCTCTCTTGGCTTTTATTCATAAAATCACTCTTATAATTTTTCTATTGTATCTACTAATGTTTTTACTGCATCTACATTTCCAAGTTCTTTTGCATTATTTCCCATTTCATTTCTTAAAATATCATTATTTAAAAGCTCTTCAATTTTTGCATATAGTAAATCTCCTGTTAAATTTTCTTCTAAAATAACATGAGATGCATTTTTTTCCTCATAACTATTTGCATTGTGCACTTGATGATTTCCTGCAGTATATGCCTTTGGTATTAATATACTTGCAAGTCCTATTGCAGATATCTCAGCAAGAGTCATTGCACTTGAGCTTGCTATTACTAAATCACTTACCATTAAAAGATCTGGTATATCATGGGAATAATTTAAAATTTTAACATTTTCTGGAATTTTTACATCTTTTAATTTTTCCATTACATAATCATAATGTGGTTTTCCTGTTATGTGAATAAGTCTATAATCAATTTTTTTATTTGATTTTAATATTTCAATTATAGCTTCATTAGTGGACTCTTGTCCTCCACTTCCACCAAAGGATAAAACTGTCTTTTCATCTAAATTAAATCCTAAGTTTTCAGCAGCTTTTTTCTTATCTATAATTTGAAAATCATCTCTAATTGGATTTCCTGTAAATACGATTTTGTCTGAGTTAAAGTATTTAGTTGCTTCTTTAAAATTAATTGCTATTAAATCAGCTTTTTTAGATAGAAATCTATTAGTTTTTCCTGGATATGCATTTTGTTCTTGAACAATTGTCTTTATATTATGTCTTTGTGCTTGATATACTATTGGAGCACAAACATAACCACCTGTTCCTATTACAAAATCTGGTTTAAATTTTTTTATTATTTTGTTAGATTCTCTAAGTCCTCTTAAAAGTGCAAACCCACTTGTTATAGTTTGTTTGTTAAGAGCACGTCTTGGAAGTCCTTCTACATGAATTGGACTAAAATCAAATCCCGCTTTTTTAACTAATTCCTCTTCTAAACTTCCTTTTTTTCCTACATATAGTATTTCATTGTTCTTATCTCTATTTTTAATTTCAGTAGCTATTGCTAAGGCAGGATATATATGTCCTCCTGTTCCGCCACCTGATAATATATATTTCATTTTCACGCATCCCTTGATATTCTAAGTAAAAGTCCAGCAGCTGCCATAGATACAATTAAAGCTGTACCACCATAGGAAATAAAGGGCAATGTTATTCCTGTTACTGGGAAAAACTTAACACTAACACCTATATTAAATACTGCTTGAATTCCTATAAAAGTTGTAAGACCTACTGCTGTAAATTTATCAAAATAATTTGTAGCTTTATAGGCTATCCTATATCCTCTACATACAAATATAAAGAATAATGTTATTAATAAAATTCCACCAAGTGCACCAAATTCTTCACAAATTATTGCAAAAATAAAGTCATTGTATGCAAAGGGTAAATTTGTATATTTTTGTCTTGAATGAAAAAGCCCAACTCCAGTTTTTCCACCCATTGCTATTGCATATAGGGCTTGAGTTATCTGATAAGTTTCATCTGCATTTTTTTCTGCAGTACCTTTAAAGAAAGACATAACTCTTTCTTTTCTATAGGAAACTGAGAAAACTAAAAGACCTAGTCCTCCACTTGCTATGGCACCCATTATAAGAAATTGATAAAAATAAACTCCTGCAACTAGATACATTGCACCAATTTCAGCTGCAATTACAAATCCTGTTGAAAAGTCTCTTATTAAAATAGGCCCTGCACTTATTCCAATTAATAAAAAAAGAACAATAAAGACTTCTTTTTTGTGAAGTTTTTTGTAATTATCTTCTAATATTTTTGCAATATATAATACTGATGTTACTTTAATAAAATCTGATGGTTGAATTTTCATTCCAATTCCTGGTAATTTTATCCATCTTGCTTGACCGTAATTAGACTTTGCAAGAGGAGTCCAAAGAAGTGCAACAAGTCCAAGAGTCACTAAAAACATCCATGGAGAAAGTTTTTTAACATATTCTCTTTTCATATTTGCAGTAATAACCATTCCAGCAATACCTAAACATAAAAAGAAAGCATGTCTTTTTGCATAGTAATATCCATCATTGAATTTTTTAATACCTTCTGGATAAGAAGCACTAAGTACTGATACAAACCCAAAAGTTAGAAGAAGTATTGTTACAATTAAAAGAGTCAAATCTATTTTTCTTAATTTTTCTCTATAATTTTTCTTCATAATTACTCTCCTAAACTATTTACAAGCTTTCTAAAGTGTTCTCCTCTTACTTCATAAGATGGATACATATCCCAAGATGCACATGCAGGTGATAATAACACAGTATCTTCTTTCTTAGCTAGATTATAAGATAAATCAACTGCTCTATTTAAATCTTTTACAATATAAATATCATATCCCAGTGGTTTTGCTTCTTTTTCTATATTTTCAGCTGTCTCACCTAGTAAAATTAAATGTTTGATTTTTTCTTTTCCAACTTCAAGCATTTTACTATAATCAGCTTTTTTATCATATCCGCCTGCTATTAAAATTAAATTATCATCCATAGCTTTAATTGCCATAATAGTTGAATCAGGATTAGTTCCCTTTGAATCATTATAATATTTAACTTTATTTAGCTCTCTTACAAATTCAATTCTATTTTCTACTCCTAGAAAATTCATAATAGATTCTTTTATAATATCACTATCTATTTTTAAACTCTTTGCAATAGAAATTGCTGCAAGTACATTTTCAACATTGTGCATTCCAGGAATTCTAATATCAGCTAAATTAATAATAAATTCTTCTTTATTATCTAAATCTCTAAAGTAGATTTTATCATTATCTAAATATGCTCCTGATCTATTTATATCTTCTGTTGAAAAATATAATACATTTTTATTAAGTTTTAAATCTCTTAAAAACGCACTATTGTAATTTAAAATTGTAATATCATTATCTTTTTGATTTTTAAATACATTACATTTTGCTTCTCGATAATTTTCTACATTTCCATGCCAATCTAAATGATCAGATGTAACATTTGTAATTGCAGAAATCCTTGGTCTAAAATTTATTGTATCTGCAAGTTGAAAAGAACTTGCCTCTATTACAATATAGTCATTTTCTTCTGCACTAAGTGCAATATCTAAAATACCTACGCCTATATTTCCAACACAATAAGTTTTATTTACACTACTTAATATATTTGTAACTAATGTAGTTGTTGTTGTCTTTCCATTTGTTCCTGTAATTGCTATTAAATTTTTACATTTTGTTATTTCATAGGCAATTTCAATATCAGAAACTATTTTAATATTTTTATCTCTTGCTAAGTTTAATATTTCATTATCTGGATTTATTCCTGGACTTTTTATTATAAAATCAATTTTATCTAAATCTTCATTTTTAAATATTTTAAAATCTATATTAAAATCATCATTATAATTTCCATTTGCATCATATACATAGATATTTGCATTTAACTCATCCATGCATTTAAGTGCAGATTTTCCAGTAACGCCAAATCCAAATATTAATACATTTTTATTTTCGTACATATTTGTCACCTAAAATAATATAAAGTATGAAATTATACATAGAATTAATTCTATTGTATAAAATACAGCTACAACCTTTGTCTCCTTCCATCCCTTTTGCTCAAAGTGGTGATGAAGTGGAGCCATTAAAAATACTCTTTTTCCTCTTGTCTTAAAAGATACTACTTGGATTATTACTGATAGAGTTTCTATAAAATAGATTCCACCAGCTATAGGTAAAATAAGCGGTAAATTCAGTAAAACTGCTACTGCTGATACTGCTCCACCTAATGCTAAAGAACCTGTATCTCCCATAAATACCTTTGCTGGATATCTGTTGAATTTTAAAAATCCTATTAATGATCCTGCTAAAATTATACAGAATATTTCTATACTAGTTCTTTCTAGTTTATGTGCAACTATTGCAAAAAATAAAAGTAGTATAACTGTAACACCACTTGATAATCCATCAAGTCCATCTGTTAAGTTTACTGAGTTTACAGTTCCAACTACTACAAATAGTATAAAAGGAATATAAATTAATCCCATACTTACACTTCTTCCAGAAAAAGGAAGAATTACATTTGTACTTAAATTTTTAGCATTGTATTGATAAACTAAAAGTATAACAGCTGTTAATACTTGAAGTAACAGCTTTTGTTTTGCATTAAGTCCTAAATTTCTCTTTTTTACAACTTTTATATAATCATCAATAAATCCCACAATTCCAAAGGCAAATGTTGAAAATATAAGCATTGCACTTTCCATAGTGAAATTTCTTGATACAAGAGTACATATTAAAAGTGAGGATAGAAAAATTATTCCTCCCATAGTAGGTGTTCCACCTTTTACTAAATGAGTTTGTGGCCCATCCTCCCTAATACTTTGTCCTGCCTTTAACTTTTTAAGCATTGGTATAATCAAGTTTCCTAAAATTGCTGATATAATTACAGCAACTATTATATATACCAGATTTTTATAATTTTCCATTTATAATCCCCACTTCAGTTATTAATTTTTATCTTCTTTTTTGTTGTCTTTTTTATCCTTAGAATCTTTGGAATCCTTAGAATTTTTAGAATCTAATTTAGTTTCATCATCTTCATTATCTTCTTCATCAGAATCTTTATTTTCTTTATTTAGTTCTGATTCCATAGTTAATTTAATAAGAGTATCTTCACTTACTTTTGATCCTGCTTCTGGATATTGAGATACTACCTTTCCAGTACCATAGATATTATACTCTAAATTAAAGCCTTTTAAAATAGACTCAACTTCTTTTTCTTGTTTACCAACTAAAATTGGCATTGTTTTTTTATCCTTAGTATTATTATCTATATGAAGATCAACAATACTTCCCTCTTCTACATAAGTTCCTGCACTTGGAGATTGCTTTGTAACTACTGCATTATTAGAAATATCATCAGAAAATGCATTAAATTTAATTCCACTATCTACTATTAACTTTCCTGCATCAGATAATAGACGATTTTTTACATTTGGAACTAGCACTAAATTGTCCTTATCAGATTTTTGTTCTTTTTCAGTTTTTGGAATTTTTAAATATTCTAAAGTTTTTTGCAATACTTCTTGAGCTGCTGGTGTTGCTACAGTTGAACCATAAGCTGTTCCCTTAGGTCTTTTTACAACTACAAGAATAGTTATTTTTGGATCCTTTAAAGGAGCTACTCCAACAAAAGAAGATATATAAGCATTTTCATATCCACTTTTCTTAGAAACAATATTTGCAGTACCAGTTTTTCCACCTACTGTATATCCTGGTATTTGTGCTCTTTTTCCTGTACCATCACTAACTACTTTTCCCATTAAGTGTTTCATAGTATCAGATGTTTCATCTGATATTACTTTTCTCTTTGGAACTGACTTTTTCTTTTCAATTATATTTCCATTACTATCTTCAAGTCTTGAAACTACTCTTGGAGTATTTAAATAACCTTTATTTGCAATAGCTGAAACTGCATTTATAAGTTGAATTGGAGTTACTGCAATACCATGACCATAACTCATTGTTGCAAGCCTTGCTGTTCCTATTGAATCTGCAGAAGCAGGAATTTGTCCATTTGCCTCTGCTGGAAGATCTATTCCTGTTGGGGTTCCAAAACCAAAGGCTTTAATATATTTATACATTTTTTCTGTCCCAAGTTCTCTTCCTATTTTTACAAGAGCTATATTACAACTTTCCATAAGTGCTTCTTCTACAGTTCTAGGTCCTCTATTTTGTGATGTACATCCAATTTTTACACCAGGTATTTCTGTATAAACTCCATTACATATATAAGTTTTATTTAAATTAGTAGTTGCTTCTTCTAAAGCTGCTGCAGTTGTTATAACTTTAAATGTTGATCCTGGTTCATACTGTTCATTTATACTGAAATTTCGCCAGTTATTAAACCATTCTTCTGTCTTTTCTTCTTGAGATAATTTATCCCAATTTTCCTTTTGATATTCTGTTACAGGATCTTTTGGATTATTTAGATCATATGCTTCATTATTAGCCATTGCAAGTATCTCACCATTTTTAGTGTCTTGAACTATAATACTTACACTTTCTGCACTATGTTCTTCTCTTGTTTTAAGAGCTGCATCTTCTGCAAATTGTTGAATATTTTCATCAAGAGTTAAAACTGTTGAATATCCCTCTTTTGGAGCATAGTTTTCTTCCTCAGTAAGTGGAATTTGAACATGAGAATTATTCTTTATAGAAACACTTTTTCCTGGCATTCCTGATAGTTCTCTATCATAACTTGACTCAACTCCATAGACTCCTGTTGATTCATCATTTGCAAATCCTATTATATGAGCTGCTAAATTATTATATGGATAAAATCTCTTTGTAACATCATCTACTGAAACTCTTAGTATACTTAATTCTTTTATTTTTAAGGCTTTTTCCCTACTTACATTTGATGCAATTTTAACTTGTTTTTTTCCTTTTAAAAGCTGAAGTATTTCTTTATAGTCAATTTCTAATACATCAGCTATTTTTTTTGCATCTTCTTTAGTTGTCTTTTTCTTATCTTCATTAAAATCTGCCTTAGATTTATATTTCTTTTCATCAAAGGCAGCCATATTATAAAAGATATTTGCACGTGTTACATTTACCGCTAGTTCTTTTTTATTTCTGTCATAAATAACACCTCTATCTGCTGATAGAGTTTCTGTTCTTGTAAGTTGATTTAAGGCTTTTCTAGTTAACTCTTCACCTTGAACAACATTTATATATATTAGTTTTACTGTTATAAGAAAAAATAAAAGAGCCAAAAGAAACAATAAGGCTAAGACTTTAAAATTAGATTTTGCTTTTAAAGTCCATCTTTTTTTGTTCTTTTTAGGCTCTTTAGTCCTTCGTTTTTTATTCATAATTCCTCCTAAACCTTTATAATTATTCTTTAGTAAAGGATTTAAGCACTGAAATAATTGGACTTAAGAATACATTATTGTTTACATCCTTCTTCAATTCATTTTTAGAAACATCAACATAAACTATTTGATCTTCCTTAGGATATACCATCCCTAATTTATACATAGCTTCATCTTGTATTTCTGACGAGCTTTTTATTCCTTTTATATCTCCCTCAAGAGATTCCTTTGTCTTCTTAAGTTCTTTTAACTCTTTTTGTTGAGCAATAATCTGTTTATCTAAACTAGATAATTGCGCATATAGTAAAGTTGAACCTAAGGATATTATAATAACAATGACAAGACTTATGTACAAGGGTGCTTTTTTATTTAAATTTAATCTTTTCTTTATTTTTTTCTTCCCAGTGCTTGTACGCTTTTTATTAATTTCTTTGTGATTCTTTGCCATTGGACACCTCTACAACTTTTCGGCTACTCTAAGTTTGGCACTATGTGCTCTATTATTATCTTTCAACTCTTCTTCAGTCGCAGTTACAGGTTTTCTTGTAATTATATTTATTTCTCTTTTCTTGTCACATATACATATTGGTGCATTGTCAGGACAAATACAATCTTTAAAATAATATTTAAATGTCTCTTTAACAATTCTATCCTCTAGTGAATGAAAAGATATAATTGCAATTCTTCCTCCTGGATTTAGTCTGTCTATCATCTTACCTAAAGTATTTTCTAAGACTCCAAGTTCATTATTAGTCTCAATTCTTAAGGCTTGAAATGTTTTTTTTGCTGGATGGCCCTTCTTTCTTCTTGCTGATGCAGGTATTGCTTTTTTTATTACTTCAACTAATTCAAATGTAGTGTCTATAGGCTTAATTTCTCTTTCTTTAACTATAAATTCAGCAATTCTTGATGCCCATTTTTCCTCTGAATATTTTTTCATTATATTAGTTAAATCATCCTTGGAATATCCATTTACAATATCCCACGCACTAAAATCTTTTGAAGTGTCCATTCTCATATCAAGACGTGCATCAAAATTATAAGAAAATCCTCTTTCCCCTTCATCAAATTGATGTGAAGAAACTCCTAAGTCAAGAAGAATTCCGTCTACTTTATCTATTTTTAATTTATCTAAAATTTCATCAAAATCTCTATAATTAGACTTAAATAGTTTAAAATTATTATTAATCTCACTAAGTACTTTTTCAGATTTCTCTAGAGCATTGTCGTCTTGATCTATTCCTATTAAAAGTCCTGTTCCATTTAGTCGTCTAAGTATTTCAGAAGAGTGTCCTGCTCCACCTATTGTCCCGTCTAAATAGACTTTGCCATCTCTTATATTTAAACCATCTATTGTTTCATCAAATAATACAGATTTGTGATAAAATTCCATTCTTTATATCCCCAATTCGGCCATTTGTTCAGCCATCTCCTCATAGGAAAGTCCCTCTTCATTATTGTAGTCATTCCAAGATGAACTACTCCAAATTTCAGCACGAGTACTTACTCCTATTATAACCGCTTCTTTATCAATTTCTATAAGTGCATGACTTCTTAAGTTTTGTGGTATTAGAACCCTTCCCTGTTTGTCAATATTTGCATCTGTTGCTCCTGAGAAAAAGGTTCTAACGAAAGATCTTACGTTTTTATTAGTCATTGGTAGAGATTTTAATTTTTCTTCTATTTTCATCCATTCAGATCTTGGATATACAAATAAACAATTATCAAGACCTTTAGTCATAACAAAACCATCAGACAAGTCTTCCCTAAACTTAGATGGAATAGTTATTCTTCCTTTTGAATCTATAGAATGTTTGAATTCTCCGATTAACATAATTATCTCTCACTTTGTACCACTTTAAACCACATTCATCCACTTAAATCTATTTTACAACATTTATGACTTATCTTCCACATTTATTCATGAAAAAAATATTTAGGGACTATAGTCCCAACCCTTAAAAAATAAAGGACTAAATAGTTTTCCCTTTAGTCCTTTGTTTTTTGTAATTTATTTAACTGTATCTGCTATAAAGTAAAAATCAGACCCTTTTCCTAGCTGTGAATTAACTCCATATTCAAAATTATGAAGTTCTAATATATTTTTTACAATATAAAGTCCAAGCCCTGTTCCTACACTTGGTCTTGTGTGATTGTCACGAACTCTATAAAATCTTTCCCAAATATCTTCTAATTCATCTTCTTTTATTCCAATTCCCTTATCAATACAATCAAATCTAACTTTATTATCTTTTTCTTCAATTTTAATAGTTATTATTTTTTCAGCTTTTGAATAGTTAATTGCATTATTTATTAAATTATAAATTACTTGTTCTAGTTTTTTCTCATCTCCTAGTACAATACAATCTCCCTTAAAGTCTAAATTAAATACATAACCATCTTTTTCTTTTTGAAATTCAAACCTATTTACAATTTTTGCAGTAGTGTTTTTTAAATCTACTGGTATAAAATTAATCTCTTCTAAATTTGATTCCATTTTTGATAAATCTAAAAGATCATTTACAAGAGTAGTTAAATTATCTGACTCTCTTATAATAGTTTCTATATGTTCATTTCTTTTTTCTTCATTATTTCCAGAAATATCTCTTATCATCTCACCATAGGACTTAATTACTGTAAGTGGCGTTTTTAAATCATGAGATACATTTGCTATTAAATCTTTTCTCATCTCAATAGTCTTAGTAAGTTCAGTTGTTGCATAATTTAAAGTATCTGCAAGGTCATCAATTTCTGTATAATCACCTTTTCTAAAAGATATATCATAATTACCACTTCCAAGTTTTTTTGCAGTTTTCGACATATCTACAAGTGGTTTAGATAGTCTTTTAGACATAAAATATGATAAAACAACAGAAACTCCAAGAGACAATATCGATACAATTATAAGCATTTTTTTAAGTATATCTATAGTTGAATCTACTGGATCTAAAGATGTCTTTATTGTTATATAATATTTAACATCATCAGTAAGTCCTAAATATCCTGCATAAACTAATGTGGGATTTTCAAGATTTGGAAATTTAACTACAAAGACTCTATATTTTTCTTTTCCATTTATTATACTTGAGAAAAACTCATTAAAAGTTTGTTCATCCATAACTTTAGGTTTAAATAGAGCCTCAACCCAGTTAAAGGGATATATTAAATGTCCTTCTTCATCAATAACTTCAATATTCATTCCCTTTTTCTGAGAATAATTTAAAATTTGATATTCAAAATCAGGACTATTATATTCACTTCTTAAATAGTTACCTATTTTAGTAACTTCTCTAATTTTCATAGATTCATAAAAATTATTTAAAAATACAATTTGAAGTAGCCAAAGAGCTATTAATATAATTGCTGCAAATCCTGAAAAATATTTCCAGAATTTAAACATTATACTATTTCTATCAACTTTTATTAATTTATCCTCTTGTGTCAAATTTATAACCTATTCCTCTTACTGTAACTATAAATTTTCTATATTGCTTTATTGAATTTCTAAGCATTTTTATATGAGTATCTACAGTTCTATCATCACCATAAAAATCATATCCCCAAACCTTATTTAAAAGTTTGTCCCTTGACAAAGCAATATTTTCATTTGTTGCTAAAAATACAAGAAGATCATATTCCTTTGGTGTCATATCAACTTTAGCGCCATCTACAAATACAACTCTTCCATCTAAATCAATTGATAGTCCTTCAAATTCAAGTATTTCATTTTCCACTGTTTTTTGATGTCTTTTTACTATTACATTAAGTCTTGCCATTAACTCCTTAGGAGAAAAAGGCTTTACAACATAATCATCTATACCTATTTCAAATCCAAATAATTTATCATATTCCTCACCACGTGCTGACAACATTAAAACTGGAATTTCTTTATTCTTTTTAATCTCTTTATATGATGAAAAACCATCAAGTCTTGGCATCATAACATCCATTACAATTACATCAAAATCTTGTTCTTTGCACATTTCAATAGCTTCAAGACCATCAGATGCTTCAAAGACACTATGACCTTCAAACTCTGCATAAGTTCTAATTACTTCTCTAATTTTCGCCTCATCATCTACAACTAATATTTTAAACAATGTCTTCCTCCTATTTAAAATTCATCTAATTAATACTAATATAGCTTTGTGAATACAAGATGAAATTATATTAACTAAATTAATTTTTAAAGGTTTCCTTTAAGCCCACACTCTTCTGCTCTTTCTTGAAGTCCCTTTATAGTTTCTTCAAATATTATATTTTTATCTATTTCAAGCATATCTATTCCATTTAAAATAATATCTCTATCACAGCCTGCTGCAAATTTTTTATCTTTGAATTTTTTATTAAGAGATTTTAATTTTAAATCAAGTACAGACTTACTAGGTCTTAAAAGGCAAGCTGCATTTATTATTCCTGTAAGTTCATCTATTGTATAAAGTGTCTTTTCCATTAGAGATTCTGGTTTAACATCAACACATGAGTCCCATCCATGAGAAATAATAGCTCTTATATATTCCTCTGGCCAATTATTTTCTTCTAATATTTCCTTTGTTTTTATACAATGCTCCTCTGGGTATTTTTCATAGTCTAAATCATGACATAAACCTACTATGCCCCATTTTTCCACATCTTCACCAAAATATGAAGCAAAATGCATCATTGCAGCCTCAACTTGCTTTGCATGTTGAATTAACGCTTCACTTTCATTATATTCAAGTAATAATTCTAAAGCTTCTTCTCTTGTAGGTTTCATAACACACTCTCCTATACTTTTTATTTAATTATACTACAAACTTAAAATTATTAATAATTTTATAATACTAATCAATAATTAGAGCACTTTTTGGGAATAAATAAAATAATCTAAAAGAAAGGAATAATTGAAATGGAAGGTAAAGTTTTTAAAGATAAAGCTGTTTTAAGAATTGATAAAGGCGAAGAAGTAATTGAATCAGTTTTAAAATTTGCAGAAAAAGAGAATATTAAACTTGGAAGTATTACTGGTATTGGCGCATCTGATGATATTGTAGTTGGATTATTTAATACAGATACAAAGAAGTATGAACATAATACTTATAATAATGACTACTACGAAGTTACTAATTTTTCTGGAAATCTTACAATGCTAGGAGATAAACACTATGCTCATATGCATATTACATTTTCAGATGGAAATCAAAAAACTTTTGGAGGACATCTTGATAAATGTGTAATTAGTGGAGCTTGTGAATTATTTATTGATATTGTAGATGGAAATATTAATAGACAAAAAGATGAAAATGTTGGACTTAATGTTTTAAAATTCTAAAAAAGACTCCCATGGGAGTCTTTTAATTTTCAAAAAATTTTATTAAATCATCATAG
This sequence comes from Peptoniphilus stercorisuis, assembly GCF_017874395.1. Lineage (GTDB taxonomy): Bacteria > Bacillota > Clostridia > Tissierellales > Peptoniphilaceae > Anaerosphaera > Anaerosphaera stercorisuis. Next base: position 19,623 of record NZ_JAGGLJ010000013.1, on the reverse strand, counting down.
ATAATATCCTTATTATTAATATAAGATGAGTGATCATAACCTATCATTTTTTTATGATATGCCTTTGGAAGAGCTTTTTTTAATTTATCATAAAGTGAGTCTTTAAATAAATCATAATCTCCATAAAAAAACATCACATCTTTATCTATAGTAGATAGTTCCTCTAGATTTATATTTGGTTCATTTAGCATTAAAATTTCTAAAGGATTATTTGAATTTTTAAATTTTTCAAGCATTATACTATATATTTTATCCTTAAAATCTCTAGGCGATAAATTAATACCAAGAAGTGCCATCTTATTAAAAGTATCTTTATACTTAATCTCAATCATTGAAGATACAATAGCTCCATCTGAAAATCCTATAACATTAGGTTTTTTTATATTTAATTTTTTAATAAATTCATAAATATCTTCTCTCATATCTTCATAGGATATTTCCTTAGTTGAAGAACTTTTACCATGGTTTCTACTATCTATTAAATATATTTCATAATGTGCTTTTAATTTTTTAGCTAATTTTTTAAAAATTTCTAAACTCTCTCCATTGCCATGAAGCATTATTAATGGATATCCCTGCCCTAATTTTTCATAATTTAAACTTATCCCATTTACTTCTATTATCATTTATGTCTCCTTCATAAAAAAATTCTAACAAGTCTTTATATATTATATCTTCATTATTTATATAACTACTGTGATTATGACCTGTAATAGTTAAAAATTTTGCATCTTTACATGACTTTTTAATTTTTTCGTACATTTCCTCTTTAAAAATATCATTTTCAGCTTTTACAAATAACATTTTAGCTTTTATTTTAGAAAGTTCTTCCGCTGTTATATTTGGTTCATTTAACATCAATTTAATTTTCTTTGATTTTATAATCTTACTTAATATTTTAGTTTTAATATATTCTTTGTGAAGAATATCCCTTGGAGATAAATTAATTCCTAATAGAGCCATTTTATTAAAAGTTTTTGGATATTTTATCTCTGTAATTGTAGCAACTATTGCTCCATCTGAAAAACCTATTATATTTGGATTTTCTAAATTTAACTTTTCTACAAAATTTTTCACATCATCAGCCATAATTTCATAGGAAAACTCTTCTGAATAATCACTTTTACCATGATTTCTACTATCTATTAAATAAATTGTAAAATATCTTTTTAATTTTCTTGCAAGTTTTTTATAAATTTTTAGACTCTGATTATTTCCATGAAGCATTATTAATGGATATCCTTGTCCTATTTTTTCATAGTTTAAATTTATTCCATTTATTTTAATCTTCATAATATTATCTCCCAATTTAAAAATCCACTCACAAGAGTGGACTTTTATTAACTATTTAACTTTTCTTGAAGTAATTTATTTACAACTTGAGGATTTGCTTTTCCTCTTGATGCTTTCATAACTTGTCCTACTAAAAATCCTAATGCTCTATCTTTTCCAGCTTTAAAATCTTCTATAGATTGAGGATTATCTCCTAATACTTTATCTACAATTTCTTCTATTGCAGATGTATCTGATATTTGAACAAGTCCCTTTTCTTCAATTATATCAAGTGGTTTTTTTCCAGTTTCAAACATTTCTCTTAATACCTTTTTACCAGCATTATTATTTATTGAACCTTTTTTAATTGTCTTTAAAAGTTCTGCTAAATCACTTGCTTCAAAAGGAAGTTCAAAAGATTCTTCAATATTTTCAACTCTTCTTAATACTTCTGTCATTACCCAGTTTGAAATCATTGCAAAGTCATCAAAATGATCTGCAACTTCTTCATAAAAATGTGATAATTCCTTAGTTGATGTCAATACTTCTGCATCATATTCTGGAATATTATATTCTTTTACAAATCTATTTTTCTTAGCTTCTGGTAATTCTGGAAGTTCATTTTCTATATTTCCAATATATTCATCAGTTAAAACTACTGGAGGTAAATCTCCTTCTGGGGCAAATCTATAATCAGCAACTGTATATTTTACTCTCATAAGTACAGTTTCATTTTTAGCATCATCCCATCTTCTAGTAGTTCTAATTTCTTCTTCATTATTTTTTAAAAGTTCAATATGTCTTTTAACTTCAAAATCAATTGCCTTTTCTACTCCTCTAAAGGAGTTTAGGTTTTTAACTTCAGTTACAGCAGTTCTTTTTCCTGTTTCTTCATCTTCTATATTTACATTGACATCACATCTTAGTGATCCTTCTTCCATTTTACAGTCAGATACGCCAATAAATCTTAGTGTAGATTTTAACTTTTCAAGGAATAATCTAGCTTCATTTCCTGAACTTAAATCTGGTTTTGATACAATTTCAATTAATGGAACTCCACATCTATTGTAGTCCATTAATGTATCTTGTTCTTCTGAGTGAAGAGATTTTCCTGTATCTTCTTCCATTTGAATTTGAAATATTCCAATTTTCTTAGGACCATTATCTCCTTCTATTTCAAGATAACCTTCTTGACAAATTGGCATATCATCTTGTGTTACTTGAAATCCCTTTGTTAAATCTGGATAAAAATAATTCTTTCTATCAAATTTAGATTTCTTTTGAATTTCACAGTTAAGAGCCATTCCTGCCATTGCTGCATATTTAACTATATTTTCATTTAATACAGGAAGTCCTCCTGGTAGTCCTAGACAAACTGGACATACTCTTGTATTTGGCTCTCCACCAAATTCATTTGAGCATGAACAAAATGCCTTAGTTTTAGTTGATAATTCTACGTGAATTTCTAGTCCTACTATTGTTCTATAGCCCATTATTTCACGCTCCTTTCAAATCCTAGTGCTGCTTTAATTATTTCTTGGTCTTTAAATCTTCTTCCTGTTAACTCTATTCCAACAGAAAGTCCATCTAATTTTGGCATTGGAATACTTATTGCTGGAGATCCAGTCATATTAGCAGGAATTGTAAATAAGTCTGCTTGATACATTTCAACTGGGCTCATTTCTTCATCTATTTTAAATGGAAGAACTGGAACAGTTGGGCAAAGCACCATATTGAAATCTTTAAAGATTTTTTCATATTCTTCTTTTATTAAAGTTCTAACTTTAAGAGCTTTATAATAATAATCTTCTGCAAGATCTAAACTTAATATATGAGTACCTATCATTATTCTTCTTTTTACCTCGTCACCAAATCCTTCTGAACGAGATTTTTTAAACATTTCTTCATAAGTATCATATTCTTTAGTTCTATGACCATATCTTAAAGAATCAAATCTAGCCATATTAGAAGCTATTTCTCCATTTGTTAAAATATGGTAAGTTTCTATTACATTTTTAATTGAGTCCATTTCAACAATTTCAATTTGAGCACCTTTTTCTTTAAATACATCAATTGCCTTATTAAAATCATCTTTAACTCTACTATTTAAATTCATATCTATATACATTTGTGGAATTGCAATTTTTAAATCTTTTAAATATTCAACTGCTTTTTCATCATTTGAAAAATCTATATTATCAGTAAGTGAAATATTTCCAGTTGATGTTGCATCTCTTTTATCTTTTCCAGATAGAGCTTTTAGTAATAAATAGGCATCTTCAACATCTTTACCAAAAGATCCAACTTGATCAAAAGTATTTGCCATAGTAGAAATTCCATATCTTGGAACACTGCCATAAGTTGGTTTTATTCCAACAAGTCCACAAAAACTTGCAGGTTGTCTTGTTGATCCACCTGTATCAGTTCCAACTGCAAGAGCACATTCTTCTGCTCCAAGAGCTGCTGCTGATCCGCCTGATGATCCTCCTGCTACTAAAGATGTATCTAGCGGATTTTTAGAAACTCCAAAATAAGAAGTCTTAGTAGTAGCACCCATTGCAAACTCATCCATATTTGTCTTTCCAATTATAACAGAGTCTTCTTTTTTAAGTCTTTCAGATACAACTGAATCATAGGGAACTACAAAGTTTTCAAGCATCTTTGAAGAACAAGTCATCTTTACATTTTTTACAGCAATATTGTCCTTTACTCCTACTGGAATTCCTGCAAGTATTCCAAGTTCTTCTCTATTTTGATATTTTTCATCAACTTTTTTTGCACTTTCAATAGCATCTTCTGCCATTACAGTGACATAGGCATTTATTTCTTTTTCTTTTTCATCAATATTTTTAAGATATTCTCTTACTACTTCTTCACAGGAGAAATCTCTATTTTCATAACCCTTTATAAGGTCTGTTGCTTTTAATTCTGTAAGTTTCAAAATATTCCTCCTATTCAACAAATCTAACTATTTTAAAGTAACCATACTTTTCATCAACAGTATTTTCTGTAGCTTCTTTTTGTGAAAGTGTCTCTATAACTTCATCTTTTCTTAAATTATTTTCTGTATCATTAACATGGAAAGTTATTTTAACCCCTTCTGTATCAATTTCTCTAATTTTATCTATTAGTTCCATTGTTTCAGAAAAGTCTTTTTCAAATCCCATTAGCTCTTCTTCTGTAAAATCAATTTTAGCTATATCTGCAATATGCTTAATTTCACTAATCTTCATTTTCCCCTCCTAAAAGTTCCTTTAATTCTTCTTCATTTACAATTTCAACTCCAAGTTCTAATGCTTTTTTGTATTTTGAACCAGGAGAATCACCTACTACTACTAGATCTGTATTTTTACTAACTGAAGAAGAAATTTTTGCTCCTCTTGATAAAAGTATTTCTTCTAATTCTTTTCTAGGTCTTTTTAAAGCACCTGTTAATACTATTTTTTTATCTGTAAAATAATTTTCTATATTTTCCTTCTTATCAAAATAAGGTTTAACTCCAAGACTTAATAATTTATCTATTGAGTTTTTAATATTTAGATCATTAAAAAACTCTACAATTTCATAAGCTGTAATTGGTCCAATATCTCCAATATTTATAAGTTCTTCTTCCTTTGCCTCTCTTAAAGCCTGAAAGCTTTCATAGTGATTAGCAAGATCTCTTGAAGTTTTTATTCCAACATTTGCAATTCCAAGAGCATATATAAAGTTTGTAAGCTCTCTATTTTTACTTTTTTCTATTGCATTTAATAAATTATTAGTTCTTTTTTCTTTAAATCCCTCAAGCTTTATTATATCATCATATTTAAGTTCATATATTTGAGCAATTTCAGACACATTTAATTCTTCTAATAGTTTTTCAATAGTCTTTTCACTAAGCCCTTCAATATCCATTGCATCTCTTGATGCAAAATGCACAAGCCTTGCTACAAGCTGAGGTGTGCAAGATAATGTGTTAGGACAAAATATATGAACTCCATCTTGAAATAACTCTGCACCACAAGCTGGGCAATGTGTAGGCTTTTCTATTTCTATAGTTTCTTCATCAGTTGGAAGAGCACCTAGTATTTCTGGAATTACATCATTTGATCTTCTAATTAAAACTCTTGAATTTAGTTTAACTTTTTTTCTTAAAATATCATCATAATTATTAAGAGTTGCCCTTTGAATTGTAACTCCACCAATATCTACAGGTTCAAGTATTGCAGTTGGAGTAACCTTTGAAGATCTTCCTACATTCCAAATTACATCTATTAATTTTGTTGATATTTCTTCTGCTTCAAATTTATATGCAATAGCCCATCTTGGAAATTTATTTGTAAATCCTAGTATCTCTCTTGTTTTTATATCATTGATTTTAATAGTAACTCCATCTATTAGAATTGGAAGATTATTTCTATTTTCACCAATTTTTTCAATTTCACTAAAAACTTCTCCTAGATTTTTACAATGTTTATTAATATTATAAACCTTAAATCCATTTTTTCTTAGAAAATTTTTCATTTCTATATCATCTTTAAAAATATTTTCTTCAATATATCCTATATTATAAAAATAAGCCGTTAGATTTCTCTCACGAGTTACCTTTGGATCTAGATTTCGAAGAGCACCTGCTGCTGCATTTCTCGCATTTTTAAGAGGTTCTTCATGAGTTTTATTATATTCTTCTAAGGATTTAAAAGGCATAAGCCCTTCTCCTTGAACTTCTATTAATCCCTTATAGTCAATCTTTAATGGAACTGAATATATTGTTTTAACCTGTTCAAGAATTTTTTCTCCTATTAGACCATTTCCCCTTGTTGATGCTGTTTTTAAAAATCCATCTTCATAAGTTAAATTAATAGTAAGCCCATCAAATTTAAGTTCTACTACATAATCAACTTCTGGAAGTTTATCTACATGAGTTTCATTATACTGCTGGATTAATCTTAAATTTCTTGTATTCCAAGATTTTATAGTTTCATAATCCTGAGCCTTATCCATAGAATACAAAGCTCCTAAATGAGTATGTTTTTCAAATTTAGATAAAACTTCTCCACCTACTCTATTTGTAGGTGAATTTTTTAAAACTATATTATTTTCTTTTTCTAGTTTTCTTAGCTCATCATAAAGTTTATCATATTCAGCATCACTTACTAAAGGCTCATCTAATGTATAATAGTGATAATTTAATTCATCAATCTTTTTTATTAAATTAATCATTTTATTTTCTACATTTGAACTGCTCATTATTTCACCACTTCTATTGGCGCAAAGGAAAGCATTAATTTTTTAAGTCCCTTTCCATCAAAGGAAACTACAATTTCAAAATCATCTCCCTTTGCATTTTTGGCAACTATCATACCCTCTCCCCATTTTTTGTGCTTTACTGTATCACCAATACTCACATCTAATGAAGGTTTTTCTTTTTTAGTTTCTTCATTTATTTTCTTAGGTTTTTGTATTGTATTTTTAGGATTATAATTTATAAAGTCTTTAACCTCTACTAAATTTTTAGATCTTTTAATTTTACTATCTTCAACCTCTTCTATTTCAATAGTATTATTCATCTCATCAATAAATCTAGATCTAAGAGTTGGGTTTGTCTTTCCATAAAGAGTCCTATTTTTTGCAGAAGATATAAAAAGTCTTTCCTCAGCTCTTGTTACAGCTACATAGCAAAGTCTTCTTTCCTCTTCAATTTCTTCATCACTATCCATTGACATTCCTGATGGAAATAGTCCCTCTTCCATTCCAACTAAGAAAACTGTTTTAAATTCAAGTCCCTTAGCAGCATGAATTGTCATAAGTTTAACTCCATTTTCAGCATCAGATGTTTTATCTACATCAGATAAAAGTGATACTCCTGATAAGAAATCCTCTAAAGTTCCATCTTCATTGTCCTTTTCAAAGGAAATTGCAGTTGAACCAAACTCTTTTATATTTTCTATTCTAGTTTTTGCTTCAATAGTATTTTCTTTTTCAAGTTCATCTATATATTTTGATTCATATAAAACTCTACTTATAAGTTCAGAAATACTAAGTTCTTCTTTTTTATTTATTAATAAATTTATTAAATTTGAAAATTCTTTTATATTTTTTCTTGCTCTTAAATTTAACTCTTCATTGTCCTCTAATGTATTTATTACATTATATAAACTCATATTATTTCTAGTTGCATATTCACTAAGTTTATCTACTGAAGATGTTCCTATACCTCTTTTTGGCACATTAATAATTCTAGTAATAGCAACATCATCATTTGGATTTTGAATAGCTCTTAAATAGGCAATTACATCTTTTACTTCTTTTCTGTCATAGAAACGAAGTCCTCCAACTATTTTATAGGGAATTTTCTCACGAACTAATCTCTCTTCAAATCCTCTTGATTGAGCATTAGTTCTATATAAAATAGCCATATCTTTATAATTATATCCTCTATAATTTAAATGTAGAATTTTTTCAACTACACCTTTTTCCTCTTCAAAAGAATGATTAAATTCCTTATACTCTACATTATGTCCTTCACTTTTATTAGTCCAAAGTTTTTTATCTTTTCTATTTGGATTATTTTTTATTACTTCATTTGCAACATTTAATATATTTGATGTAGATCTATAATTTTGTTCAAGTAAAATTACTTTTGCATCTTTAAAATCTTTTTCAAAATTTAAAATATTTGAAATATCAGCACCTCTCCATTTATAAATAGATTGGTCATTATCTCCTACAACTGTAAGGTTTGGATCTTTTCTACAAAAAAGTCTAATTAATTTATATTGTGAAGTATTAGTATCTTGATATTCATCAACAAATATATATTCAAATTTTTCTTGATAATAATTTCTAACTTCCTCATCTTTTTCTAGTAGCTCAACTGTTTTTAATATTAAATCATCAAAATCTAAGGCATTATTTTCCTTTAATTTTCTCTCATAAATTCTATATAATTCACCAGTATTTCTATCATATAAATTAGAGTAATTTTGATTTATATATTCATCAGGTGTTACACCTTCATTTTTTTGTTTAGATATAACCTCTATAATTCCCCTTGGTTTATAAACATCTTTATTTACATCAAGTTCTTTTATAGCTTCTTTAACTACTGTTATTTGATCATCTCTATCATATATGGAAAAGTTTGAAGTATAATCAATTTTTTCAATATTTCTTCTAAGTACACGTACACATATAGAATGAAAAGTTCCAATCCACATTGCATCTACATCTACATTTATAAGAGAAGCTACTCTTTCTTTCATTTCATTTGCGGCTTTATTTGTAAATGTAATTGCTAAAATTTTAGATGGATAGACTTTCTTTTCATCTATTAAATAGGCTATTTTGCTTGTTACTACTTTAGTCTTACCTGATCCTGCACCTGCAAGAATTAAAAGAGGCCCCTCTGTTTGAAGAAGTGCTTCATTTTGTCTATCATTTAAATTATTATAATTCATCGTCTACCCCATTTCATCTAATTATTATATATTAACTAGAGATTTTTTCCAATATTATAGAGCAATTAAATCCCCTATTATTACACTTGACATAACCATTCCACATACTGGAGGAACGAAGGACATAGAACCAGGTGTAGATTCATTTTCAAGTTTAAATAATGGTTTTCTTGCCTCTTCCTTTGAATATACTACTTTAATATCTTTAATATTTCTCTTTTTAAACTCTCTTCTTAAAACCCTTGCCAAATGACATACTGAAGTTTTACTAATATCTGCAACTTCAATTTTTGTAGGATCTAACTTATTTCCCATTCCCATAGACATTATTAATTTTACATTTTTTTCCTTTGCTTTTTCAGCAAGTAAAATTTTAGCACTTACAGTATCTATTGCATCTGCAATATAATCATATTCTTCAAAATTAAATTCATCTATTGTATCACTAGATAAATTCACATTATATTTTTTAATATTTATTTCACTATTAATTGATTTTAATCTCTCTTCCATTGCATCAGTTTTTTTCATACCTATAGTTTTTTCTGTTGCAATAGCTTGTCTATTTATATTTGTCTCATCTACTATATCTCTATCAACTATTGAAATATTTGAAACTCCAGCTCTTACAAGAGATTCACATAAACTTCCACCAACTCCACCAAGTCCAAAAACTAAAATATTTGAATTTTTTAGCTTTTCTAAATTTTCACTACCTATAATCATTTCTGTTCTATTAAATCTATCCATAAGCACCTCAACAAAAAGGTGAAGGTTTCCCTTCACCAATATTTTTATTTTATTCCTAAATCTTTAATTTCTCCATTTATTTCAAATCCAGAAATATCTACAATTTCATTTTCTAGATAATCTTTGTCACTATATACTACTATTTCACTTCCTGCTACAAACTCCTCAGAATTTGAAACAATAACTATAACTGAAATTTCATAATCATCTCTATTTGTCTCTTTAGAATTTATTACTCTTGCTTTTATATTTATTGGTATTTCATTATTTGAATTATTGTTATTTTCTTCTTTATTATTTTCTTTCATACTTAATATATTAATACTATTTATATTATTATTTGAAACTTTAACTAAAACTTCTGATCCTATTAAAGATTCTAAATCGCCCCTATATAAATTAGTTTCATCATTTATTTTTATATTATCTTTATTAAAACCATAGGAAATACCATCTATTTTTATACTATTACTATAAATTTTTTCAACAATTCCCTTTATTTCTTTTACATCTTCAATTAAACCAACAGTTAAATCTTCTGTCTTATAATCTTCTGTTTTTTCCTCAGGTTTTTGATTATCATTTAAATAATTAATCGCCTTATCTGCAACAACTGCAACTTCTGCACGTCTTATATATTTTTTGCCATTAAAATATCCATCTGATCCTGTAGCAGCATATATATTTGCATCTACAAGCTCTGCTAAATATCCCTTAGTTGATTCAGGAATTGATTTTAAATCCTTGTGTTTTAATTTTGATTTATCTCCATTTCCAGAAAAACCAAAAGCACGTCCAAAATAGACAGTTACAGAGTTTCTATCAGGAAATACAACTTTTCCCTCTTGAATAAATCCTCTATTTACAGCAGATTTTAAAGTTTTTTCTGTAATAATATTTGTATATAATGCATAGTTTATTGCATCTTCTGCCCAAGAAGGCACTTTATTACTCTTTGTAATTTTAGAAAATTCATCTCTTGCAAGTTTTAACTCTTCACTACTTGGATTTTTAATATTTTTTATTACTTGCATAATTTCTAAAAAACTTACAGGTCTTTGTGGTTTAAATGTTCCATCTGGATATCCCCCAAAAACACCTTTATTTGAAAGTTGATCTACTGCGCTATAAGCCCATTGATAGTCACCTTTTTTACTTAAATCACTAAAACTTTTAGCATAAACTGAATTGCTAATTAAAAATGTACTTAATAGTACAATTGAAGTAATCTTATTTATATTTTTTTTCATTAAATCCTCCCATTTGTCTTATAATTATAACATAATTTCAATCTCTTATACTTAGATATTACCCAAATCTTACAATAAAAAAAGCACTGTTTCCAGTGCCCTTTTATTTTAGTTTAACTCCACTTTATTTTATAGTCATTACTGCTTTTTTTACTTGCAGAATAATTAAAATCATTGTATCTATCTAATTCTTCATCTTCATATTCAATATGCTCAATATATATTTCTTCTAAATCACCTTTATACATTTGACCAGTGATTCTAATAACTTCCCATTTATCAAAGTCATTTTCAGTTTTAAATGTGAATTTATCTCCTCTTGATACATTTCCATATCCTTTATCAAGAATTTTAATAGTATATTCTTTTTGATATCCTTTATCATCTGTTTTTGTTCTCACTATTTGAGCTACTGCATCAATAGCACTGTTTTTGTCAATTTTTGTAAGAGTTTCAATGTCATCTCCATCTAAAACAAGTTTAACAGTTTCACCTTTTAAATCTTCAATTCTTCTTTGAGGATTTTTAGCAGAAGATGTATCATCTTTAAATTTAGTGTCCTTAGTTATATAATATTTTTCTTCTCTATTTTTATTAGTTTCAATTTTTATATAACCAATTCTTCCTCTTTCTGATTCATCATATTCTTTTGCCTCTGTAATTTTTCCAAGTACATAATCAGATGTATTTTCTTTTCCAATTTTAGTTACTATTTTATAATTTAATTGAAGAGTTACTTCTCTTCCTTCTTTTAAATCTTTAAATAAGCTATCAGATTTAGATGAGTAGAATGGATTGTCACTATCTTTATCTTTGTTTTTCTTTCCATAGAAAGTGTATTTCTTATCATCATCAAGTTTTAATGTTATAGTTTCTCTTTTTGATGAAGTTCCCTCAGTTATATCTGTAATTTTTCCAGTTACAGATCCTTTTTCAGGATATACATAAGCTTCTTTTACATCGCCATCTGCATTTGTTGCAAATTCAATAATATCATCAACTTTTAAATCTTTTTCGTTGATTTTTTTGCCATATTTATAAATTTTTGCATCTTTTTCTAATTTAAATTTAGCATTGTCAGTTGTTTTAATTTTATCTTCAGTTGTTTCAAGTTTATCTTTATCATATTCTTTATATTTTACTGTAAAGCTATCTGAAGTTGAATCAGTTACATATCCAATTAGATTTTTCTCTGAATTTATAATTTCAATTTTCTTAGCAAGTCCAGTTACTGTATCATCACCATTTTTAACATAAGTTATTTTAACTTCTTGTTCTGGTTTAATATCTTTAAATGAAACAGTTTTGTCTTTCATTTTATATATAGTACTTGAATCAACTCTAAATTGAGATCTCTTATTGTCTTTTTCTGTAATAATAGTATCTAAATTATTTAATGTAGTAGCTAATATTACTTTTCCATCTATTGTCTTTTCTTCAAGATCAATTCCTACATTTTTAGCATGGTCATAGGATAATTTAGTAATTTTTGCCATTTCAGATCTTCTTATATGTCTATCTCCTTTGAAATATCCATTAGATCCTGTAGCATCAAAAATACCTGCTTTTACAAGAGATGCTAAATATCCCTTAGTTACATTTGGAATAGAATTTTTATCATTGTGTTTTAAAAGAGATTCATCTCCTGATTCAGATAAATTTAATCCCTTTGCAAAATATACAGATACAGTATTTCTATCTGGATAAGTTGTTCTCTTTGGTCCAAGTAAATCTTTATCTTTAGCTTGTTTTAAATCATAATCTGTAATGATTCCTCTTGATAATGCTACTGATATTGGTTCTTTAGCCCATGATGAAACTCCCATATCATCGCAAAGACTTCCATATTTACTTACAGCATCTTTTATCTCAGAGCTAGATGGATTTATAATTCCCTTTAATAATTGAAAAGTTTCTTCTAAACTAACAGGTCTATCTGGTTCAAAATTTCCATTTGGATATCCGTCTATTATACCTTTATCACTTAACTCATCTATATATTCATATGCCCAAGCAAATCCCCCATTTTGTTTCACATCTTTAAACTCTTTAGCTGAAACAACACTTGGTACTAGAGCAGCTGCACAAAGTCCAATAGACAGCGCTTTATTAATTTTCTTTGAATTCATTCTTTATACCTCCATTCAAAATAAATTCTAACTTACCCATATTATAACATAAGAAAATATCAATCCATATTACAACTTTATTGCAATTACTTCATTTTAGAAACATTATGTTAACATTTTCTTATAATTTGTAACTGAATATGTTATTATATTTTAGTTTTAGGTATTTATATAGTAAGGAGGAATATTATGCGTTACTTACCAATGAGCTTTGATACACAAAATAAAACAGTTCTTGTAATAGGCGGTGGATTAATGGCCTATGACAGAATAAAAAGACTTCTTGATTCAGAATTTAAAATATATGTAATTTCTGAGGATTTTATAGAAGAAATTTTTAAACTTTCTGATGAGCATTCTGAAAGAGTATTACTTAAAAAAGGAACAATAGATAAAAATTTTGTTTTCTTTGGATATGATTACTTAATAATAGCAACTCATAGTTTTGATTTAAATTATGCCCTTGAAAAAAGAGCTGAAAAATCCAAAATCCCCTATGAAAGATGCGATATTATTTCAAATTCAACACTTCTAATGAATAAGACCCTTTCTAAGGAAGGTTTAACTGTTGGAATAACTACAAATGGCATCAATCCAACTATAACTGAAATTGTATATGAAGATATTTTAAAACTTTTAGATGGATATAATGGCGAAAAAATACTAATATTAAATAAAATAAGAAAAGAACTTGTTAAAAGAAATGCTCTTAATATTGATAAAACTATAAGAGAACTTTATAATAGCGAAAAAATAACTTTAAATAATTATCTTGAAGATTTAAAAAATGATTTAAAAGATCGTGAAAAAGAAGCAGAAGAAATTATTGAAGACTTTAATAAAACTGAAGAAGACAAAAAAGAAAAAGAGGATTAATCCTCTTTTTTTCTTTTAGCTAATTTCATTTAAAACTTTTTTAAAATATCTATAAAAAAGTGTAGCCGTTACAATTGCTGATAATATGTCTGCTATTGGCTCTGCAACAAAAACTGCAAAAACTTTATTTTCAAAAAATCTTGGTAATATATAAATTAATGGAATTAAAAGGACTATTTTTCTAAGAAGTGCTAAAAATAGCGAAGTCTTAGCATTTCCTAAAGCTAATAATGTATGTTGGCAAGAAGTTTGAACTCCAACTGCTATAGCCCCAGCTAAATAAACTCTAAGTCCTTTTACTGTTATTTCTATTAATTCCTTATCCTTTGTAAAAAGTGATGCAAAAAATCTTGGGCATATCATAATAAATAAAAAGAATAAAACACTATATGTCATAGCGGCCTTTACTAAGTATTTAAAGGTTTCTTTCATTCTCTCTTTATTTTTTGCTCCATAATTATAACTCATAATAGGCTGAGCACCTTGAGTTATACCTGATAAAGGTAAAAATATAAAATTCATTGCAGTAGTTGCTATTGTCATTGCTCCAACGGCTAAATCTCCACCATATACTTGAAGTTGTGCATTAAAGGCAATCATTAAAAAACTTTCTGTTATTTGCATTACAAAAGGTGATAATCCAAGAAATAATACAGGAATCATAATAGATTTTTTTAATTTAAAATTCTTTTTTTTAATTCTCAAATTAGATCTCTTACATAAAAAATACATTACAAATATTGCAGATACTCCTTGAGATATTGTAGTTGCAAGAGCAGCTCCTTTAACTCCCATATTAAGTCCATAAATAAAAATCGGATCTAGTACAATATTTAATATAGCACCTATTGAAATAGTCATCATACTAATATTTGCAAAACCTTGAGCTGTAATAAAGGGATTAAGTCCTATAGTTATAGATACAAATATTATTCCTACAGTATATATATTCATATATTCAAGTGCATAGGGAAGAGTTTTTTCACTAGCACCAAATAAAATAAGTAATCTTTCATTAAATATAAAAAATAAAATCGTAAGTATTGCAGAAATTAATACAAGAGTAATAAAACAATTACCTAAAATATCTTCTGCTTCATCTTTTTTATCCTCACCCATTTTAATAGAGGCTCTTGGAGCTCCTCCTATTCCAACTAAAACTGCAAAGGCTGATATAACTATTAAAAGTGGTGCACAAACTCCAACACCAGTAAGTGCAGTTGAGCCAATATCACTTATTCTTCCTATGTATATTCTATCTACTATATTATATATAAGACTTACAAGTTGTCCTATTATAGCTGGAATTGCAAGTGAAATAAGAAGGCTTTTTACATTCTCAGTTCCAAGTTTATTTTTTTCCATCTTTCCTCCTAATTAACAATATTTTTATATTTATTAAACTATCTTAAATATTATATTAGTTTAATATAAAAGTCACTATATTAAATAAAAAAGACGTTAAGTATTTAAACAAAACGTCTATTGTCTTTTATTTAATTATTAATAATTTGAAGTTCTTTAGGATAAGAATTTAAAATCTCACATCCATCTTCTGTTACAAGTACAAGATCTTCTATTCTAACTCCTACTCCACCTGGAATATATATACCTGGTTCAATAGAAAAAATATTTCCAACTTCACAAATATTGTGATTTGCTGAAGATACATCTCCCTTATCATGAGTTTCAAGACCTATAAAATGTCCTGTTCTATGAGTAAAGTATTCTCCATAACCTGCTTCTTCAATTACATCTCTTGCCGCTTTATCTATATTTGATAATAATTCTCCTGGTTTAATTTTCTCTATTGCTTTTAAATTTGCAAGAAGAACTGTATCATATACTTTTTTATCTTCATCACTTACTTCCTTATAAAAGAAAGTTCTAGTCATATCAGAACAATAATCTAAATATCTACATCCCATATCTACAACTATTGAATCTCCAATCTCTTTTTTAGAATCATCATTTTCATGATGTGGATTTGATGCATTTTTCCCATAAGCTATTATAGGATCAAAGGAAAAACCACTAGCTCCAAGCTCTTCATATGTATCTGCAAGAAATCTACCCATCTCTTTTTCAGATAAATCTAAACTTAATTTATCTTTCATCTTTTCCATAGCTTTATCATTTAAACTAGAGGATTTTTTCATATTTACTATTTCATCTTCATCTTTTATAGCTCTTAAATTATCTATTATATAAGAACCAACTATAAAATCTGCATCATCTACTACATTCATAATAGGAATTAAAAACTTAGCAGATAAATCTTTATCTACACCTACAAATCTAGGTATTACATAATCAGACAAAATTTTAATTTGTTCATCTGTATCATCAAGCCATACTATTTCAACACCTAAATCTTCTTCTATAGGAAATAGTTTATTTACAAAAAACTTAACATCGCCATTGGAGACAATGCTAAGAATATGCATTCTCTCTCCAGGGTAAATCCATTTATTTGTTAAATAAAATATCGAAGAAGGATCACAAAGTAAAAGTTGATCTAAATTGTCTTCTTTCATCTTTTCTAAAACTTTTTCTAATCTTTTTTCATTCATAATATTATTCACCCTTTCTAAATTATAATTGCATTATACCATATAAAAGCTCTTATTTTACTTATTTAGAGATTAAATATATTAATTACATAACTTAAATTATATTGACTTTTTTTAAAAAGAATATATAATTTAAATAATTAGACTACAAATGTAGTCATTTTCTTTAGGAGGTATATTATGGAAGAAAAAAAGTTAAATATTTCTAATGCTGAACTAGATATTATGAAAGTTATCTGGTCCTACAAAAACACAACTAGTAGAGATGTTATAAATATTCTTTCAGAAACTAATAGTTGGAAACCTACTACTATTAAAACAATGCTTGCAAGACTTGTAGATAAAAATGTACTTATTGTAAAAAAAGAAGGAAATAAAAATATTTATATTCCACTTATGACTGAAAAAGAAGCTCAAGAGGCTATTTTTAATGATGCAGCTTATAAAATATGTAGTAAGGGTATTGGAAAAATGATTAAATATTTAATAGAATCTAATGAGCTTAGTTCTAAAGACATAGAGGATTTAAAAACAACTCTTTCTGAAAAAGAAGCTAATAACAATATTAAATGTAATTGTATTGAAAAATTTGGAAGATGTACTTGTAATCACAAATAACACTTTAATTATTAATACTTCCCTTGAATAGATGTTCTTTTTACTTTATAATTAATACTTTAAAATATCAACAAGGGAGATTTTATGACAGGCAAAACACATTTAGCACTAGGAGCAACTGCTTCACTTACTTTAACGACAAATTTACCAATTAAATCTAAAGCTTTAATACTTGCTTTTTCTTTAATTAGTTCACTTATTCCAGATTTAGATCATCCAAAAGCTAAATTAAATCAAAAAATTTTATTATTTCAAAATGGATTTTCTAAATTTATTCTATACTTTACCTTAGGTTGTATTTCTATATATTTTCACTTTATTAGTGATAATGAAATATTTCTACCTCTTGGAATAGTATTAATACTACTTGGATATTCAAGTCATAGAACTTTTACCCATAGTTTTTTGGGGCTTTTTCTAGCAAGTATAGTCGTAAAAATAATAAGCGAAAAATATTTATTAAATGAAATTTACTATGGATTTTTAATTGGATATATAACTCACTTAATTGCAGATTTTTTCAATCCAAGAGGATTACAGATTTTTTATCCTTTAAAGAAAAGATTTTCTGCACCTATTACAATTAAAACTGGTGGAAAGTTAGAAAATAAAATATTTATAATCTCAACTATATATTCATTATTTCTATTATTTGTAAATTTTGAAATCTTTAAAATTTAAATAAAAAAGGCTGTAGATTTTTCTACAGTCTTTTATTTATATTAATTTAATTCTTTTATTTTTTTAGTAAGCATTGGCACAACTTCAAATAAATCACCAACTAAACCATAATGTGCATGTTTAAAAATTGGTGCTTCAGGATCATTATTAATAGCTATAATAATATCTGATTTTTTTATTCCTGCAATATGTTGTATTGCACCTGATATTCCAACAGCTATATAAAGTTTTGGTGCAACTCTTACACCTGTTGATCCAATTTGATCTTCAACAGGAACCCAGCCCATATCACATACAGGTTTTGTAGCACCAACAAGCCCATGAACTGCATCTGCAAGTTCTTCTATTAAGTGCCAATTTTCTTTTTCTCCTATTCCCATTCCCCCACTTACTATAATGTCACAATTTGAAAGGGATTTTTCTTTTTGTGGATATTTTATAAATTCTTTTACAATAGTAAGTATATCTTCTTCAGGTAAAGTTATATTTTCTTTTATAATTTCTGCATCTCTACTTTCATCTTTTTTTGCACCTTTAAATACTCCCGATGCAACAGTTCCTATTTTTGGAAAACTTGAAATTCTTATATCTGAAAATAATTTACCATCAAAAGTAGGTCTTATCCATTTAATATCTTTTTTATCTTCTGTAAGTTCTATATCAGAACAATCTGCAACAAGTCCAATTTGTCTTCTTGCACAAATTCTACCACCTAAATCACGTCCATCTGTATTTGCACCTATTAATACAGCCATTGGCATATATTTATCTATAATTTCATCTAAAACTCTTGTATATGGAATTGTTGTATAATCTTCTAATAATTCATCATCTACATAAATAGACTTATCTGATCCATAAAATACTGCTTCTTTAGCAATATCTTTCATATTATTTCCAATAGCTAAAGATATTACTTTTTCGCCTAATTCATCTGCCATTTCTCTAGCTTTTGCAAGTAGTTCTCTAGATAAATTTGTAATTTCACCATTTGACTTATTTTTATCAATTACAACTAAAATATTTTTATAATCCATGTTCTCACCATCCTAAAGTTGTTTTTTCTTCCAAAATCTTCACAAGTTGATTAACTTTATCTTCTGTATCTTTTCCTTGAATCATCACTCCTGTTTTCTTTTCTTCTGGAGGAAATACTTCAACTACTACAGTAGGAGAACCACTAATTCCAATTTTTGAACTATCAGCTAAAATATCTTCTGGGCTTAATATTTCAAAAGTCATATCTTTAACTTTTTCAAAATCTTCTTCACTAGGTTTTATTACTTCATTTGCATTTCTTACAACACTTACAAGAGCTGGAATTTTTGCCTCTACTACTTGCATTCCATCTTTACTTTCTCTTGTTGCAATAATTTTTCCATCTTCAAAATCTATTTCTTTAACATAGCCTATTTGATTTATATTGAGATTTTCAGCAAGTTCTGGACCAACTTGTCCTGTATCTCCATCAATAGTCTGTGTACCTGTGAAAATTATATCAAAATCACCTAAATATTTAACTCCCATAGTTAATGTATAACTAGTTGCAAGAGTATCTGATCCTTTAAAATCTCTTGAACTTACAATAAATCCTCTATCTGCTCCCATAGCAATACATTCTCTTAAAGCTTCATCTGCACTAGGTGGTCCCATAGTTAATATTGTCACTCTGCCACCTGTTTTATCTCTTAATTTTAAAGCATAAGTTAAAGCATTTAAATCAGCTGGATTTACAATGCTTTTTACACCTTCTCTTATTAAGTTATTGTTTTCATCTATTTTCATTTTAGAAACTTGCGGAACTTGTTTTATACAAACTAGATATTCCAAAATAATACCTCCTCTAATGTCTTTATCTTAATATTTATTATACCCTTAAAAATAAATTCTATTAAATATTAGTATAGTTAATATTATTATTTAATACTAAATAGTAATATTAAATAAATATCCACCGGCCTAGCCGGTGGTTTTTAATTTACGGGCACAAGGCCCTTTTTTACTTGCTACGCCTCAAAAGGCGTAAAAAATGAGC
>NZ_JAGGLJ010000012.1 GCF_017874395.1 Peptoniphilus stercorisuis | reverse complement strand
ATGTTTTCCCATAAAAAAATAACACCTCCAAAGTTTTCTAAATTAAGTATATTATACTTTTTATTTAGTGTGTACTCTAGAGGTATTATAATCATAAGGGTGATCTTTTTTTACATAAATATTGGAACTCCAGGTCCTAATGGAAGTTTAAAGAACATCCAAAAGGCCATTAGAATAGTCCAAAATATTAAAAAGAATATAGAATATGGAAGCATCATTGAAATTAATGTTCCAAGACCTGATTCTTCATCATATTTTTTTAGAAAAACAACAATCATTGGAAAATAACTCATAAGTGGAGTTATTATATTTGTTGCTGAGTCTCCTATTCTATATGCAACTTGAGTAAGTGCAGGTGATAGTCCTAGATTTGACATCATCGGCACAAAAATCGGTGCCATTATAGCCCATTTTGCTGAAGCTGATCCCATAAATAAATTTAAAAATGCTGATAATAATATAAATAATATTATTAAAGGAAGACCTTTAAGTCCTATTGCATCTAAAAATTTCGCTCCATTATAAGAAACTAAAACACCTAGATTTGTCTTTCCAAAATAAGCTATAAATTGAGAAGCAAAGAATGAAAGAATCATATATCCTCCCATTGATTTCATAGCCTCAGTCATAGCTTCTACTAAGTCATGAGAAGACTTTATCTTTCCAGTTGTCTTTCCATAAATAAGTCCTGGTATTAAAAATAATAATAATATTGCTGGTATAAGTCCATTATCTAAAAATTCCTTTAAAGTATTTTTTCCAATATCTTCTTGGAATGATCTAAAGGCTGCATTTTTAGGAAACATTAAAAAGCTCATTATAATTACATAAACTATAAGTCCAATAAGAGCTTTTTTTAATCCTTTATTTTCAAGCTCTGATAATTCACTATCATCTGATTTATAATGTCCTGTATATTTTCCTAAATTAGGCTCTACAATTTTATCTGTAACTAAAGTTCCAACTATTGTTAGAAATATTGTTGATACAGCTAAAAAATACCAGTTACATGTTGGCGCAAGTTGCATATCAATACCTGATGCTAATAGCGCTTGATTCGTAATTCCTGTAAGAAGAGGATCAGTAGTTCCTATTACAAGATTTGCTGAAAATCCTCCAGATACACCAGCAAAGGCTGCTGCAATACCAGCTAATGGATGTCTTCCTGCCATAGCAAATATAATAGCTCCAATTGGAACTACTACAACATATCCAGCATCTGATGCAATATTTGAAATAATACCTGCAAATACTACAATAGGTGTTAAATATCTTGGATTGGCATTTATTAGTAGTTTCTTAAGACTTGCATTAAATAATCCAGTCCATTCTGCTACACCAACTCCAATCATAGCTACAAGCACAGTACCAAGTGGTGCAAAACCAGTGAAGTTTGTAGTTGCTGAGTTAAAAATGTAAAAAAGCCCATCTTTATTTAATAAAGATACTGCTGATTTTGTAACTTCTTCCTTTGCCTTTGCATCAAAATAGGTAACACTTGCTCCATTTTTAGCTACAAAATGTGATATTACAATAACTATTACTGATAATAACACGAATAACATTGCAGGATGGGGTAGTTTATTACCTATTTTCTCAATACTCTTTAAAAATCCGCCAATTTCTTGGTCTTTTTCTCTTTTCTTCCTTACCATATTGCCTCCTTTGTTTTTTATATTAAATTTATTATATTATATATTATACAATTTTGGCAATTATTATAATTTGAAATTTTAAAAAAACATTAATTTTTAGATTTATATTAATACATCAAGCGCTAAATAAACTTCAAGTCTAAATCTGTATTTTATCAGCTTTTACAGCTTTTATTTTTTATTTTTTTTGGCATAACTGATATAATATATATTGATTACGTTTTCCTTTTTGGAGTTCTGCACTTTTATTACTTTTAACTGTAATTTTATATAAATAGGTGATAGAATGTATTTATAAGGTATATTAGAGAAATTAAGGAGGTATATTTATGGCTGAATATAGTGCATTTGATGTTTTAGGACCTATTATGATAGGACCTTCAAGTTCACACACTGCAGGTGCTTGTAGAATTGCAAGAACTGCTTTAAAAATTTGCGGAAATGATTTCAAATCAGTAGACTTTTTACTACATGGTTCCTTTGCTTTAACTTACAAAGGACATGGAACTGATAAGGCTTTAATTGGAGGTATCTTAAACTTTGATACAGATGATGAAAGAATAAGAGACTCTTTTAATATTGCTAAAGAAAAAGGTATAGAATATTCTTTTAAAACAACTGATTTAGGTGAAAAATATCATCCTAATACTGTAAAGATAGTTTTTCACTATGAAAACAAACCTGATGAATATGTTATTGGCACATCTATTGGCGGAGGCGCTATAACAATTGTAAATATTGATGGAATGGAGATAGATTTTAGAGGAGAATTCCCTACTATACTTCTTCAATATGACGAACAAAAAGGTGCAGTAGCTTATGTTTCATCTTTATTAGCAGGTAATAATTACAATATTGAATCTATAAATACAAAAAAAGATAAACTTAAAAATATTGTTACACTAACTGTAGAAATCGACAGAGAGCTTTCAGATAATTTAAAAGATGCTATTTTAAAAGCTGACAGATTTAATATTACAAAATACATGGGGGTTTAATTATGTATAATACTGCAAATGAAATTATAGAAGTATGTAAAGAGAAAAATTGTCACATTTATGACTTGGTTTTAGTAGAAGAGATGAAAAATTCTAAAAAATCTGATGCTGAAATCTATGCTCAATTAATTGAAATAATAAATGTTATGGAAGCTTCTGCAATTGAAAATCTAGAAAAATCAAATACTACTAATTTTGGTATGACTGATGGTTTTTCAAAAATGTTTTTTGATTATCAAAAGGAAAAAGAACCTCTTGTTGGCAAGTTTTTAGTTAGAACTATGGCAAGAGCTTTTTCAACAGCAGAAGTAAATGATCAAATGGGTAAAATTGTAGCTGCTCCAACAGCAGGATCAGCTGGTATTATGCCAGCAACAATTGTCTCAGCTAAAGAAAAATACGGATTTGACGATGAAACTGTAGCAAAAGGACTTTTAACTTCTATTGCCATTGGTCAAATTATTGCAAAATATGCAACTTTTGCAGGAGCTGAGGGTGGATGTCAAGCCGAATGTGGTTCTGCATCTGCAATGGCAGCAAGTGCCCTAGTAACTATGGCAGGTGGTACACCTGAACAAGCTCTTCACGCAGCAAGTATAACATTAGTAAATGTTTTAGGTCTTGTATGCGATCCTATAGCAGGTTTAGTAAAATATCCATGCACTTTTAGAAATGCCTCTGGAGTTATGAATGCATTTATTTCAGCAGATATGGCGCTTGCTGGAATAACATCTATTGTTCCTTTTGATGAAGTTGCTCAAGCAATGGGAGAGGTTGGGCGTTCACTTCATGAATCATTAAGAGAAACAGGAATAGGTGGTCTTGCAGGAACTAAAACTGGTCAAAGGATTAGAGAAGAGTTTTTAGGAAAAAATAAATAATTTAAAAAATCAAAAGGAGAGTTAGACATGGCTAATGAAAAGAAAAAGATGGGCCTAATCCCTAAGCTCATTATTGCTATTATTCTTGGTATTATAGTTGGAACTCAATTACCAGCAATAGTTACTCAAATTGCAGTTACTATTTCCTCAAACTTTGGTAAATTCTTAAACTTCATAATTCCATTAATGATAATGGCATTTGTTACAAAGGGTATATCAGATTTATCTGAAGGTGCAGGAAAATTACTTCTAGCAACAGCTGGACTTTCATACCTATCTACATTAGTAGCAGGTTCTGCTTCATACTTTATGGCTAAATCAATCTTCCCAAGTTTTATCTCTAAAGAAATGGCAGCTGATATTACAGAAGCAACAGGAAGAAGTTTAGAAGCAGTATTTGAAATTCCACTAAACCCTATTATGGATGTTACATCAGCACTTGTACTTGCATTTATGATGGGACTTTGTATTTCAATACTTAGACAAAATGGTTCAGGACAAGGATTTTACAAATTAGTTAATGAATTTAGCGATATTATTAATATGGTTTTAGAAAAGGCAATTATTCCATTACTACCACTATTTATCTTTGGTAACTTCGCTAATATGGCTTACTCAGGATCAGTATTTGCAATACTACAAATATTCGTAAAAATATTCGTTTGTATAATTGCACTACACTTAATCTATTTAGTAGTTCTATTTCTTATTGCAGGAACTTACTCAAAGAAAAATCCATTTGCTTCATTTAAAAAAGCAATACCAGGATATTTAACAGCAGTTGGTACACAATCTTCTGCAGCTTCTATCCCAGTAAACGTTGAGTGTAATAAAAAAATTGGGGTAAGTAAACAAATAAGAGAATTCGTAATTCCTCTATGTGCTACATGCCATATGCCAGGATCTATAATTACTCTTACAGCATGTGTATTTACATTACTTCACATGTATCAAATGCCACATAGCTACGCTCTTATGATTAAATTCATAGGAATACTTGGTATTGCTATGGTTGCAGCACCAGGTGCTCCAGGAGGAGCTGTTATGAGTGCTTTACCATTTTTACCAGTTGTAGGTATTCCATCTGATGGACCACTTGCTTCAATCTTGATTTCCCTATATTTAACTCAAGATAGTTTTGGTACAGCAGCTAACGTAGCTGGAGATAATGCTATTTCAATGATAGTTGAACAAGTTTATTACAAACACATAGTTAAAAAGCCAATTCCTGTAGAGGAAGACTAGGAGGTTTTTATGAAAGATCTTGTAAACAAATTAGGTGAAAATATAACAACAAAAATTAAAGAAGAGAATTTAAGTCTTGATGAAAGTATTTCTCTTCTAGAAAAAGTTGAGACCTATGTACTTGACAAATTAGTTTGTGAACATGAATCTTGTAAACCTGGTGAGAGATATGTTTTAAAATTCGAAGGATATCTAGAAAATTATTCAAGTAAAAAAATTGCCTATTCTCTTGAAAGAGCAGCTTCTGCTCTTGGAGATAACTCCTATATAAACCAATCTGATATTTCACTAATCGTAAGAGATGTTGAAAGAAACTTTGGTGATAGAGTAGTTATAAAATCTTCAGAACTTAGAAAATGGGTTAAAAATTCACTTGATACTAATGGATATGGATTTTTAAAAGAAAAATATTCAGGCTAATAAAAAAGACTTAAGATTTTATCTTAAGTCTTTTTTATTTATACAATTAATCTTTAAATCTTAAATATTATAAAAGCCACTTGGCTTTTCAGAAGTATTAATTATAATATTTTTAACTTGTGAATAAGCATCAAGGATCATCTTGTGAGTTTCACGGCCAATTCCTGATTTTTTGTATCCTCCAAAAGGAGCTCCTGCTGGAATTGAGTTATAAGTATTTACCCAAACTCTTCCAGTTTCCATAGCTTTAGACACTCTTATTGCCTTATTAATATCTCTTGTCCAAACTGCTCCACCTAGACCATATTCTGAATCATTAGCCATCTTTATTACATCTTCTTCATATTTAAATTTAATAACAGATGCAACTGGTCCAAAAATTTCCTCTCTTGCAACAGTCATATCATTAGTTACATTAGTAATTAGTGTTGGCATCATAAAGAATCCATCACTTAATTTATCTTCTAATATTTGACATCCTCCAGCAGAGATTTCTGCACCCTCATCTTTTGCAATATCTATATATTTTAAAATCTTACTTACTTGTCCTTTGTTGATTTGTGCACCCATTTGTGTCTTTGGATCCCAAGGAAGTCCTACTTTTACTTTTTTAAATTCTTCTACTGCCCTTTTTACAAATTCATCATAAATATCTTCTTGAACAAAGATTCTTGAACCTGCACAACAAACTTGACCTTGATTAAATAATATTCCAAGTAATAGTCCATCTATTGCAAGATCCATATCACAGTCCTTAAAGAATATATTTGCACTTTTACCACCAAGTTCAAGAGTTGCTGGAATTAATTTATCAGCTGCAGCACGTGCTACATTATATCCAACTTCTGTTGATCCAGTAAAGGCAAACTTACTAAAGCCTTCATGATCTAGCATATATTGTCCCGATTTTGAACCTGAACCTGTAATTATATTTATAACTCCAGCAGGAACAATATCTTCAATTAATTTAATAAGTTCTAAGACTGATAATGAAGTTGTACTAGATGGTTTTAAAACAGTACAATCTCCTGCAGCTAAAACTGGAGCAAGTTTCCATGCTCCCATTAAAAACGGAAAATTCCAAGGAACAATTTGTCCTACCACACCCAGTGGTTCCCTTAATACAAGAGAAAGATTATCTTTATCAAGTACATTTAAGCTTCCTTCGTCTGCTTCTATGACTCCTGCAAAATATCTAAAGTGATTTGCAGCTTCTGGTATGTCTACACCTAATGTTTCACGAATAGGTTTACCATTATCAAGAGTTTCAACCATTGCAAGGTGTTCTGCATTTTCATCAATTACATCTGCAATTTTATTAAGTATTTTTGCTCTTTCTTGTTTTGTAGTTTTGCTCCATTTAGGAAATGCTTCCCATGCAGCTTTTACAGCTTTATCTACATCTTCTGCAGTAGCCTGAGCTATATCTGCAAGATGAGATCCATCTGCTGGACAATATGCTTTCATTGTTGCTCCATCAGAAGCTTTTACCCATTGTCCTCCAATAAATAAGGAATACTCTTTTTCAAATTTTACATCTGGTCTTTTCAAAATTAATGCACCTCTTTCCATATCTATAATTAAGTAGATGAATTATAGATATAATCTATTAAATATATTTACAACGTCCTATATTGTTCTACTTAATTTTAATTTACCCGATTAAATTAATGAATATGCAATGTTTTTAAAAGTTAAATTTTTAACACAATAATTTAGTCTATCTTATCTAAAAATTTATTGGAGATTTTCCATTGATACTCAGGCTTATGGGATTTTATTATTTTTTTAATTATTTTATTATTTTTTTAATTATTTTATTATTTTTTAATTTTATTTAAAAAAACCATAGAGATATCCCTATGGTTTAAACTTAATTAAATTCAATTGTATTTAAAAAATCTTTAAATTCATTATAATCTATTGCAAATCTTTCATCTAAAGTAGTAAATATTAACATATATAACTTATCTTTATATATAAAAGAGACCCTGCTTGATTTTAATAAAAGAGGATATTCTTTTTTATACTCAGATCTACAAGATATTAAAGGTGCATCATATTCTCTTAATCTGTACTTTCTAACTTCTACCTCTTTAGTTCTTTCATCAAAAGTTTTTTCAAGTTCTGATTCAATAAAATCTTGAACTTCATTTTCATTATTTTTTAAATTTTTGTATTTTGGATTTTGACTTACATATACTCTAATATTCATAGGATAGTATTCACCCTTTATCTTTACTAAAAGAGCCTCTGAGTTTTCTTCATAATCCCTTGGAAATACATCATTACAATCAAGGCCTAGATTATTTAAATCTTCCTTAATTATATCTTCACTATCTTCTTTATTTTCAGAAAAAAGTATAGTTAAATCTTTTGGGTATGTAAAAGAAACATCAGCAATATTAAATTTGTTTTCCTCTTCATCTATTGAAAATTCACTTACAACTTCTGATTTATATGCTTCTTCTTTTATTTGTTTACTATCCACCTCTTTGCTATTACAAGATGTTAGCGTAGATATAACAATAAGTAATAATGATAAAATTATGCCTTTTTTTAAATTTTTCATAAAATCCTTCCTTATTAATTATACCTTAAACTTTATTAAAGTAAAAAATTCTATATAAATATGTTTAAATCTAGAGATTTTGACATTTCAGAAAGAATTTTCTTTCCTCTTACACTATTTCCAGAACTATCAAGCCTTGGTGAATATGTGCATATCCCACACTTTCCAGGGATTATTCCTATAATAGCTCCACCTACACCGCTTTTTGATGGAAAACCAACATCTATAAGATACTTTCCACTTTCTTCATACATTCCACAAGCTGCCATTAAAGCAAGAGTTGTCTTTACTACTTCTTTATCTATTAAAACGTCTTTACCATCTAGAGATTTACCTCCATTTGCAAGAACAGCAGCAATATGAGCAAGCTCTTTAATATTTAAACCTATTGCACAATTTCTAATATAAAGATCTAAAATTCCCTCAGCATCATCTTCAATTATTCCAATACTTTTTAAATAATAAGCAATTGATCTATTTATATCAGTAGTTTTCATTTCTGAGTGATATATTTCTTCTAAGAAAACTACATCATCACTATCTGATAATTTCTTTAACTTATCTATAACCCTATTAAATTTTTCATCTACATTACTTCCCTTTATTAAAGAACAAGTTGTAATAGCACCTGCATTTATTAATGGATTTGCCGCTTTTTCCTTAATCGGTCTAATAGAATTAAACTTGTATTCCGTAGGCTCAGTTCCAACCTTAGAAAATACCTTCTCCTCTCCAACATCTTCAAGAGCCATTATTAAATCTATTACCTTTGAAATACTTTGTATTGAAAATTTAATCTCACTATCTCCACTTGTTACAATATCTCCATTAGTCTTTACAAGACATACTCCATAATTATCCGCCCTTACCTTTGCAAGTTCTGGAATATATGTTGCAAGACTACCTTCATTCTTTAAATATTCACTATTTGAAACTGCCTCTTCCATTAAAACTTTAATCTTTTTTAAATCCATTATTGCACCTCCAAAGTCAAAAATATCTGCTAATTATATTATAGTAGATAATCAATATCTTTTTAAACTTTTTTTATTTATTATGTATAATAGTCAATTATTATAGATATATATTGAAAAATGTAATTTATTTGGGTATATAATTAATACTAGGAGGGATATTTTGAAAAAATCAATTTATATAGATAATATGACATGCGAACACTGTTCAGCTAAAGTTCAAAAAGCTTTAGAAGAAATTAATAGTGTAGATGAAGTTAAAGTTTCTTTGTTCAGAAAGAAGGCAACCGTATCTGGTGAAGACTTAAATGATGAAATATTAAAAAAGGCAGTTACAGATGCAGGTTACAAGGTAACATCTATCGAATAATAAGGAGCTAAGCTCCTTATTTTTTTATATAAAAAGGAGGATTTGAAATGCTACTTAAATTTATAAAAAAATACTTAATACTCATTATTACAATTTCAACATTAATTGTCATTTCAGCAGGATATGCCTTTAGTAAATCTCTTAAAAAAGAACCTAAAATTGTCCTAAAAAAAGCAATTGAAAATATTGAAAAAGAATTTATAAATACAAACGATGACTTCATACCTATAATAGACAACGAAAAATTTTATAAAGCACTTTTAAAAGATGGAAATTTCACAAATGAATTTTCTATGATTTCAAAATGCAATAAATCAAATAATATATATAAAATAAATAGTTTATTCAAAAGAGAATTAACTGCCAAAAAAGCTCTTTCAGACATATATGTATCAAAAAATGATGCACCTCCAATAATTATAAATAATAGATTCCTAGATAATAAAGCCTATCTTCATAGCGAAAACATAGACTCTAACACCTATGAAATCAACCTTTCAAATTATGGAGAAGAACTTTTAAACTCAGACCTATTATCTAAAGAATATAAAGATAATATGGACAAAAAAGACATTGAAAATATAAAAAATATTAAACTTGACCTTTTTGTATATCCAAATACATTAGGAGCTTTAAAAGATTATTATTTATCTTTTGTTGATTTCAACTTACAAGAAATGTTAAACGAAAACAGATTTAAAATAAATGATGCACCTGAAGAAATTAAAGAAAAATACAATAGTTCTTCCCTAGAAGAATATAATCTTGAAATTTCTTACTTTGATTTTAAATACCTATTACTTAGCACCTTAAACTTTTACGAAAATCTAATTTCTACATATAGTATAAGTTATAATATAGATCTTGATGAAAATACACTTCATGCTTCTCTAAGAGAAAAATCCGAAGAAATACTAGACAAATATCAAGACAAGGGAATTATTAATGCAAAATTTTATATAAATGAATCTGAAGAACTACTACTTGTAGATATTACTAAAACAGTAGTTTTAAATGCTCATCACGATAAATACGAAACAAATAATGTCTTAAAACTTTCATTTAATGGAGAAAAAAACTTAACAGATAATATTGAACTTGAAATATTTGATTTAAGTGGAGAAGATTTTAAATATAATAGAACTTTAGAAAATAATAAAAACTCAAATAAATTATTAAGTAATATACTAATAGACAACGAAGAAATACTAAATTCTAAAAGTACTTTTAATGAAAAATCAAAGGAATTCAACTACAATCTAAATCTAAAAGAAATAGACTATAGATTTAATAAAAATATCGCAATAGATATTAATGGAGTATTTAGCGATATTACAGACAATGCCTTCGCTTTTAATATTAATTCTCTAAATTATATTAATCCAAAAAGCGATAAACACTTTACTATGAATGGAAAGACTTATCTTCTAGCAGAAAAACCTACTATAGTCCCTTCAGAAAAAAGTGTAGATATCTTTTCTCTAAATAATGATGAATTTAATTCTCTACGAGAAAAAACATTAGAAAAACTTAAACAATATATTTATATAAATCCTTTAAAGATTTTTAAAATTTAAAACTAGAATTTAAGCCTATGGACATAATAGTTCATAGGCTTATTTTATTATTAAGATATTCTTAATAGAATTGTAATTTCTTTAATTTATAATAATCAATGAAAAGTATATATTAAGTATGTTTTTATTAAAAATAAAACTACTTATTAATAATATATAGAAAGGATGATTTTTTGAAAAAATTTTTAAGGGCATTTATATTTATATTTGTATTGATGTTTTTTATAAAGTTTGCCTTTTTTGATAATAATGTAAGGCTTAAAAGATTTATAAGTGCTCATAAAGAAAATACTTTTACTACTAATTTTAATTATAGTGATGAGCAAAAACAAATATTTGATAATAATATCTCTAGTAAAAGTGCAATTGTAATTAATCTAAATACTAAGGAGATTATTTATTCTAAAAACCCAGATGAAAAAATATACCCTGCTTCTCTAACTAAAATAATGACTACTATTATAGGTATTGAAGAATATGATAATATCAATGAATTAGTAACTATTCCAAATAATATTTTTGATAATCTAGCATATACTCATGCCTCTATTGCAGGATTTAAAGCCTTAGATAATGTATTATATAAAGACTTATTATATGGAGCGATGCTTCCTTCTGGAGCTGATGCAACTTCTAGTATAGAATATTTTATTTCAAAAGATGAGGCAAATTTTGTTAAGCTAATGAATAAAAAAGCTAAAAAATTAAAAATGAAAAACTCTCATTTTAGTAATTCTTCTGGACTTCATAATAATAAAAACTACTCTACTGTAGAAGATTTAGCTAAACTTCTTTCCTATTCTCTTAATGATGGAGATTTTAAGGCAATATTTACTAAAAATAAACACACTACTTATAATGGTCTAGTTTTAAAAAGTAGTTTTTTTAATTCTGTTGAAAATAATTCCATAAGTAATAATTATATTTTAGGTGCAAAAACAGGTTTTACTCCTGAGGCTGGTCTTTGCCTTGCAACCTATGGAATAAAAAACAATAATGAATATATTACTATTACAGCTAATGCTTTAGGAAATAACCATTTAGAAAACACTCATATTTTAGACAATATCTATCTATATAATGAGGTAATAAAATAAGCCACCAAAGGTGGCTTTATTTTAGTTATTTAATTCTAATAATCCCTTTTCAAAAATACCTTTCCAATATGTATTATAATAATTTGTTTCAAATTCTATAATGTTTTTATTTTCTGTATTTTCTTTTAAATAATTATTATATGTTTTTCTAAGTTCATCTCTTTTTTCGTCAAATTCACCATCTTCAAACATATTTTCTTCTGATCCTGAATATTTGTTAAAGGGTGCTATTAAGTCAAATTTTGCAATTATTCTAATTTTTCTATATAAAAAATCTTCTATATTAATCTTCTTTTTTATATCATCATCAAAAATTTCTAAATATTTAATCATAAAATTATCATATTCTTCTTTGCTTAAATTTTTTTCTGCATCTTTTCTACTTACTGTTCCCATTAAAATATCTTTATTGCTAATTTCTGCAGATTTAACTTTTCCATTTATTAAATCCATTTGATTATTTGTAAATTTTTTAAGCATTAAATATTTTCCAATCTTTCTTCCTATAAAGATAGTAAGTATTGCTATAACTAATCTCATAAATGCCTCCTATTTTAAATAAATTTTTTCATTATTTTTGTAAACTAATTTTTATGTGCCATTTTTAGCCATTCTGGGTATTAAATTAATATCTATTCTAGAGATTTTAACATTTTTTCACCTATTTTGCAAACCTTTACAAGGATTCTAAATTTGCGAAGTAGGACACTTTACTATAAACTATATAGTAGGTGAGCTCAAAAGTTAGACTATTTATACAGAAAGGAATTATGAAATATGATTGAATTTAGAAATGTTTCAAAAATTTATCCTGGCAATCAAGTAGCTGCAGAAAATATAAATATCAAAATTGAAGATGGACAATTTGTCTGCTTCATAGGTACTTCAGGCTCAGGTAAAACTACATGTATGAGAATGATAAACAGAATGAATGAACCCACTTCTGGAGAAATTCTAATTGATGGAAAAAATATAATGGAATATGATCCAGTAGCATTAAGGCGTGAAATTGGTTATGTTATTCAGCAAATTGGTCTTATGCCACATATGACTATTTATGAAAATATAGTTATGGTTCCAAGACTTTTAAAATGGAACGAGGACAAACTTCGTCCACTTGCTGAAAATTTAATTGAAAAAGTTGATTTACCTATTAGTTATCTAGATAAGTATCCTTCAGAATTATCAGGAGGACAACAGCAAAGAATTGGAGTAATTAGAGCTCTTGCTGCTGATCAAAATATTATACTTATGGATGAACCCTTTGGAGCACTTGATCCAATAACAAGAGATTCACTTCAACAACTTGTTAAAAAACTTCAAAGAGAACTAGGTAAAACTTTTATATTTGTTACTCATGATATGAATGAGGCTCTAACTCTTGCAGATAAGATAGTTATTATGGATAAGGGAAATATTATTCAACAAGATACTCCTGAAAATATACTAAAATATCCTGCAACAGATTATGTTAAGGAACTTCTTGGTGAAGAAAAACTAAATGAAGCTAAAACTTCTTATAATACTGTAGAGACAATTATGATAAAAAATCCTATCTCTATATCAGAAGATAAGACAGCTTATGAGGCTATTTCTCTAATGAGAGAAAAACGTGTTGATACACTTTTTATTACAGATGATGACAATTATCTAAAAGGTGTAGTTGGAATATTTGATCTTGGAAAAGTCGGTAGAAGAAATCCTACTATGAAAGAAATTATGACTAAGTCCTTTGCTATTTCAAATGACACTAAAATTATTGAGGCAATACATCAATTTTATGTATTGAAATTTAAAAACCTTCCAGTTGTAAATGAAAAAAATCAACTTGTTGGCCTTGTAACTCGTGCTTCAATAGTTGATACAATTTATACTAACTTATGGAGTGAGGACGACGAAAGCGATGATGAACCTTTAGTTGATGAAGATGATAATTTCCAAGAATTAATTCATGAGGCTCAAGGTGATAATAATGATTGATTTTCTTACAAATAATTATATAGAAATCTTATTTAAAGCTGTAGAACATTTATATATTTCTGCATTTTCACTTTTTTTAGGTGTAATTGTTGCAGTTCCCATTGGAATATTAATTACAAAATCACAACTAGGAGCAAAAATTGTAATGGCTGTAGCATCAGTACTACAAACTATTCCATCCTTTGCCCTTCTTGCAATAATGACTATTATAGGTGTTGGTAAAAAACCTGCTATAATAGCACTTTTTATATATTCCCTACTTCCAATTTTAAGAAATACTTATCTTGGAATAGTAAATGTAGATCCAAATCTAATAGATGCTGCTAAGGGAATGGGAATGACTGAAAAACAAATTTTATTTAAAATAAAAATCCCAATGGCAATGCCTGTTATTATGAGTGGAATTAGACTTTCTGCTGTATATGTACTTGCTTGGGCAACTCTTGCTTCCTATATAGGTGCTGGAGGACTTGGTAATTATATATTTACAGGGCTTCAAAACTATATTCCTGCAATGATTATTTGGGGAACAATTCCTGTAACTATTATGGCATTACTTGCAGATTTTTTACTTGGAAAAATAGAAGAGAAACTTTCTCCTATTAAAAGTTCAGGAGGTGCAGTAAGTGAAGCTTAAAAAAATATTTTCAATATTTCTATGTGCTTTAATCTTAACATCTTGTTCCCTTCCAGGTCTTGGTGAAAATGCAAAAAAAGATATAGTAATAGCATCTGGAAATAATACTGAAAAACAAGTTTTAGCAGAAATCCTAAAACAAATGATTGAACATTATTCTGATGATTTAAAAGTAGATATAATAAATAATCTCGGTTCTACTACTTTAATTCACACAACTATGTTAAATGGAGATGTGAATATTTCTAGTGGAATGTATACTGGTACTTCCCTAACAGGAGAACTTGCAATGGATCCTATTACAGATCCAGAACTTGCAATGGACACTGTGCAAAAGGGATATAAAGAAAGATTTAACAGAGTTTGGTTTCCATCTTATGGTTTTGCAAATACTTATGCCTTTATGGTTCGTGAAGATTATGCAAAAGAACATAATTTAGAAAAAATATCAGACCTTGTAGATTTAAAAGATGATATGAAAGTTGGAGTAGACACAGCTTGGATGGACAGAAAAGGTGATGGCTATGAAGACTTCAAGAAAAAATACAGCTTTGAATTTAAAAATATTTATCCAATGGAACTTGGATTATTATATTCAGCTGTAAAAAACGAAGAAATGGATGCAGTCCTTGGATATTCAACAGATGGTAGAATAAATTCTTACAAGCTAATATTGCTTGAAGATGATTTACAACTATTTCCAGCTTATGACTGCTCACCTGTAGCATCTCAAGAAGTCCTTGATGAGCATCCAGAACTTGAAAATATAATTATGAAATTAATCGGAAAAATAGATACAGTTACTATGCAATCTATGAACAAAAAAGGTGCAGAAGACCAAATAGAACCAAAATATGTTGCAAAAGAATTTTTAGAAGAAAACAATTATTTTGAAAATGAGGTGACTAAATGATTGCGAAATTAATTACCTACTATTATGTAAATGGAGCATATGTTTTTGAACAATTTTTAAGACACTTTTTAATTTCAATATATGGTGTACTCTTTGCAAGTCTTGTTGGAATACCTTTGGGGTTTTTCATATCTAAAAGATTTAAACTTTCAAAAGTTATTATAGGATTTGCAAATGTATTACAAACAGTACCATCTCTTGCTATGCTTGCAATACTAATGCTTGCTATGGGAATTGGTTCAAATACTGTAGTTATGGCAGTATTTTTATATAGTTTACTTCCAATATTAACTAATACTACAACTGGAATAAACTCAATACAACCAGAAATCCTAGATGCCGCTAAGGGAATGGGAATGACAAGACTTCAACGTATTATAAAAGTTGAACTTCCTCTTTCTATTTCTGTTATTATGGGTGGTGTTAGAAATGCCCTTGTAGTTGCAATAGGTGTTACTGCAGTAGGTACATTTATTGGAGCAGGTGGACTTGGAGATATAATCTCAAGAGGAATTGATGTTGCAAATGGAGAGGCAATTATCCTTGCAGGAGCAATACCTACAGCTATTATGGCAATTTTGTCTGATGTAATACTTGGTAAACTTGAAAAGAAACTTATGCCAAAAACTGCAACTAGAATTAGTTAATAATCAAACTAATTGTAATAATTTGTTCATAATTTCTTAGGTTTATATTACCCACTTCATAGTATTAAATCCTTGTATTTATCTAAAATATCAAGTATAATTTATAGAAAATCACATCAAAGGAGGCCTTAATCTTGAGTATCTTAAATACAGTCAAGAGCAACTGGAATAACATTTGCACTTACATTCAAAAAATGTCAAATATTTCCAAATCTATGAGATCTTTCCCTATTTGTTAGAAAATGTTTTGTAATATCTAAGGGAGGATTAATTAAAAAATGAAGAAGAAATATTATTTATTGACGATCGCCGTACTACTAGTTGGAATTTTATCTGGTTGTGGAAATAATTCAGGTAAAGACACATCACAAGACACATCTTTAGCAGATATAAAAGAAAAAGGTGAAATAGTCCTTGGTACATCTGCTGACTATCCACCATTTGAATGGCATATTATAGATGGAAGTAGTGATGAAATTGTTGGTGTTGATATTGAAATTGCTAAAAAATTAGCAGATGATTTAGGTGTCAAACTAACTATCAAAGACATGTCTTTTGACAGTTTATTTCCAGCACTAAATTCTAATGATATAGACATGATAATCGCTGGCATGGTTGTCGATGAAGATAGACTTAAAGCCGCAGACTTTTCAGACCCATACATTGAACAAGGTCAAACTATCCTTGTTAGAAAAGAAGACGCTAATAAATATAAGTCTGTAGAGGATTTAAGAGACAAGAAAATTGGCTCTCAACTAGGCTCTACACAACAAAAATATGCAGAAGAAAACTTCGGTGCAGAAATTGTTGGAATTCCAAATAATAATAATCTAATTATGGATCTTAAAAATGGAACTTTAGATGCCGTTTTTATGACATTATTACCAGCTCAACAATTTGAAAACTTAAATGAAAATTTACAAATTATTGACCTTGGTATTCCAAATGAAAATGGAAGCTGTGTAGCTATTAGAAAAGGTAGCACTTCACTTTTAGATGAAATCAACAAAAGCATAAAGAATTTAAATTCAACAGATCAAGTTGATAACTGGTTCTTAGAATATCAAGAACTTTCAGAAAAGAGTGCTAAATAGGAAATTATTCCCTCTTTCACTAGAGGGATTTTTTATTTTTAATAGAATACAACTTAACATTTAGGAGGAAAAATGAACTTTATACAAAGTCAAATTGAATTTATTAGAAGATTTGGAACATCTTATTTATCAGGAGCTATTGTAACCTTAGAACTTTCACTAATTGGTGTAATTCTAGGACTATTAATTGGATTATTGATTTGCTTTATGAGACTTAGCAAAAGTAAAATCTTAGAAAGAATAGCTACAATTTATGTAGATATAATTAGAGGAACACCAATGCTTGTTCAACTTTTTATTTTCTATTATGGACTAAAATCAATTATTCCACAAAATACATTATTTTTTAGAAACTCTATGTTTCTTTGCTCCGTAGCAATTTGTATTAACTCTTCAGCTTATATATCAGAAGTTTTAAGAGGAGGAATACTTAGTGTTAATAAAGGTCAAATGGAAGCTGCAAGATCTCTTGGCCTAAGTCAAAAACAAGCAATGCAAAATGTAATATTACCACAAGCATTAAAAAACATATTGCCATCTCTTGTAAATGAATTTATCTCATTAATAAAAGAAACTGCAATAGTTTTAAATGTTGGTATAGCTGATTTAACATATAGCGCAAATGTTATAAGAGGTACAACTTTTGAATCAATAAGACCTTTTATATATTCTGCAATAATATATTTTGTAATGACTTATAGTCTTTCAAAAGCTATGAAAGCACTAGAAAGGAGACTTAGCGCACAATGATTAAGGTTGAAAATTTAAAAAAATCCTTTGGTAATTTAGAAGTACTAAAGGATATAAATGCTGAAATAAAAGACGGAGAAGTAGTAGTTATACTAGGACCTAGCGGAAGTGGTAAATCTACATTTCTAAGATGTTTAAACTTACTAGAAACTCCAACATCTGGACATATTTATCTTGATAATGAAGAAATAACAAAAAAAGATATTAATATAGATAATGTTCGTAAAAAAATGGGAATGGTTTTTCAACAATTTAACCTATTTCCAAATAAAACAATACTTCAAAATATAACTCTAGCTCCAATTCTGACAAATACAATGACAGAAGAAGAAGCAAATAAAAAAGCAATCGAACTTTTAGAAAGAGTTGGACTTGTTGATAAAAAAGACTCTTATCCTAAGCAATTATCAGGTGGACAAAAACAAAGAATTGCAATAGTTCGTGCACTTTGTATGGAGCCTGAAATAATGCTTTTTGATGAGCCAACATCAGCTCTTGATCCAGAAATGGTAGGAGAGGTTTTAGAAGTTATGAAGTCTCTTGCAAGAGATGGAATGACAATGGTTGTTGTTACTCATGAAATAGGATTTGCAAGAGAAGTTGGAGATAGAATAATCTTTATGGATAAAGGATATATTGTAGAAGAAAATATTCCAGAAGAAATTTTAGATAATCCAAAAGAAGAAAGAACTAAAGACTTTTTAAGTAAAGTATTATAAATAAAAACCACTAGATAATCTAGTGGTTTTTTTATTAATCAAATTTCACTTATATGAAATTATAAAAATACCCAAAATACTTTTACTAATCAAAATGTATTTTTGGCAGTTGTAAATCAAATTTTACAGCAATCATTCTACTTGCAAAAACTATTATTGCTGTAAAAATCATAAGTAAATCAGCAGGAATAATATATCTAAAATAAATATAAAAGACCGCTCCAATAAAAGATGACATTGCATAAATTTGCTCCTTAAATACAAAGGGAACAGAATTCGAAAAAATATCTCTTATTATCCCACCACCTATTGCTGTTACCATTCCAACAAAAATAAGTAAAAATTTATCATCAGTATATCCAAGCGCCATAGCTGTATTAATTCCAGTTACAGTAAAAGCTCCAAGACCTATTGCATCAAGAATTATCATAAATTCCTCATATATCTTTAGTGCATTTGACTTTAAAAGATCTACATTAAAATAAAATATCACAAATAATATTACTGATGACATAACAGCAAGAATTGCATAAAAACTATCTACAAACATACTTGGTGGTTCAATTCCAAGAACTATATCACGAGTACATCCTCCACCAAGAGCCGTGACTACTCCAAGGACAATTACACCAAAAATATCCATCTTTTTTCTAATTCCAATCATTGCTCCAGAAGATGCAAAAGAAATAGTTCCTATTATTTCTAAAATCACATCTATATTCTTATAATTAAACATATAATTCTCCTAATTGTATTTTAATTAATTATACTATAATTTCTGAAACTTTGTACAAAAAAAGAAGGCTAAGCCTTAATTAGTACATTTTAAAAATTTTTATTTATTTTTTCTTTTAATAAATAATTCAAATCAGCAATAGTTTTAGTCACTTCAATTTTTCTAGCATCTAAATCTAAATCTAATAAATTTCCACTAGCATGATTCAAAGGATTTTGATTTCTTAACTTATCAGCATCATCTATTATCTCCTCATATCCATCTATATCTTTATATACTTTTTTTAACTCAATTTTTTTATAATATTTATTTATATTAGGCACAGTTTTTTTCCAGTTTTTATCAATTTCTAATAAAAATGCAATCCAAGCAGTAAATCTATCAAAAAACGATTTATAGTTTGCAAAAGAATCCAATATATTTCCTGATTTAAGTTCAAGTATATACATCATATAAAGATATATGATTTTATGATCTGTAAATATTTTATCTATTTTCATTAAACTATTATTTAAATAAATCCATTTAGAATCTTTACAATAATTTTTATAATATCTAAATAAATTTTCATCTTCTTTTTCTAATATTTCTAATAACTCTGGATGATTAAATCCTCGCATTGTTAAATATTGAATTAGCGAACACATCTCATTATCTGTCCATAATCCATTTCTTGAAATTTCAAATAATCTGTTTAGCATATTTCTTATAAGTTGACCATCGTAGGTATTTAAAATAATTCTTGTCATTCTTTTTGGATCAATTCTTAATATATTATTATTTTTTAAAATTATTTTATTTAATAAATTTATAATTGAATCTTTATCTTTTGTTATTTTCTTAATAGATAATATTGTTAGTATTTCTTGTGGTTGAAATATTAAATTTTCAAATTTAAAAATTTCATCTACTATCTTTATATACAACTCTAAGTTTATTTCATTACAATTTTCATCAATTTTTTGCAAGTACTTTAATAGAGCTTTTCCATATTCTTCTTCTAAGTTATATTTAATTTCATTAACCTCTTCATCATAAAAAGCTTGTTTTAAATATGAACTTAGATGTTCAATCTCATCCGAAAAACATTTCCTACTATTTAACGTCAAATTTTTTTCTCTTAATATTGAATTGTATTTAGGAAAAAATTCATTAAAAATAGCATTTTCGTTCTTGTCTTTATTTATATTAAATAAAATATATGTATCATCAACATATCTAACAATATGAAAATTTGTAATTTCATTGTTTTGCCTAATATAATTAATGAATTCATCTTCCAAATCATCAAGATAAACAATCGATGCTAAATATGATAATCCAGTTGAAAACTCAACAGTAGGAAATTTTCTTTCTCCTATTGTAAGTAATAATTTTTTTATTAATTCAATTTCATCCTTTTTTTCTTTTAATTCTTCTATATTTAAAATACTATTAAATAATTTATCTATATTTATACTATTATAAAAATCTTTAATATCAAATTTTATAAAGTATTTAAAATCAATCTTCCTAAAATTTATATACTTTACAAATTTGTCATAACTTTCAGCATAATAAATTTTGCCTTCCTCTATATTTCCTTGATAAAATATCATTTTATCAAAATTCTCTTTATTTTTATAATAATCACTAACTTTCAAAGAAAAACAATGAATTATAATATAAATTATAGGTGATACAATAAAAACATTTCTAAAAGATCCATCATCTTTCATGTAATAATGACTACATTTATCATAATTAGGATATATAGTTGCCCATTTACCATTATTTATATATTCATCAAAATAATCTTTTGATTTAATATATTCTATTTCTTTGTAAGATAATTTAGAAAAAGGATATAATTGAATATACATCCTTAATCTTGATTTTTTTATTGAAAATATAGCATCACATGATCTCTTCCATATACTGTAGTTAAATAAATTCATAATATATTCTCCGTAATTATAAAAAAGAAGGCTAAGCCCTCTTTTCTATATCATCTATTAAACTTTCAAGTTCTTCTACACTTTTTACTATATAATCAGCCTTACAGTCTTCTAATTCTTCTTTAGAGCCAAAACCCCATAACACTCCTATTGAGTTTATTCCTGCTCTATGAGCACCATTTATATCTGTAAATCTATCTCCAATCATATAGACCTTTGATCTGTCCTTTACTTCAAGTTTATTTAAAACATATTCTATTATTTCGTATTTTTTACTCCTTGAAGAGCCCTCTGTTGCACCAACAATTAAATCAAAATAATCTAAATCAAAGTGTTTTACAATTTCAATAGCTTGATCTTCAACTTTTGATGTAGCAACGGCCAAAGTATTATTTTTAGAAATCTTTTCAAGTAATTCTTTCATTCTTTTATAGGGAATATTTTCATACTTTCCATATTCTCTATAATACTCTCTAAAATAA
The DNA here is from genome assembly GCF_017874395.1 of Peptoniphilus stercorisuis. Classification (GTDB taxonomy): domain Bacteria; phylum Bacillota; class Clostridia; order Tissierellales; family Peptoniphilaceae; genus Anaerosphaera; species Anaerosphaera stercorisuis. The sequence continues at coordinate 35,546 of NZ_JAGGLJ010000012.1, read as the reverse complement.
ACTATTGCCCTATTATTATCCTCATCATATAAGTTAAATTTTCTTTTAAAAGTTTCATTTAGAGGTGGTCCAATGTAATTTTTTAAAATTTCATCATCAACTTTTTCTAAATTCATTTTTTCAAGTGTATATTTAAATGCCTTTAGAATCCCCTCTTCAGAATCTGTAAGTGTTCCATCTAAATCAAATAAAAATATCATTTTTCCTCTACTTTATCATATCAAAGAACTTGCTCCATAAATCCTCTTGAAGTTCTAAAAAATTCTCCATAGTTTTTCTTTGTAAATCCATATAAAAATCAACTTGTTTTTCCATTATATCTACATAGAAATCCTTAGTTTGCTCTATTTCTTTACTTTGAACTTTTACAGGAAGATTTTTCATATCTTCATTAGAATCTACTTTTATAACAATTTCTCCAGAATTATTACTATTTTCCTTGTTAATTCTTGAGAATATTACACTATTATTTGCAATTTCACTACTTTTTTTAACATAGGGAATTATATTAGAAGTTGTTTCTTCTACTTCTAGAAGTTCTCCTCTTCCCTTTACAAATTCCATTTCACAAGTTTTTTCTTCTCTTTTTTTAAGAATATTTAAAATCTTCATAGTTATTTTATATATAATATCATCAAAAACTCTTGCAAATTTAATATCATCAAAAATATCCTTTATTACCTTTGGAGTATTTTTAGAAATATATATCTCGCAGGGAAGCTCTAATATTGCGTTATTTTGATTTAAAGAAACTTTGCCTTTAATCCTTGCAAGTACATAATTGTCTTCATATTTTATCCAAATTAAATCAGAATCTTCTATTCTATTTATAGAATTTACAAGGGCTGTAATATTTAAAATATCTCTTTGATTTCTAGCTGTAAGAGATTCTCTATCTGAAGAAATATCTATATAATTACTATATGGTCTATAATTTATAGTAATTTTTTCTTCTTCAACTACTTCTTTAAAGCTATCTAAACTTGTTAAACTAAGTCTGTAAAGCATAATTTTTCCCCTCTTTAAAATCCTCTTAACATTCCAGGTCTAAAGTTCTTTTCTTTAAGAGTTTGATCTATTGTTGCAATTAAATCATCTCTATCTTCATTTAAAACTCCACCTAAAAGAACATAATTAGACGCATGATTTGATCTAAATATAGTTCCTTCTGAATCTACATTTTCTAAGAATAATCTTATTTCAAATAAGATCTCTTCAGCTGTAAGTGGTTCAAATTTTCCTGAAATATAATCTTCATACATTGGTGTATTTTCATAAACTCTCATTGTCAAATAAGATACATATGTTGGTTTGGTATCTGTTATTAACTTTGCAGTTTCAATAGCATTTTCTCTCCAACGAGCTCTTCCACCAAGACCTGCTATTACTGTAATAGAAGTTTCAAATCCAACCTCATTACATTTTTCCATAGCATCTACATAATCTTTATAAGTTAGACCTTTTTTAACATCTTTTAGTATTTGGTCATCGCCACTTTCAAATCCAATATATAATATAGTAAGACCTTTATCATATAGAGTTTGAAGTTCTTTTACTGATTTTCTATTTATATCACCAGCAGTTGCATAAGCTGCTATTCTATTTACATGTGGCATATTTTCATTAATATAATCTATTAACTTAACTAAATCTTCAGTCTTTAAAACTAAAGCATCACCATCTGCTATAAAAACTCTCTCATAATAGGAGAAATACTCTCTTACATCTTCAAGATCTGCAATTACATCATCAATATCTCTTATTTTAAATTGGTCGTCTTTGTACATATAACAAAATGTACAATTATTATTTGAACAACCTACAGTTGCTTGAATAATAAGTGATCTAGCTTCACTTGGCGGTCTAAAAACATTTCCATAATATCTCATAATTTACCTCATCTTCTACTATAAGTTTTACCATGGTCATCAAGTAAATCTTCCTTGATTTTCCATAGATCATAAGATAGATCCACTATATATTCATGTGGATTATCTAGCCTTTTTGTTTCTTCCCATAGAGAATCTAGTTCAACTTGAACCTTATCTCTTATTTCATTTAAAGTTGGTAGTTTATATACTAACTTTCCTTCTTTATATATCTGAACAAGAAGTGGCTTTGCTGTAAAATTAGTAAATGTCTTTCTCTTCCATGTATATATTGGGTGAAATATTTCATATTCCTTAGTATCATCTATTTTCTCATTATGAAGAGTAACAACATCTGCCATAGCCTTTCCTGTTTCATTATCATAAAGTCTATATAAATTTTTAAATCCAGGATTTGTAATCTTAGCTACATTCTCTGAAATCTTAATAGTTGGAGTCAAACTTCCATCATCTTCTTCTACTGTTGTAAGTTTATATACTCCTCCAAAAACTGGCCAGCTCTTGGAAGTAATAAGTCTTTCTCCAACTCCAAAGGAGTCAAGCTTTGCACCTTGTAATAATAGGTTTTGAATAGTAAACTCATCAAGTGAGTTAGAAGCCATAATCTTTGCATCAGGGTATCCTGCATCATCTAACATTTTTCGAGCCTCTTTTGATAAATATGCAATATCACCAGAATCTATTCTAATTCCCTTTGGTCTAAATCCTCTTGGAACTACTTCTTCATCAAATACCTTTATTGCATTTGGAATACCCTTTTTAAGAGTGTCATAAGTATCTACCAAAAGAAGACAATTATCAGGATATACCTTTGCATAAGTTTTAAAAGCTTCATATTCCGTTTTGAAAAGTTGAACCCATGAATGAGCCATAGTTCCCATAGCAGGAACACCATATATCTTTTCTGCAAGTGTATTTGCAGTTCCAGCACAACCTCCAATATAAGAAGCTCTAGCACCAAGATTTGCTCCACTATATCCTTGAGCTCTTCTAGATCCAAACTCCACTACTGGTCTTCCCTGTGCAGCTGAAACTATTCTATTTGCTTTAGTTGCAATCATAGATTGATGGTTAATAGTAAGAAGAACCATAGTCTCTAATAATTGAGCTTGAATGATAGGACCTCTTACAATTACTAAAGGCTCTTGAGGAAAAGCAACAGTTCCCTCAGGCAGCGCCCAAACATCACACTTAAACTCAAAATTCCTTAAATACTCTAGATATCCTTCACTAAAAATTCCTTTACTTCTTAAAAATTCAATATCACAATCATCAAATTTTAAATTTTCAAAATATTCAATTAATTGTTCAAGACCTGCAATTATAGCATAACTTGCACCATCAGGTACTGAACGGAAAAACATATCATAATACACTATTTTGTCTTTTAAATCTGATTCAAAAAAACCATTGCACATTGCAAACTCATAAAAATCACAAAGCAGTGTATAATTGTTCTTTTCCTTAATATCCAGCTTCATATTCTCCCCCTTTTTATTTCCTTTTAATTATATAATTAAAAATGATTTCTTTCAAGATTATAAGATTTTATGCCAGTTTGTAATAGAAGCATAGATATTAAAAACTCTTAATTTTAATCAAGTTTTTTAACACCAATTAAATCAAGAGCCCTTTCTACATTTGAAAAATTCACAAATCCACTTTCCTTTACAATAACTGCATTATCTTTCATTACTAATAAAGTAGGCCCTGTAAATATTAAAAACTCTCCTCTTAACTTTGGATTATCCTCTACTTGAATTAAATACATACTTATATCATAATCTTTTAATATAATTTTCGCCTTTTCTAAAGTGCCAGTACAAACTCCACAATCATGAGTTTTGAAAAAATATATTTTATTTACATCATCTACTTTCATTCCTTCTTTATATTCTATAATTTTCATATTAATCACCTATACTAAATATACCCAAATAATAAAAATAAATGAATTTTACTTACTATAATATAGAAAAACCAATTACTTATACCTTAATAAAATTATATTATGAAAAATATACATATATAAAGCTTATTTACAACATTCTAATTATTTGATATTGTAAATATAAATACTTAGAAATAAGAGGTGGTATTATTGAGTTTTGAAAAACAAATTAAAAGCAGAGAAAATTTTAGCACCAAACTTGGTTTTATATTAGCCTGTATTGGTTCAGCAGTAGGAATGGGCAATATTTGGCTATTTCCATATAGAGTAGGCGAATTTGGAGGAGCTGCATTTCTCATCCCATACATAATATTTACAACACTACTTGGATTTACAGGAGTTGTTGGAGAAATGGCCTTTGGTAGAGCTATGAAAACTGGTCCATTAGGAGCTTTCAAAAAAGCCTTTGAAAAAAGAGGCAAAAAATATGGAGCAATCATTGGACTTATTCCAGTAATAGGCTCTCTTGGAATAGCAATAGGATATTCTGTAGTTTGTGCATGGATATTTAGATTCTTAGTAGGATCAATTACAGGTTCTCTTACAAATGCACCAAATTCAATTGCTTACTTTGAATCTATTGCAGGAAACTTTGGAAGCATACCTTGGCATTTAGCTTGCCTTGTAATAATACTTATAATCTTATCCCTTGGCGTTTCAGAAGGTATAGAGAAAATAAATAAAATACTTATGCCATCATTTTTTATTTTATTTGCTATTTTAGCAATAAGAACATTTTTCCTAGAAGGATCAATAGAAGGATACAAATATCTATTCCTTCCAAAATGGGAATATTTAAAAAATATAAAAACTTGGGTATTTGCATTAGGTCAAGCATTTTTTTCACTATCTATTGCAGGATCAGGTACAGTTGTCTATGGTTCATACTTAAAAGAAAGCGAAGACATAATAGACTCTGCTAAATATGTAGTAATCTTTGATACAATAGCAGCTCTTCTATCAGCAATGGTTATAATACCATCAGTATTTGCTTATAATATGGACCCCACAGCAGGACCACCACTTATGTTTATTACACTACCAAGCGTATTCAAACAAATTCCCTTAGGACGAATATTTTCCATAGTATTCTTTATAGCAGTATTTTTTGCAGCAATTACATCACTTATGAACCTTTTAGAAACACCCATAGAAACACTTCAACACAAATTCAATCTATCTAGAAAATCTTCCGTTTATATTATAGTTGGAATCGTAGCAATATCTGGAACATTTATACAAAATGCTAATATGGTAGGAATTTGGATGGACGTATTATCTATCTATATAATTCCACTTGGAGCACTACTTGCAGGAATAGCATTTTACTGGATTTGTGGCAAAAACTTCGCAAGAGAAAAAATTCAAATGGGAAGAGATAAAAAAATAGGCAAATGGTTTGAACCAATGACAAATTTATTTATTACTCTAACATTTATAGTATATATATTGGGAATCGCCTTTGGCGGAATTGGTTAAAAAACTAAAGAGACCTTAAAAGGTCTCTTTTTTATTAAAAATTAAGTTAAAGTTAAAATTTAAAAATAAATTTATCAAATACTGTCCTCTTGAATTGTTTGTAAATATCTATAAATCGTAGCCTTAGAAACTCCTAGCTTTTCAGATATTTTAGGAACTGCTTCCTTATAAAGAAAAACTTCCTTTTCCTTTAACTTCCTAACTATCTCCATCTTTTCATCTTGAGACAAATCTTCTAAAGAACTATTCTTATCCATAAGAGCATCATTAAAAACACCAACAATAATATGTTCTACAAGATCTGAAACTAAATTATTTTTAAAATCAAAAGTTTCAAGTTTCTCATTTCCAATCAAAGCATTAGACATATTTGTAAGTTTTAAAATTTCCTTAGCAATATTTACCAGTTTACTTATATCAAAATTTATACATAAAACCCCTTCAAGATTTCCATGCTTATCTCTATACAAAAAAGAAGAATGCTTCATAACTTTATTGTTTTCTACCCTTCCTCTTGTATTAATTACAAAATTCTTATCAGAACAATCCCCGAGCAATTCTAACAAAGTTTCTTTAGTATAATCCTCTTCTCTTCTTCCAGATATTTGACCATTAGCTAAATATTCAACCATATATCCATCATTTTCCAAATTATGATACACTATTTCATATTCCATTCCCAAAGCCTCATGCAAAAATACAGCCATATTCTTTAATAATTCTTTATTATCAAGTTCACCCATAGAAAACACCCCTAACCATTATATTCTCTGCAATTTGTCTCTTTATTATATCATAATACAATACATTGCCATATAAATATGTTCAACAGTAATAATAAATTCTCATTTATTCATATGTATCTTCACTAATAAATATCTTAATAAAATAAAAAAGCACCTAAATTAATAGATGCTTTTTAAAATTATTTATTTAATTATCTCAGTCCACTTCTCTGAACCATCTTCTAATCTTTCTTTTTCATAGTTATGAGTATTTGCTGCTTCTACTATATCTTCATAGTACCAAGCATTTTTTTCTAGATCATTAAAGTATTTTATATTTTCTAGAATATTTTCTGCTTTTACTTTTCTATTTTGCATTCTATTTACAAGGGTTACAAATTCTGCTCTTGTAATGAAATTATCTGCTTTTATGCTTCCATCTCCATATCCCTTGATCCAACCTTTTTCTATTGCTGTTATTAATTCTTCTTTTGCCCAGTGGTCTTTTATTTCTTCTAGAATATTTTTATTATTTGATGTTGCATTTTCTAGTCTTACTAAGATTGTTGCAGCTTCTGCTCTTGTTATTTTATTTACTGGTTTAAATTCTCCATCTGGATATCCTTTTATTCCACCTTTATTTGAAAGGTTTTCTATATTATTATAAGACCATCTGTCATTTTCTACATCTGGATAGTTAAATAATCTTTTTGTCATAGGTTTATCTTCTGTTACTCTATCTAGTATTGCTGATGCTTATTCTCTTGTAATACTTCCTTCTGGTCTTACTGTATTATCTGGATAGCCATTTATATATTCTTTGTGAAGTAGTGAACTTTGTATTTGTAGTCTTATTATTTCTTCTGGTTTTTCGTTTGGTTTGTTTGGTCTATGAGGTTTATGATTTCCTCCACCATTTTCACCACCATCTGGTTCTTCTACTTTTTCCCATTTTGCATAAAGTGTTTTATCACTTGTAATTTCAGTATTAAAATCAAATTCACTACCTGTTAAATCTTCATTTTCATACCAACCTACAAATTCATATCCATCTTTCGTTGGATTTTTTGGTTTTTTAGCTTTTTCTTTATCTTTTACTTTTTGACTTTCTATACTATTTCCACCATTTGTTTCAAAGTTTACAGTGTGTTCGTCTTCTATATTTTTTTCATCAAATACTACAAAGGTATTATCATTTATTATATTTTGATCTTTTCCTTCATAACTAATAACAGATTTAAACTCTTTAACATTTTCTGGGTGTCTTCCACTTTCTCTAAGTGGTTCCGCTTGATAAATTTCCCCTACATAATCTTTATTATCTTTTGTATAATGTGCATCTTCCTTATAAATTTCAGCGCTGTTATTTGTTGTATAGGCATAACTCTTTGGATAAGTTTTTGATTCTTCCCATTCTTCTTCTAGTTGAATTTCTTTTATTTGATTACCATTTACATCTTTAATTAATATTTTAAATGGAATTGTATTTGGAACTTCCTTTACAAAAGTATGACTTATCATAGTCTTATCAGAAGTATCTACAAGTTTTGCAGTTATTGCATCTCTAGCTAATACACCATTATCAAGTCCTCTTGAAGTTGCAACAATATCAGCATTATTTAATACTTTTAAATTTCCTTCTATATCTATGGTTCTGTGAAGATCATCATAACCGTAACTAGATGAACTTCCTCCTCCACCAATACCTGAACCCATTACAGACTTAGCTAGAACTTTTCCACCACTTATAATTGTATTTGCTCCACTTGATAAATATTCTTTTGTAATTTGACCATCTTTCTCAGTTATGGCAAGTTTTCCTCCACCTATTCCTGCTCCCCACATAGATTTTATACCTAAGTTTGAATTCTTTATATTTATACTTGCTAAATTTTCTAAAATTGATCCATAGCCTGTTCCTATTCCTGCTCCATTTAAAGATTCAATCTTTCCTTTAGTTTCATCTATTTTCAAGCTAAAGTTTAGAGGTATAAATTTGTCATATCCTGAAAATTGACCTGTTCCTATTCCTGCTCCACCTTGAGATTTTATATCTAGGTCTGAGTTAGTAATATTAAATTCACTATTTATATCAGCTTGGTTTCCTAGACCTATTGCTGCTGCCTTATCAACTTCACCCTTTATTTCACTATTTATAATATCTACTTTAAATTCTCTAATTTCTTTTAAAGTTATTAGCTTTCCACCTAAAATATTTGGATCTTTTACATAGGCATCTTCTCCTGTATCATAGTCTCTATTTGTTACATATCCTCCAGTACCAACTATAGCTCCTTCGCTGTTTTTTCTATCACCAATATCTACACTGCTATTAGGAAGTCTTTCTATCTTGGAATTATTAATATTTATCTTCATATTAGATAAGTCACTATATCCAATACCTACTACTGGTCCTCTTTCAGCTACTCCTTGAATTACAGCATTATCTATATTTACATCAATAATACCCATCTGAGAAATAGAGTCTGGCGTAGCACCATGATTAATATAGGTCGATCCACTATAAGTTCCAACTATAGCACCTAAGTCAGTATGACCATTTATTATAATGTTCTTATTCTTTCCCTTTATATTAATCTTAGCTACACCTTCTCCATTTATTGCAGCTCCAGGATTATAGCCTACGATATCTTCAAATATCATTTTAAGATTCATATTCCAAGTTTCATTAGTATTATTGATAATATTTAAATCTCCATTGTATATTGCAATACCATGGGTCATAAAATCTATATCAAAATTATCTTTGTCTACTCCATCTATTAGTATATTTCCATTTTTGGCACTTATTCCAATTATGGCCTTTATTTTTATTTTAGGTTGACCTGTAATCCTTACAAGATAATCATCTGTATCAGGATCATTAAAAGATTGAGATGCTCCTCCAATACCATTGTGGACATTATCAAGGTTTATCTCTACATTGTCCTTAATTAAAATATGACCTTGTTTGTTGTTAGAAGATTGACCAATGGCTGCTGCATTATCAGGCTTTCTATTTATATATATTTTAGCCCTATCTTTTATTACTATATCTCCAGAAGATCCCTTAGTATTTTGTCCATAACTAGATCCTCCACCAATACTAGCTCCATTAGGATTATCTTTATTTTTATAATCTAAAACATTTACTTTTGCATCTTCTCCAATTGTAATATTTCCATTATCTATTTCATTTTGATCCTGTCCTCCACCAATTCCTGCTGAGCGGTGAGCACTAATTACATTAATTTCTACATTATCTAGTATATTTATTTCTCCAGATCCATGGTTATATTCTCCACCTATTGCCGCTCCAGTGTAATAGGCACCCATACCTGTATCGTAAGTTCCAATACTTACATCTATCTTTCCATTTCCTATAATAGTAAGTTTAGAATTAATGTCTTTATTTTTACTTACAGATATTGCTGCTGATTTTCCTTCTGAACTTATTTTATTTTCTCCCCTTAAAATTAGTTTATTATCAGTAGTATCTTCTACATATATAGGAGAAAAAGCAAGATCTCTATTATTTATATTAAGATCTCTGTTATTAATAATCATATTTTCTAATTCTAAGCTTCCATTTTTTTTAAGTCTTATTTGTAGGTTTTTAAATTCTTTACTACCACCTATTATTTTTACAGTTTTATTGTCAATTGTAAGAACTGTTTTATTTGCATCTTCTGGCAAATTACTTACGTCAATTTCAGTTTCACCACTGTCTATTAAAGTTTGAACATCTGCCCAAGAATTAACTACTGCTTTTGCTTCAGCTAATGCATTAAATCTTTTCATTAATCCATTATATTTTTCTGTCCACTCTTCTTTTTCATCATCATCTTCTAAAATATTGATTTTTTCATTTAATAAATTCAGATCCTCTTGTATTTCTATTTTTTCAAAATCTATACTTTTTTCATCAAAATTAGCAGATCTTTTTTCAGCTTTTATCTTCTTCTCAAGCTTTGTTATTTTAAGTTCTAAATTTTCATATAATTTTGCAATTTCTGATTTTAATTCTTTGTCGCTATCTTCTTCTAGTTCTTGATTTTTTTTAATTAATTCTTTTAATTCTTCTACATATTCTTCTTTTTCTAAAATATATTCTTCTTTTTCTTTTTTTAAGTTTTTATCTTCTAATAAGTTTAACTTACTTTTAAATTCACTTATTAAATTTTCCAAATCTTCTAATTTAAAACTTAAATTTTCATTATTTTTTTCTTTTAATATTTCAGCCTTTAATATAGAACTTCTATTAACTCGCGTAATTTAGATAATTCTCCTATAGTATCATCTATTGAAGTTTTTTCTTCTTCAATTAGTTCCAAACTACTTTCCTTTGCTAAAACGACACTTCCAAGACCTATACTTATTTCTGTAGAAATAATTAAAATGCTTAAAAAATATAGGAATACTTTTTTTAATTTTTTCATATTCCATCTCCTTTATTAAAGTACAACATTAATCTTATGAAATGACTTTACCGCCATATAATTCATTATTAAATAATTACCCCGCAGTTTTTTATTTATGCATATTTAATACTAGATTTTAATTAAATAACATACTTATTTTAATATTATTAATATAGATATTTCCCTTTAATAAATAGAATTAATATTTTGTATATTTATACAATAAAACACCTAAATTAATAGCTGATTTTCTAATTTTTGTATTAAAAAAGGCCACCTCCATGGCAGCCTTTTATTCTAAATTTTTCTAAATCTTTGTAAGAATTCTTTTGTTCTTTCTTCTTGTGGACTTTCAAATATTTGCTCTGGTGAGCCCATTTCTGCAATTACACCTTTATCTACAAATACTACTTTTGAAGATACATTTTTAGCAAAGTCCATTTCATGTGTTACTACTATCATTGTAAGTCCTGATTTTGCAAGATCTATCATAATCTTTAGAACTTCTCCTACCATTTCTGGATCTAGTGCTGATGTTGGCTCATCAAAGAGCATTACATCTGGATCCATACAAAGGGATCTTGCTATTGCAACTCTTTGTTTTTGTCCTCCTGATAGTTGTGCTGGCATTGCGTCTATATATTCTGCCATTCCAACTTCTTCTAATACTTCTATTGCTCTTTTTTCTGATTCTTCTTTTGATTTTTTTAATATTTTAGTTGGACCTATTGTACAATTTTTTAAAACATTTAAATTATTATATAGGTTAAAGGATTGAAATACCATTCCCATTTTAGTTCTTATTGCTCTAATGTCAGCGTCTGGATCAAGCATATTTTTGCCTTCAAAAATTATTTTTCCACTTGTTGGTTCTTCTAGCTGATTTATACATCTTAAAAGTGTTGATTTACCAGATCCTGAAGATCCTATTATAGAAACTACTTCACCTTTTTTTATTTCTAAATCTATTCCCTTTAGTACTTCGTGCTCACCAAAGGTCTTTTTTAAGTTTTCAATTTTTAATATTTCTTCCATATTTATACCTCTTATGCTTTGTCACTTTTAAGTTCGTAATTACTTGAACCTTCTAGTTTTCTTTCAAATAGTTGAAGAATTTGAGTTATTACAGTTGTAAGTACTAAATAAATTATAGCTGTTACAAGGAATGTATTAAACATATCAAAGCTTTGTCCTGCTATTGATTTTGATGCAAAGAAAAGTTCTGATACTGCTATTACATTTAGCACTGATGTGTCTTTTATATTTATTACAAATTCATTTCCTGTTGCTGGTAAAATATTTTTTATTGTTTGAGGAATTATTACATAAAGCATTGTTTGTGCATGTGTCATTCCACTTGCATAGGCTGCTTCAAATTGTCCTTTGTCTATTGAGCTTATTCCTCCTCTTACTACTTCTGCCATATAAGCACCTGTGTTTACTGATACTATAAAGTATGCAGCGCTCATATTGTCTATTTGTACTCCATAATAAAGTGCTGATCCATAATATACTAGTATTGCCTGAACCATCATTGGAGTTCCTCTAAATACTTGTATATATATTACAAGTATTGCATTTACTATTTTTTGTATAACTCTTTTAAATCCCTTTTGTTCTGGTATTGTTCTAATTGATCCAACAAATAGTCCTATTATAAGTCCTATTATTGTTGCAATTATTGAAATTTTTAGTGTTACTATTGTACCATTTACAAACATACTGGAATTTTTCATAAATATTTGATATATCTTATCCATATTTCTATCCTCTTATTTTATGCAATATTAGTCTATTGCTGGTTGATTTTTTATTGCTTCATCCATTAAGTTTTGTCTATCTTCTTCTGTTATTTTTTCAAGAATTTGATTAACTTTTTCTGTTAAGTCTGATCCTTTTTTTACTCCTGCTGCTATTACATTTTCATTATCTTCTATTATAAATCCTTTACCTTCTTCAAAGCTAACTACTGCAAAGTCTGGCATTGATGCTTCAACAGATTTTCCTTCTGGTACTTCTGCTACATATCCATCAATTATTCCTGATTGTAGTGCTATTCTCATTTGAGGGAAGTCTTGCATTGCCTCTTGTTTGTCTACGCCTTCTATTTGATCTACTTTGTCATAGTGAACTGTATTTAATTGTCCTGTTATTTTTGCACCTTTAAAGTCTTCTAGAGATTTTGCATTTGCATATTCTCCATCTTTTCTCACAATCATTATATATTCACTAGCCCAATAAGGTTCTGTAAAGTCAATTTGTTCTCTTCTTTGAGCTGTTGGGCTCATTCCTGCCATTACTAAGTCTATTTTTCCTGATTGAACTGCTGGTGGAAGTCCTTCCCATTCTGTTTTTACTACTACAAGTTCTTTTCCAAGTTCTTCTGCTACTTTTCTTGCAATCATAACATCATATCCGCCTGCGTATTCTTTTGATCCATCTATTGCAACTGCTCCATTTGAATCATCTTGTTGTGTCCAGTTATATGGAGGATATCCTGCTTCCATTCCCACTTTTAAAATATTTTCGTCTTCTTTTTTTGCTCCACATGCTACTAATGGAATCATTAGTGCCATTGACAGTATTGCCACTGATATTTTTTTTAAATTTTTCATTTCCTTCTCCTTTTTAAATAATATCTAACTTCTTTACCAAGCATAGGTAATATGAGACCTGAAAATAAAAAAAACTTCCGAACCAAAGAGAAACTCTTTGGGACGAAAGTTATATAATCCGTGTTACCACCCATATTTATATATGCTTTACAGCATATACCTTGCAAGGTACCATCATACCTCTGCCCTATAACGTAGGTCACTCACGTCTTTGAATCATATATAATCCTCAAAGATGCTCAGAGCCTTTTTTCATCTTAATGTTATTTATGTCATCTCACCAACCGACACTCTCTTTAAAATACTTTTTAAGACTAATCGTCTCCTCATAGCTTTTGTATCATTATACATATCTAAATTTTAAACTGCAAGGCTTTTTTTAACTTTTCTTTTATTTTTCATTTTCTCTTTTTCTTCTTATACCCTTCTAAAGCTATATATCTCAATATTTATAGCATTTTTAACTTTTTCTTAAAATATTCACATTTTTTTAAAATTTTCTTATTATTTTACTAAAACTCTTTTATTTATGTCTATTTTTTTCATAGGAGCTGGTTCTTCTAATATATTTCCAAAGACCATTTGTGCTTTTAAAGACCAATTTTTAGGAATATTCCATTTTTCTTTTACTTCATCATCAATTAATGGATTATAATGTTGCAGATTTGCACCAAGTCCCATTTCACGAAGTCCTATCCAAAGTCCTTGAGTTACAATTCCTGATGAGTGCTCTGACCACTCTATAAAAGTGTCATGATATGTTGGGAATTTTTCTTGTAATTCTCCTATTACATCCATATCTTCAAAAATTAATATAGTTCCATAGGCATTTTTAAATCCATTTATTTTACTTTCTGTTCTCTTAAAAGCCTCATCATCATCTACTTGTTTTCTAAGTGTTTCCATTACAATATTTCCCCAAAGATAGTCATGTTCTTTTTCTAATAAGACAACTGCTCTTTGATTTTGTGCATTATATGGACTAGGGGAATAATAAAATATATCTTTTACAAAATTTATTATATCCTCATTTTTAACATTTATATTTTTATCCAAATTATAATAAGATCTTCTATTCTTAAAAATTTCTACTGTCTTTAACTCCATACTAGTCCCCCTTTAATTTTTTAATTATTTAACAACTTTAACTCTTTTCTTTATATCTATTTTTTCTTTAGCTTTTGCCTCTTCTACTATTTCTCCAAATATAAGTTGTCCTCTTAATACCCAATTTTTTGGAATATCCCATCTTTTTTGAATTTTTTCATCAATTAATGGATTATAATGTTGCAGATTTGCACCAAGTCCCATTTCAGCAAAGGCATTCCACATTTCAATAGTCGCCATTCCTGAGCCTTGCTCTGACCAAATCGGAAAATTATCTTTAAATATTGGAAATTGTTCTTGAAGAGATTTTACTATATCTTCATCTTCAAATATCAAAATTGTTCCATAGGCATTTTTAAAGGAGTTCATCTTTTCTGTAACTTCCTTAATTTTTTCTTCTTTTTTGACTATTTCAAGTAATGTATTTAATGTTAAATCTTCCCATAAATAATCATGTTCATCACCTAGTACAATTATTGCCTTATGGGATTGAGAGTTAAAAGCTGATGGAGAGTATAAAAAAACATCTTCCACCATTTTTATAATATCTTCGTCACTCACTTTAATGTCTTTATTTAAATTATAATTACTTTTTCTTTTTTTCAGATTTTCTATTGTATTTAATTTCATATAATCACTCCTAAAGAAGATTTACCCATTAAAAGTAATTTTTAAATATAATTGTATTTTATTTATATAATAATTCATATATAATATCTTTGGTGATTAAATGAAAAATGTACTTATAACAGGGGCAGGTAGAGGTATTGGTAGAGCTATAGCAAAAAGACTTGCCTATGAAAAAGAATATAGAATATTTATAAATTATAATAAAAGTAGAGATCTTGCTTTAGCACTTCAAAATGAAATTAGAGATATGGGAGTAGATGCTCTTGCTATACAAGCAGATATTTCAAAAAGAGAAGAAGTTGAGCAAATGTTTAATGAAATTGAAAATAAATTTAAAGGTATTGATATTTTAATAAATAATGCAGGAATTGCAAAGACATCACTTTTTCAAGATATAAGCTATAATGATTGGCAAGATATTTTTAATGTAAATGTAAATGGTGTTTTTAATACTATACATTGTGCTCTTCCCTATATGCTTTCTAAACACAGTGGTAAGATTTTAAATATTTCTTCTATTTGGGGAGCAAATGGTGCTTCTTGTGAAAGTTCTTATTCTGCTACAAAAGGAGCTATTGATGCGCTTACTAAATCTCTTGCTCTTGAACTTGCTCCATCTGGTATTATGATAAATGCCATTGCACCTGGAGCTGTTAATACTGATATGATGAGCACTTATTCTAAGGAAGATTTAGAATGTGTTTGTAATGAAATTCCTATTTGTAGAATTGCAGAACCTGAAGAAATAGCAGAGTCTATTGCTTTTTTAATTTCTGATAAAAACTCCTATATGACCGGTCAAATTATTGGAGTTAATGGTGGTTTTTGCGTATAATATCCTATTTTAGGGTAATTTTATATTGATAAAAGAAAAAAAGAGATTCTTATAAGAATCTCTTTTTTATAATATATTTATGGTAGTCCATAGGGGAATTGAACCCCTGATTCCGCCTTGAGAGGGCGACGTCTTAACCGCTTGACCAATGGACCAAATCTATAAAATATATTACTCCTAAATTTTAAATTTGTAAAGATTTTTATTAATATTTTTTAAAAGAGGTGAATTATGAATAATCTTTCTAGAATCAAAATAGATGATAATAATTCTAAAAACTTATTAAAAGTCTTATTATTATCTATAGCTTTTTATTTTATTTTATATAATTTTACAGCTGTTTGGAAGTTTTTAGGATTTTTTGTTGGTATTTTGTCTCCCTTTATCTTAGGTGGAGCTCTTGCCTTTATAATTAAAATTCCAATGAATTTTATAGAAAATAAAGTCTTAAAGAATATGAAAAGCCAAAATAAAAAACGTGGCCTTTCAATATTTTTATCTATTTTAACTATTATTTTATTACTTGTACTTTTAGTTGTCATAGTTGTTCCACAGTTTATAAAATCAATTCAAAATTTAGAAGATAAACTTCCAATATTTACAAATAAGGCCTTTGAATTTTTAAATTCAATACCTGGTATTGGAAAATATTCTGCTGATTTTCAAAAGACTTATAGTAATTTTAGTTGGGACAAGGCATTTTTAAATATTAAGGACTTTTTATTTAATGAAAATTCTAGAGTATTTTCAAAAGCAATGTCCACTGCTTCAAATATTTTCGGTGCTTTTGTAAATTTCTTTGTAGGATTTATATTTTCAATTTATATACTTTTTGACAAGGAAAAGTTATCTATTCAATCAAAAAGACTTATATTTTCAATGTTTAAGGAAAATACTGCAAATTATATAAATAAGGTCTTTAAACTTGCCCATCACTTCTTTTATTCCTTTATTAAAGGGCAGTTTACTGATGCAGTTGTTCTTGGTGTAATTGTATTTATAGGAATGAGCATTTTAAGACTTCCATATGCTCCTATGATTGCAATTCTTACATCTTTCTTAGCACTTGTTCCAATAGTTGGAGCTTTATTATCTGCTCTAATTGGTTTTATTATACTTTTAATAGAATCTCCAACACAAGCTATTGTCTTTATTGTATTTATGATAATAGCTCAACAAGTTGAGGGAAATATTATATATCCTAAGATAGTTGGATCATCTTTATCTTTGCCATCTATGTGGACATTATTTGCTGTTACAGTTGGAGGATTTTTATTAGGTATTCTTGGAATGTGGCTTTTTGTACCGATATTTGCAATAATATATACACTTCTTGGTGAATATGTAGAAAATCAATTAAAGGAAAAAAATATTAAAATAGAATAATAAATTTTACCCTCCTATATGCTATAATTTAAAGCATTAGGGGGGATTTTTATGATTAATAGAATATGTACTTTTTACTTTACAGGAACTGATACTACCAAAAGGGTAGTTCAAAGCATTGCAAATGAAGTAGCAGAAAGACTAAATGTTAAAGAAATTTTTGATTACAATTTCACAACTCCAGCATCTCGTGAAGAAACGCCTGAATTTAAAGAGGGAGATCTTGTAATAGCAGGTGTTCCTACAATTGCAGGAAGAGTTCCAAACTTACTTCTTCCATACTTAAAAAAAATAAATGGTAATGGAGCACTAGGTGTAGCTATTGGACTTTATGGAAATAGAAATATTGATGATTGCCTAGTTGAACTTCGTGATTTAATGTCTTCTGGAGGAATAAATGTAATTGCAGGAGGAGCTTTTGTTGGAGAGCACTCTTTCTCACAAATTCTTGCAAAAAACAGACCTGATAATAAAGATATGGAAATAGTAAGTGAATTTAGCAAAAAAATTGCAGAAAAAATTGAAAGGGAAGATTTTTCTAATCCTGAAATGGTAGGAGAAGTTCCTTATAGACCTTATTATACTCCAAGAGATAGACATGGTAAGGGAATTGATATTAGAAAAGTTAAACCTAAAACAGACATGGAAAAATGTATAGATTGTAAACTTTGTGCAGAACTATGTCCAATGGGTGCTATTGATTTTGACGATGTTTCAAAAGTTCCAGGAATATGTATGAAATGTTGTGCTTGTATTAAAAAATGTCCAACAGATGCAAAATTCTTTGATGATGAAGGATATTTATATCATGCACATGAGCTTG
Source organism: Peptoniphilus stercorisuis (assembly GCF_017874395.1). Classification (GTDB taxonomy): domain Bacteria; phylum Bacillota; class Clostridia; order Tissierellales; family Peptoniphilaceae; genus Anaerosphaera; species Anaerosphaera stercorisuis. The sequence goes on along the minus strand of NZ_JAGGLJ010000012.1, from coordinate 17,685 downwards.
AAGACTTATACGAAAGACGTGCAGAACCTGTTTATTTTGTATAATTAATTAAATTTTAAAATAGTGAAGTGATTTAATGTTTTTTAGTAAATCTGTCTCAGAAAGAAGAGAAATGATACTTAATGGAGATATTTTCAAAACTCTTTTAATGCTGTCAATTCCAACAATGCTTATGGCCTTAGTTCAGTCACTGATTCCTCTTTCTGACGGATATTTTTTAAATAATTACGGTGGAGTTCTTGTAGCAGGTGCTGTTACATTTTCTCAACCTGTAATTAATATTTTAATTGGACTTTCTCAAGGACTTGGAGCTGCATCAATGGCTATTATTGGCCAGTATAATGGCAGAAATGACACAAAAAGAGTAAAACATTTTTCTTTGCAGATACTTATGTTTTCTCTAGTAATTGGAGTTATTATTGCTCCTATTTGTGTATTAATTGCATTTTTTCTAGCAAAAAGCGTAAATCCAGAAGTAGCTCCATATATTTTTAAATACTTATCTTTATACTCTCTTGTAATGCCTCTTCTTTTTTTAGCTGCAATATTTAATGCAATTAAAAATGCTATGGGACAGCCTGAGGCGACATTTATTAGAATGATTATTCTACTTATTTTAAAGATAATATTTAGTGTAGTATTTTTAAAATTTTATAAACTTGGAATAGTTGGTGCAGTTCTTGCATCTTTTTGTTCTTATTTTATAATTGCAATTTGGATGGTTTATGATTTATTCATAAAAAAATCTGAAATGAAACTTTCTCTTAAAAACTTTAAATTTGATTTTATAGCAATAAGAGAAGTAGTGCATCTTGCAATACCATCTATGCTTTCCTATATGTTTGTATCTCTTGGATTCTTTTTAATTAATATGGAAGTTCAAGGATATGGACCAAAAACTTTAAATGCAGCAGGAATTGCATCAAATATAAACTCATTATCATTTACAATACCAAGTTCTATTTCAACAACTGTAACTACTATGGTTTCTATGAATGTTGGAACTTCTAATGGAAAAAAAGCAAAAAAAGTTATGTATAAAGGACTTTTATTAGCATTTATTTTAAGTGTTATCATTGTTACATTTTTCTATCCAGGTGCTCCAAAACTTGTTAATTTGTTTCAAAAAAACACAAATGATCCTGAGATTATTAAAATTGCAACAAGCGCATTAAATGTATATACATTTTCTGTTTTTGGATTTGCTCCATATATGATAGTACAAGGTGCATTTATTGGTCTAGGTAGAACAAAAGCTCCTCTTATAATGGGAGTTTTAAGAGTTTGGCTATTTAGATTTATATTTATACTTGTCTTTAAGGCAAGACTTGGAGTTAAGGCAGTTTTCTGGGGGAATTTATTCTCAAATTATATGGCAGCTATAGTATTTTTAATAGCTATTCAATTTATCCCTTGGAAATCTGTAATCTTAGATGAAGAAATTACTAAAAAGAAAAAGAAGGCTTAGCCTTCTTTTTTTCTTAACCTACTCCAAAATCAGTTATTTCAAATAATACTTCGATTCTTGGATCTTCTTTTAAATAATAATATTTATTGACAAACCACTTAACTAGCTCATCATCTCTTTTAATACTTGTGTTATTTTCTTCAAAAATATTTACAGTTGCTCTTTCAAAATGATTTTGAATAATTTCCATATCCCTATCTATCATTTCTTTACTTTGTCCCTTTATTCCAACCATTATACAAGGAGAGTCAAAATATTTTTCAACTTCTCTATAGTCTTCAAAATAAGCACCCTTTTTTAAGACATTATTTCTAAAATCATTATCAAAAGTTTCAATACCTATTTTAAAAGTTATTGGAACATTAAAATATTCTCTTATTTCATCAAGTCTATCTTTATAAATATAATGTGCTTCAAAGAAAAGATGTTTTATATTTTTTTCTTCTACAACTTTTTTGATACTTTTTTTAGTGTGTTCTGTAAGTTCAAAAACAGATGCAGAATCAATTACTTCTAAAACTCCAAATTCTCCCGTTACATTTTTTAAAATCTCATCATTTAATTCATCAATAGACTTTTCATCTGAAGAATTATCTAAAATATAGTCACAAAAGGCACATTTTCCCCAAAAACAAGGCTTTGCCTTTAAAAGAACAATTTCTCTTTCGCATTTTTCTGTAATTTTTGAGTATCTAACTAAATCTTCCATTTAATCATCTCTTTACTTAATTTTCTAGTGAATTATAACATAGAGTATTTTTAAAGTCTAGAAATAAAAAAAGATGCCTTAGCATCTTAATTAAATTCATCAATTAAAATAGAAACTTTATTTCTTTCTATTGAATATCCTTCACTTGTATTTATTACTACAAGTTTATTTACCCCTTCATACTTTATATTAAAGTTTAAAATTTTTGCAATATCATTTAATTTATAATAATTATATCCCTTAATATGATAGGAATTTAAATCTAATACTTCTTTATCTAATAAAATACTTCCTGTAAAAGCATTTGCTAGGGCAATATCATCATAAATTACAAAATCATCCTTTGATGAGTAATTTTCGCCACTTATAAGATATATTTCATTATTCTTTACATTATAATTAACATTAAATTTTTTGTTTGTATTTCTAAGCGCAAAGGCAATATCTCTTATTCTATAATAATTTTCTCCACTAATATTATATGTTACAATATTTGATGTTAAGCCATTTACCTTTACTTGTTGATATCCAATTTTTGCTTCATTAGACTTTGCAATAGCAGTTGTATTAATGAATATACAAATTAAAAATACAAATATATATGTAAATTTCTTATTCATTTCATATCCTCTTCTCATCTTTTCCTTAATTATAACACATAGTCATCACATTTTAAAATATTTATCAAACGTTTTCTTGTTAAGATAATCTTACATTTTTATTAATAAATATTAAAATTTCATTAATGTAGCTAATTATCACACTTTAGAGCAAAATCCCCTTTAAAATACCTCTTAAAACTAATTTTTTATCTTCATTATAAAGATGAGATTCTATGATTACATGGTTTTTGCCATTTTTTTCAAATATATCTAAAACTTTACTTTCACAAGTAATTTCCTCATCAGTATATACTTTTTCTATAAAATCAAATTCCATATTATATCCCAATACATTATATTCTCCACCTATTTTATTTGTAAGTGTAGCTGTTAATATTCCCTGATTTAAAAGTTGTCCCCTTTCATTTTCTTTTTCATGATGTATTCCAAAAATCCAATTATATTTCCAATTTCTTTTACTTCTTCTTTTGTAAATTTCTTTTTATATATAATAACTTGATTTTTCTTTAGTTTTTTATTCATTATTATCACCTTGGTTTTATATACCCAATAAAAAAGAGTGGCATTATACCACTCTTAAAAATTTAGATTTATTTATTTTCTTTTTCTTTTTTGTAGTTTTCTGCAACTTCATCTTTTGCTTTTTTAACAAAGGCAAAAGCTTCATCTTCTACATCAAATATAATTTGTTCTTTTTCAGAGATTTTCACATCTCCACCAATATATATTGTATAGTCTGTTGAGTCTTTTACTGCTTTTATTTCAATAGTTCCCTTTGGTTGTTTTAAACTCATTTCAAATACATCATCATCTATATTACGAGTTAGATATGTTGCTACTGCAGCAGATCCTGATCCACAAGAGTTTACTTTTTTGAAATTATCTCCATCTTCTATATATATATATGGTATCATTGAAGAATTTTCTCTATCTAAAAATAGTGCTCCAAGTGATGGTAGATCATAAATTGTCTTTAATTCACGAATTAGCTCTTTTGCTTTTTCTTCACTTGCCTTTTCATTTTCAACAATTACATGAGCAGTTCCTTCATAAACTACTGCTGTATAGTCTTTTCCATTCATTTCAACTACTGCAATTTTTTCAGCTCTTGGCATTTCAACTATTGCAGTTTCTTTATCCATATCAACTTCTACAAATGTAGGGCCTTTACTTCCACTTACATATACTTCAACTTTTTGCTTTCCTGTAAGTCCATCACATAATGCTGAATAATATCCATATGCTCTAGTTGCATTTGCACAAAATTCTTTTCCCATCATATCTAGTCTAAGTGGTTTATCTTCATAACTTGGTGCAATAAATCCAACTTGTTCTATATTATAATCATCTATTACTTGCATTATTTTATTGCCATAAGGTATTCTAAGTCTTGGATCTACTGGATATACAACAAATGCTGTCATATTTCCAGATGCCTCTGCAATAATTAAATCTAAATTCACTTTCTTCATTAATCACAACTCCATTTTAAATATTTTTTCATTATTTTTATAGATTCATTTGGTTTTAGCATTCCTAAAAGTCCCATTGCTGATAATATATAATAATCATCTGAAAAATACTTTGCTGTCTTTGGAGTTAGTATAAGAGAGTCTTTATTATTTTCTACTGCACTTAAAATTTCTTTAGGATTTTTAGAGTTTATTATAACTCCACCTGTGCCTATAATTGTCAAAACATCTCTTAAATTTTTTCCCTTTTGATAATATATATATCTTCCATTAGAATATTCTTTTCTAAGCTTTCCACTATGTCTTTTTATTGCAAGTTCCACAGCAGATTTTGCCATTGCTTCATCAAATAAATATTCTTCTTTACTTTTAGGTACCATTTCTATATTTTCACTTCTAATTTTACAAGAAGTATAAATCTCAGAATTAATCTTCAAGTAAGACTTTAATTTTTCTTCCCCAACTGTTTCATATAAGCTAATAGCAGAATAACGCATACCAAGATCACCTTCTACAGTTCTCTTTGCAAAAGGTTCTTCTAGTCCTTCAAATCTAGTTTCAATATCCTTTAGTTTATTTTTAGATACTGAATGTATATCTGTTGTTGCTCCACCTATATCTACTACTATTAAATCTCCTATTCCACTTTCATCTTTAGTTCCCTTTGACAAAAGTTCTGCAGCCTTTAGCACTGCAGCTGGTGTAGGAAGAAAAATACCATCAATATAATCTCTAAAAGTATCTATACCCTTCGCCTGTACTATTCTATTCATAAATATTTCTCTAATTATATTTCTTACAGGATCAGCATTTAAAATATTAACTTTCGGCATTACATTTTCAGTTATATAGTATTCTATTTTTTCTTTTTCAAAAATTTCTTCTATTTCTTCTCTGACATTTTCATTTCCTGCTACAACTATTGGAATTTTTAAATTTCTACTTGAAAGCTTTTTTGCATTAAAAAGTATATTCTTATAATTGCCACCATTGGTCCCACCAGAAAGTAATATAATATCACAATTTAGACTTTCTATTTCATCTAAATCTCTTTCACTTAATTCGTAGCTATAAGTCTTTAATATTCTAGCTCCTGCTCCAAGGGCTGCCCTTTTTCCTGCTTCAACTGTAAGATCTCTACTTAGACCTATTGAAATCATTTTAAGGCCACCTGCTGCTGATGAGCAAGCTAGTACTTTTTCAAATACAATATCTTTTTTAAATTGTTCTTTTAGTTTTTTTAAAGCACTTTTATATCCTACCATAATTCCTTCATTTATTGTTGTTATATTTTTAGTTTGTGCTAATATCTCACATTTATCTATATCTACAAGAGTTAATTTTGTATATGTACTTCCAAAATCTACTAGTAAGTAATTTGTCATTTTATCACCTATTTAAAAGATAATAAAAAGGACCTGTCTTTGCAAGTCCCTTTTAAATTTAAGCTATTTTATTTTCTACTTCTCTTAGTATTTCATCTGCTTTTGTTTCAATATCATCTAAGATTTCGTCCATTTTTATTTTTAAATCTTCTACAAATTCCTTGTCTTTTATTGACAAAAGATTTATCTCTACATTATAAAAAGCTCCACTTATTGCAAGTTTTGTATTTAATACTCCTACTGCAACATCTGTAATTGCATTAGTATTGCCCTTTTTCACAAGAACTTGTGCAATATCAAAAAGCTCTAGGGCTTTTTTGCCAACTTCAAAGGGAACTATTGCAGCTTTTTTATATCCTTCTTGAATTTTTTCACTTCTTTTAATTTTGTCTTCTTCGCTTTCCTTTGGCATTTTAAAAGCTTCCATAACTAAATTAAAAGAATTTGCATCTTCATCAACACTTTTTAAAAATTCATCTTCATAAACTTTACATTTTTTTGCAATTTCTTTCATTTCAATATGATAGTCTTCATATTTTTTACTATTAATAGTTAGATTTGCAACCATTTCAAGAAGTGCAGCTCCCTGTGCTGCTGCAAGTGCTGATACTGCTCCTCCACCAGGTGCTGGTGAAGATGATGCTGTTTCGTATACAAAATCTTTTACACTTAAATCAATTAACATAATTCCTCCTAGAAAAGTCCACTCATTTTTCCAAATTTATCTACATCCATATTTAGTGCAGCTGGTACTTTTGGAAGTCCTGGCATTACCATAATATTTGAAGTTTCACAAACTATAAATCCTGCTCCTGCAGATACTCTAACTTCTTGAACAGTTATATCAAAGTCTTTTGGTGCTGATAGTTTTGTTGGATCATCTGAAAATGAAAATTGTGTCTTTGCCATACAAACAGGCATTTTATCAAGACCTAGTTCTTCAAGTTTTTTGATTTTTTTCATAGCTGATGATGTAAATACTGCTTTTCTACCACCATATATTTCTCTTACAATTGTATTTACCTTTTCTTCAATTGATAATTTTTCATCATATATTGGTTTGAAATTGCTTTTTTCTTTATCAAGTACTTCTACTACTTTATTTGCAAGATCTATAGTTCCATCTCCACCATGTGCCCAGCACTGACAAAGTGATACTTCTGCACCTATTTCTTCACACATATTTATTAAAGTTTTAATTTCTTCATCACTATCTTGAACAAATTTATTTACAGCTACTATTACTGGTACTCCAAATTTTCTCATATTATTTATATGTCTTTCTAAATTTGAAAATCCAGCTTTAAGCGCCTCTACATTTTCTTCTTTTAAATTATTTTTATTAACTCCACCATGCATCTTAAGTGCTTTTATAGTTGCTACAACTACTACTGCATTAGGATTTAGATTTGCAAGTCTGCATTTTATATTAAAGAATTTTTCAGCTCCAAGATCTGCTCCAAATCCTGCTTCTGTAACTAGATAATCACTCATTTTTAGTCCTAGTTTAGTTGCTATAATTGAGTTACATCCATGAGCTATATTTGCAAAAGGTCCTCCATGAATTAGTGCTGGAGTATTTTCTAAAGTTTGAACTAAATTTGGCTTTATTGCATCTTTTAGAAGCATAGCCATTGCACCTTGTGCATTTAAATCTCCTGCTGTTACTTGATTTCCATCTAAATCATAGGCAACTAGCATTCTAGAAAGTCTTAATTTTAAATCTTCTAGATCTTCTGCAAGACAAAGTGTAGCCATTATCTCAGATGCAACTGTAATCATAAATTGATCTTCTCTTGGAAATCCACAAACTTTTCCACCAAGACCTACTACTACATTTCTAAGAGCTCTATCATTCATATCTAAAACTCTCTTCCACAAAATTTGTCTTTCATCAATTCTAAGTTCATTTCCTTGATGGATATGATTGTCTATTAAAGCTGATAGAAGATTATTTGCAGATGTCATAGCGTGAAGATCTCCTGTAAAGTGAAGGTTTATATCTTCCATAGGAACAACTTGTGAATATCCACCACCTGCAGCTCCTCCCTTAATTCCAAAAACAGGTCCAAGTGATGGTTCTCTTAAAGCAACTAGAGAATTTTTTCCAATTTTATTTAGTCCTTGAGTAAGCCCTATTGAAACTGTTGATTTTCCCTCACCTGCTGGTGTTGGTGTAATTGCTGTAACAAGTATTAATTTACCATCTTTTTTATCTTCTAGTCTGTGAATGGCATCAAAGGAAATTTTCGCTTTGTACTTTCCATATTGCTCTATTTCATCTTCTTTTAAGCCACATTTTTTTGCAATATCTACGATAGGTTCTAGTTTACTTTCTGATGCTATTTCAATATCTGTTTTTATCTCAGCCATTATAATCTCCTTATTCTTCAATTAAAAGTGTTTCAATAACTTGATCTTTACTAAGTCCATCTATTTGCATATAATAACTTGCAGAATCTATTAGTGCCTCTAATGGTATCATACCTATAAGTTCAGTATTTACAACACTTAGACCATATCTTTTAGCTTCTGATTTTACCATTTCAAGAGCTTGATATACTGCTGTTTTTTCGTAATTTACAAGATTCATAGAAACTTGAACTTGTTTTTTCTCCTCAAGAGGAAGTCCAATAGCCTTTACATATCTAAGTCCACCACCTATATGACGAACTTTCTTTGCAATTTTATCTGCAATTTCTTCATCTTCTGTATTTAAATTTACATTAAATGCAATTAGATGAAATCTTGCAGCTACTGCAGTTGCACCTGATTTTTCATTCATCTCTTTGGGACCATAATCTGGAGTCCATTCATCTTCTTTAATCTTTTCAAAAAATCCCTCATATTGTCCCTTACGAACTTTCGCAAGATTTTTTCTTTCAGGATTTGTTGCTGCCTCTTCATATAAATATACTGGTATTCCCATATCACCTATGGCACTAGCTACTGTATTTGCATACTCAATACAGTCTTTAGTATCTACTTCGCTAATTGGAATAAATGGCACTACATCAACAGCGCCCATTCTTGGATGTGCTCCTTTGTGAGTTCTCATATCTATTAACTCTATCGCAACCTCAACTGATTTTAATAGAGCTTTGATTACACTTTCAGGCTCTCCAATAACCTCTACAACAAGTCTATTGTGATCTTTGTCTGGTTGATAATCTACAAGCTTTACATTAGATACATTTCTAAAACAATCAACTATCTTATTGATTTTTTCTTCATCTCTACCCTCTGAGTAGTTTGGAATGCACATTACTCTTTTCATTACATAGCCTCCTAAAATCTAAATCCTAATTTTGAAAATACATAATAATTTATAAAAAGAAAAAGAAAATAGATTAATCTATTTTCTCAAACTAACAACTATACATAAGTAAGCTCTCAAGAAGTAAAAGATTTGTTAGTTTACCAATTCCACCAGGAACAGGACTATATGCCCCTACAAAATCATCAATACTTAAAGTATCTAAATCTCCTCGCATTTTCCCATCTTTATTTCTTGATACACCTATATCTATTATTATTGAGTCCTTTGTAAAATAACTTCTATCAAAATATTCAGCACGTCCTATTGCTGTAAAAACAATATCGGCGTTTTTTGTCTTTTCCTTTAAGTCCCTAGTTCTACTATGACAAATTGTAACAGTAGCCTCATTTTCTAATAAAATCATAGAAAGTGGTTTTCCAACCACAGAGGAATCATTTACAATAACACAATCTTTTCCTTCTAAATCTATTCCATACTCCTCTAAAAGCATAATTCCTGCCTTTGGAGACAAAGGTATAAATCCAGTTATATCTCCTGAATATACCTTTGATTTATTTATTGGATTTAAACAATCTAAGTCCTTCTTAGGAGAAAGAGATAGATTGATTTTTTCTTCATCTAAATGCTCCGGTAGAGGTCTAAAAATTATTATTCCATCTACTGAAGTATCATTATTTAAATCATCAATTAAATTTAATAAATCATCTTCTAAAATATCTCTACTTAAAATATTAGTATCTACACTTATATTAAGTGAATTTGCACTTTTTAAGATACCTCTTTCATAAGCAACATCTCCTGGATTATTTCCAAGTCTTATAGTTGCAAGTTTTGGAGACAAATTATTATTATTAATTTTATCTTTTATCTTTGTCTTAATTTTTTCAGCTAAATCATCAGATCTTAAAATATCTGTCATAATACCCCCTATATAAACTTACAATATATAGTATTATATATTAATCTTCTTTTACTACATATTGTATTATATCAGATATCTTTTAAAATTTAATCACTTCCTTAAATTAAAGTTATAAAGATTTTTCAATCTGAAATCTATTATTTATTTAGCTATTTTTCCATAAATCAGATACATTATTTAAATTTAGCTCTTCTGGATTAAACTCTGGATTTATTCCAAGTTTTTCTTGATTTTCATAATCCTTAAAAATTCTAACAGCTTGATTTCCTATTAAAATCAATGTAATAATATTTATCCAAGCCATAAGCCCATGTGCAAGATCTCCCATAGTCCATACCATATCAACAGAAGAAGTGCTTCCTAAATAAACAGATATTATAAAGGCAATTTTAAGTAATAATACAGGTTTTTTTCTCTCTCCAACTAAATATATTAAATCACTCTCTGCATATAGATAATACGCAAGAAGAGCAACAGAAGAAAAACAAAGCACTGATATTGCAATAAAACCATCTCCTATTCCTGGAAGAACTGTATTAATTGCATTAATAACATAGGCATTTCCATATTCCACATTATTCAAATTATTTACAATTAATTCTTGATTCACACCAACTACATTATAAGAATTTGTAATAAGAATCATAATTGCCGTAGTAGTACATATAAAAAATGTGCCCATAAATACTGAAAGTGCTCCAATAAAACCTTGAGTCACAGGATGCTCCACCTCAGCCGATGCCGATGTAATAGCAGAAGAACCTATCCCAACTTCATTTGCAAAAACACCTCTTTTAATACCCCAAATAATAGACTGTCCCATTATTGCACCAAAAATCGCATCACGACCAAAAGCAGATTTTACAATCAAAACTATCACCCTTGGAAACTCTGATATATTAAATGCAATTACAATAAGAGACATAATAAAATATATAATTGCCATAAAAGGAGAAATTCTTTGAGCTGTATTTCCTATTCTTTTAAGTCCTCCAATTATTATAATTCCAAGTATAGCTGAAAAGACAACTCCTGCAATCTTCATATTAAAACCAAAAGCTAAATTAAGCCCCTTTACAATATTATAAGTTTGAACTCTTGGCATTAAAAAAGTAACTGCAAATACTCCAACTACTGCATAAAATAGTGCAAAAATTCTTCCAACTTTTTTATTTTTAAAACCCTTGTCCATATAATAAGCAGGACCACCTCTATACTCGCCATTGATTTCAACCTTATAAATTTGAGACATTATCCCCTCAATCATAGCTATAGGAGAGCCAAATATAGCAAGTATCCAAAGCCAAAAAATAGATCCAGGCCCTCCAAAATAAATACCTGCTGCCATTCCTGCAATATTTCCAACACCTACGGTCCTAGCAGCTGTAAATATAAAAGACTGTAATTGATTAAGTCCCTTCTCTGAATTTTTTGATTTTGAAGATACATCTATCATAGACTTAAATCTTCTAAACTGGGGAAACTTCATCTTAAAAGAATAATAAAGACCTGTAATTAAAACTAATAAAATAAGCCCCATTCCCCAAACTTTATCATTTATTAAATTTATAATATTATCCATATGAAAAACCTCTTATCTCTAGATTATTTAAAACAATTTTAGTCTTAATATTAAAAATTACTTTATCTAATATATTACCCATACTAATCATAATAACTTCTTTTAATAATATAATGTGCTAAAGGATAAATCAACACAATAATTATCCATTCTTTTTAATTATCATATTTACCTTTTAGTAAATTTAGACTAATATAATAGATATATTACATAAAGGAGATTGTTATGATTAAAGTAGAAAAAGATTTTGAACTTTCTAATGCACTAGACAATAGAGAAAAAGACATAGTAGTTATTGGTGGACTTGCCGAAGAATTATACGACAAATTATCATCAGAAGATCCTAGAATCTATGGAGCATTATCAAGAACAGTATTTATTCCTGATTTAATGATAAATCAATATTTTGGAAGCATAGACTTATTTAATATGTTTGTACATATAGTAGATAATTATAATATTGGATACAATATGGACGAATCTAAAGTTTATCTGTCAATAATTGAAAATAAGTAAAATTTTGAATTTTCATTTATTATATGGTATGCTCTATTAAATTACTAAACTGATTTAATAGTTTGTAATCATATTGTTTCCTTGAATAAAAATAAAAAGACAAAAAAGTCTTTTTATTTTTATTACCTAATTATTATGGGTATATTACTAATAGTAGATATTTAGTAAGGAGGAGATAAAATGTTAGTTACAAACAAATTTGATCTTGAAAAGGCATTAAAAAATAAAGATAGTGAGATAATAATTGAAGGACCTTTCTCAATTAGGCTTTTTGATAAATTTAAATTAAGCGAAAACTACATAAAGAAAAGTTATTATAACACTTCTTATTTATCTCCTCTTAAAATGTATATCCTTTTTGGTGGAACAACATCTTTTAAGATCATAAGAGAACTTCGAGAAAAATATTATTTAAAAGATAATAATATTAAAATAAATCAATTGATTTTTTCAAAAATTAATGAAGAACGTTTACAGAACTAAGACTGTAAACTATAAATTAATCTATACCATATAGGTGTATAAGGAGGACTTTCTATGGTTATTATTACAACAGAAGCTGGTCTAAAAAAAGCAGTGAATAATAAAGAAGAAGAAATTCTAATTGAAGGAGATCTTGCAAATACTCTTTCTGAATCTCTAAATAGCGAAGATTATGATATTGACAAAATTCTATCCTCTAAATTATTTAAAATAACACCAAAAGTACTGAGTTTTTACAAATGTAGTGCTGAAGTAAATGCCCTTGTAAGTATTTTAAGTAATTATGATATTGTAGAAAATAATCAAAATAAAAATCTATTTAAAATTAAACTTAAAAAAAATTAAGTAAATATAATAAATCTATATTGTGCAAATGTTTTCTTTGTGTTATCATATTAATATAGATAATAGAAAATCTTTTATTTATCTATTAACAAATATAACTAAAATATTTGCTATACTACTTATAATTAACAAGGAACTTTACCCAAACTAAAGTTTCCTATCTTAATGGTAATTTTACTTCTAAAATTATCTCCTTTTTATTATTGTTGCTTTAAAAAAGAGGCTTTTAAGCCTCTTTTTTATTTTTAACATTAAATATTCTTAATAAATTCTTAAAACTTTAGCAATAGATTTTTAAAATTTTTATTGTATTATTAAATAGTAGATTGAATTTATATGAAAATATTAATATCTAATAATAAAATATCATTAAGTATTTTTCATAAATTATATAAAACAAATACATATAGATTCAAACTTCAACCCTTTGAAAATTATTAGATACAATAATAATTTATATAAAAGTTATTTTACTCTTACTATTTCACTTGTTATAGAGAATTTTTTTACTTAATTATAAATAAAATTATTGGCGTTTTATATAGTATGAAAAAAATATTAATACTTAAATCTTATACTTAAATTTCTAACAATACACTTAAGACCTATCCTTTAAAGAATAGGTCTTATTTTAATTATAAAAATATTTTTAAAAAAAGTGATAGATTTTCAAATTTCTTACGAAGTATATAGTACAAGCAAATAAATAAAAAGAAGGTGATTTATTGAAAATTACAGAAGATAATTTTATAGAAGAACTAAAAAATAAAAATGAAGATGCTCTTTATTATGTAATTGACAATTATTCATGGATTATTAAAACTATTGTCTCTAAGCATCTATTTAAAATACAAGACTATGAAGAAGAGTGTATAAATGACTGTCTCCTAGGCATTTGGAATAATATAGATTTATATAATGAGGATAAATCTAGTTTTAAAAACTGGGTTGGTGGCATTACAAAGTACAAGTCCATAGACTATATAAGAAAATACTTAAAAGATAGTGAAAATGAAAATATAGATGACTTATTTATTTCTAATAGAAAAGATAATCTTGATATCCTTCTTGAGCTTGAAGGTGAAGAAGAAATTAAGAAATCTCTAAATATGCTTTCTAAAAGAGATAAAAAAATATTTGAAGATCTATATATCAAAGGACTTTCTATTGAAGAAGTTTCTAAAAATATGCAAATAGAAAAATCCAATCTTTATAATATTCTTTCTCGCGGAAAGAAAAAACTAAAAAATAATTTAAATAGGGAGGAATTATAAATGAATAGAGATTTATACGACAAAATCAATGATGAAGATTTTGACTTCAGTAAATATGAAATTAAAAATACAAATGATTTGGAGAAGATGAAAATGAAAAAAACTTTTAAAAAAAATATTAAAAAGAAAAATAATAAAAAATATGGCACTATTGCTGCAGCTTTAATAATTGGTGTTGGAATATTCAGTACAGATTTAGGATCAGTTGTCTATGCAAAAGCTGAAGAGACACTAAATAATATTAGCTACTCTATATCTAAGGCAATTGGAGCTGATAAGGATATAGAGAAATATACAACAGTAGTAAATAGCGAAGTAACTGATAATGGCCTTAGCGTTAAATTAAATGATGTTGCAATCAATAGAGATAAATTAATGGTTTCAACTACTCTTAGACTCCCACAAGAAGTAGATGGATACCATATGGACTATGATGTTTATATTAATGGTAAAAAAGCAAAAGTTATTTCAGGAACAGGATTCTCAGAGCAAATTGATAAATATACATTTAATGAAATGATGGAAAGTAAAATTGAAAATATAAATAATGATGAAAATCTTGATATAAAAATAAAAATTAAAAAAGTTTATATCTATCAAGGTGAAAAAGAAGATAAAATTAAAGGTAACTGGAACTTTGAATTTAATACATCAGGATCAGAACTTACAAAAGATACAGTTGAATTAGATATTAATCAAAATGTTAAAATTAATGATTTAGAACTTAAATTTACTAGTTATTCAGAAAATGAATTTAGTAATCTTATTTATGCAGACTTTATAAATCCAACAAAAGATAGTTATGATTTTACACTTGTTGGAGAAGATAATCTAGGCAATAAAGTAGAATTCTTTATGCACGAACTTTTTAATGGAAAAATTACTTTTAGAAACCAATCAAAAATAAATAAAGACGCAAGTGAACTACACTTAAATATTAAATATTTAAAAATGCCTGAAGAATCTGGAAGAATAGATCATACAAAGGCAATTGATGGTGGAAATATTACTATAAAAATTAAATAAATAAAATAAAAGCCTAAAATTACTTAGGCTTTTTTTATTTTTAGAAATAAACATTATCTACCATTATACCTGGAATTGTATTATTAGCTCCAAATATTGTTTTATATGTTATATTCCCTACACTCATTCCTTCAATAGTAATATAGTCATCTTCTAATAAATTTGCAGGCAATTTATTTTTATTTATTTCTATTAAAATAATTTGATCATAATTATCATTTACTGCCATTCTATATTGATTTGATTTATCTCCTTCCATAACTTGAACTATCTTACCACTAAAAGTTACATAGGATCCCATTAATCCATTTTTATCTCTAGCTAAATCATACCATCCTATTCCAGAATTATATTTTTCTTGTTCTTTTCTTGCTTCTTCCTCTGCTACATATATATTCCATTCTTCTTCTTGTTTATCTAATCTTTCTAAATGTGGATTTATATACTCTTTATCTTCATCCTTTAATAACTCAATATTATCTCTTATTTCATCGAGTCTATCTTTTTCAAAATCTGTAAAATCAGCATAATTTTTTATAATAAAACTTTTATCTTCTTCTAATATTTTAAAATATTCTTCTTTCTTTTTTTCTTTCTCTTCTTCTTTAATGATATTATTATTAACTTTTTTAGAAATATTATTATCTTCAGGAGTTTTTACAAATATTCCAGTTAATATGAAAAAAGCCATCATTGATAAACCATAATATTTAAATACATTTTTCCTATTTATATTTTTTCCATCCCCCCATTTAATTACTGCACTTGGTTTTATTAATCCTACTATTAAACATAGTGCTGATAAAAAAAATAAACCTATAAATATATTTTCCATAATTTCACATCCTTATAATTTAATATGTATATTGCTTATTACTTTACTATAACATAGTGAGTTTCTTTTTCATAATTTTAATTATCTTTTATTTAAATATTTTATTAATTCTAGGGTATAGAATAGTCTCAAAGAGGTGTTTTATGAAAAATAAAATTTTTAATGAATCTATTAAATACTATATTCAGACTTTTATTGTAAATATATTAATTATGATACTTATTGATTTTTTATCTATTAAATATAATTTAATTTACTTTCCAATGAAATCCTTTAAAAATATCATTATAATTCAAATTTTTACAATATATATCTTTACACTAGTTCAATGTGCTGAATTTTCACAAGTATTAAAAGAAGAAGCCTAGAAAACTAGACTTCTTTTTGCCATATTAATATTGAATTTTTAAGAATATTATTTAAATTTTTCTCTCTATCATCACCAAAACCAATATCTGTATTAATATCCTTATTTAAATAATAAACTCTGTCTATCCCCTTATTTCTAGCTATTGTATCAGAATTTATATCATCTCTATTTATCTCTATATAATCCTTATTATCTATTTCTCCAAGTAAAAATAATCTATCTTCTTCACTTAAATTTTTCTTTGTTAAATTTCTCTTAGGAGATTCTGCAAAACTTTCATAATAACTAATTATAACAATATTTTCCATCTTATTATCTATATTTACATCTTCAATAGTGTGTACATTTATACCATAATAATTCTTAGCTTTAAATTTTGAATAGATATTATTATTTATATTTACTATATCAATTAAATTTTTATCATATTTAATCAAAGTATTCCTATGAAAAATCAGCTCAATAGAAGAAATAATTATAATTGAAGTTAAAATAATAGTAAGTACAATATTTTTAATCTTCTTACTCTTTAAAGTTTTTTTAATACTTTTTAAACTATTATCTCTATTCTCCCTTGGAATCACTAAATCCTCTTTCATAAGATCATATTCTTTTTTGCAATCACTACAATCTTTTAAATGGCTCTCTACAAAGTCTTTACTATCAACACTTAAAACATCATCTACATAAAGAGGCAACAAATCTCTTATTATATTGCAAATTTTATCCCTCATTCTATCTCCTCCAAATATTCCCTAATCTTTCCCTTTGCCCTATAAAAAGTAACTCTTGCCCAGCTTTCACTTTTACCAAAAATCTCTGAAATGCTTTTAAAATTTAATTCTCCAAAAACTCTCAAATAAAATACTTCCTTATAAGGCTCTTTCATCTTATGGATAAATTGGTGGATTAAAAAGGCATCTTCTTCATTTATTAACTTATCTATAAACTTTATATCAATACTTTTCTTTTCTAAAAAACTTTCATATACTAAGTTTTTATTTTTCTTATAGTGGGAAAAATATGTATTTTTTGCAATAGTAAAAAGCCAAGCTCTAATATCCTTTGAACCATCAAAGGATTCAATATTTTTTAAAGCCTTGAAGAAAGTTTCCTGTGTAATTTCTTCTGCTATATTTTCATCTTTAGACAAAGACTTAATATATAGATAAATCTCTTTAAAATACAAATTATATATTTCTTCAAATTCCATGCCTTCTCACCCCCTTATATATATAACTTTCTAAATGCAAAAACGTTACAAAATATTATAAATTTTTAAAAAAATAAATTTATAATAAAAAAAATCTACTATTTCTAGTAGATTAACTATGGTGGACACAATAGGGCTCGAACCTATGACCCCCTGCTTGTAAGGCAGATGCTCTCCCAACT
>NZ_JAGGLJ010000011.1 GCF_017874395.1 Peptoniphilus stercorisuis | reverse complement strand
ATATTATTTTATCACTAGAGGTTTTTTAATTTTTAGAGAATTAACGCTAAAGCTTTACGGAACCCCCAGTCTAACTGGGGGTTTTCTATTTACAAGAAAAAGGACTGATAATCAGTCCTTTTTTTATATTTCTATTCCACTAACAACTTCTTTTAATTTTGGTGCTATTTCTTCTAAAACTGATGTAGTCATAGGATTTTTAAGTTTTCCAATATCCATTAGTTTAAAGAAGGATTCAGCTCCACCAGCTTTACAAAGTGTAATGTATTCATCAAGTGCTTTTTCTTTATTTTCTAAGGATTTTAGTAAATATTGGAAAGCACAAACTTGAGCTAGTGTATAGTCAATATAATAAAATGGTGTACTAAATACATGGCCTTGTTTAAACCAATAAGTTCCCATTTCTAAGAAGTCATCATCATAGTCCTTATCTGGTTCATACATAAGTTCTAACTCATGATATTTATTTCTTCTTTCTTCTGGAGTTGCATTAGGATTTTCATATACAAAATGTTGGAAATGATCAATTGTAACTCCATAAGGAATAAATGTTATAGCACTTTTTAGTGCAGAGTATTTAAATTTATTAGCTTCATCACCAAAGAATAATTCCATCCAAGGCCAAGTTAAAAATTCCATACTCATTGAGTGAATTTCACAAGCTTCATATGTTGGCCAAATATATTCTGGAAGTATTTGATGTTGAGACATAAAGTTTTGAAAAGCATGTCCTGCTTCATGAGTTATAACATCAATATCTCCTCTTGTTCCATTAAAGTTTGAGAAGATAAATGGTGATTTGTATTTATCAAAACTTGTACAGTATCCACCAGATCTTTTACCTGGTTTTGCAACTAGATCCATAAGTTCATTTTCAACCATAAAGTCGAAAAATTCTCCAGTTTCTTTACTTAGTTCTTGATACATTTTTTGAGCATTTTCAACTATAAATTTATAATCTCCTCTAGGATTTGAGTTTCCGTCTTTATAGTCACAGGCAATATCAAAATATTTAAAATCAGAAATACCAAGTCTATTTGCTTGTTCTTTTCTAAGTTCAACTGCAAGAGGTGTTATAGTTTTTAAAACTTTTTCTCTATAGTTTGCAACATCTTTTGAATCATAGTCTGTTCTTTGAAGTAATTTATATTGAAGATCTACATAGTTTTCATATCCAAGAGCTTTAGCCATATCTGTACGAGTTTTAACAAGCTCATCATATAAAGCGTCGAACTCTTCTAAGTTAGCTTTAAAAAAGGCGTTTGAAGCCTTGTATGCTTCTTTTCTATATTCTCTATCTGGATTTTGAAGAAGAGGTGCCATTTGAGTTAATGTATATGTTTTTCCTCTAAAGTCAATTTGTGAATTTGCAATTATTTTACTGTATTTAGTTACAAGTTCATTTTCTTTTTGCATAAATGGAATAGCATTTTCATTTAAAACTAAATTACATTCTAATAGTTTAAAATAATGAGTTCCAAATTCTTCTTCTAGTTCTTTTTTAAATTTTGAGTTGTAAATAGCTTTTGATACTTCAACTAAGTTAGTTTCAACAATTGGAAGATTTTCATCAAAAAATTCATTTTCCTTAGCATAAAATTCATCTAGAGTGTTCATTGTATGTCTTACATGTGCAATAGATGTAGTTGTATCAAAATCTTTTCTAAAATCTGCAAAATCTTTAATTAAATTAATTTGTTCTTCTGCAGATGATGAGTTTTCTAAATTTTCTTTTGTAGCCTTTATATATCCGATTACTTTATCAATATTCGGTCTTTCATAAGGCATGTCTTTAAATTTCATATTGTTTTGCCTCCTTATAATTTGTCTTAAATAAGTATATATCAAAGATTTATAAATTTAAATAAAAAAACATAAGTATTTAAAAATAAATGATGGTTTTAACTGCTATCAAAATAAATAATTAAAAAAATAAACCGAAGAATAAGAAAAGATTAGGTTTTAAATTGTAAAAAGTGTAAAAAAATGGTAAAATTTAAGGAAATAAACTTTTTTTATAAAAATTAAAGACTTAATAGGTGAATTATATGGAAGGAAAAAAGGCGTTATGTGAAATTAAAAATCTTCACACAGGTTTTAGAATCAGAGATGAGTACTTTGATGCTGTAGATAATGTGAGTATTAACCTTTATCCTGATGAAGTACTTGCTATTGTTGGAGAAAGTGGTTGTGGTAAGAGTACCTTAGCTACTACAATAATGGGGCTACATGATAGTAATTATACAAAGGTATCAGGGGAAATCCTCTTTGATGACAAAAATTTAATAGATTTAGGTGAAGAAGAGTACAATGCAATAAGAGGTGGACAAATTGGAATGATATTTCAAGATCCACTATCAGCTTTAAATCCACTTCAAAGAATTGGAGAACAAATTGAAGAAGCATTAATATATCATACTAAATTTAGTGCTGAAGAAAGAAAGAAAAGAGCAATTGAATTACTTGCAAAAGTAGGTATAGATAATCCAGAAAGAACATATAGACAATTTCCTCATGAATTATCAGGTGGAATGAGACAACGTGTTATGATTGCAATTGCACTTAGTTGTAAGCCTAAAATACTTATTGCAGATGAACCTACAACTGCACTTGATGTAACAATTCAAGCACAAATATTAGACTTAATACTAGATCTTCAAGAAGAAATGAAGGCTGGAATTATTCTAATAACTCATGATCTTGGAGTTGTGGCACAAGTTGCTGATAGGGTTGCTGTAATGTATGCAGGTGAAATAGTAGAACTTTCAGAAAATGAAGAGTTATTTGAAAATCCTCTACATCCATATACAAGGAGTTTATTAAATTCAATTCCACAAATGGATGCAAAAGAGGGAGATGATCTACACGTAATTGAGGGAATGGTACCTTCATTAAAGAATTTACCAAGAAAAGGATGTAGATTTTCTCCAAGAATTCCTCATATAAAAGAATCTGCTCATGAAGAGAACCCAATACTTCATGAAGTTAGCAAAGGACACTATGTAAGATGTACTTGCTGGAAAGATTTTTACTTTAATGAGGAGGACAGTACCAAATGAGCTTACTTGAAATAAAGGATTTAAAAATTCACTATCCTATAAGAGGTGGATTTTTTAATAGAGTAGTTGATCATGTATATGCTGTAGATGGTGTAAGCATGGTTGTAGAAGAAGGAAAAACCTATGGATTAATAGGTGAGTCTGGTTCTGGTAAAACTACTATAGGAAAAACCATAGTAGGACTTGAAAAAGCTACTGGTGGAGAAATTTTATATAATGGAGAAAACATTTTAGACCCAAAAGTTAGGAAAAAATTAGAATACAATAAAGATGTACAAATGATTTTCCAAGACTCAATGTCTAGTCTAGATCCTAAAAAAAGAGTTCTAGACATTTTAGCTGAGCCAATAAGAAATTTTGATAATTTAAATGAAGAAGAAGAATTACAAAGAATTTATGAACTTCTTGATATTGTTGGTATGCCAAAAGATTCAATATATAAATATCCCCATGAATTTTCAGGAGGACAAAGACAAAGAATTGGTGTAGCAAGAGCAGTAGCTTGTAAACCTAAGCTAATAGTAGCTGATGAACCAGTTTCAGCACTTGATTTATCTGTTCAAGCACAAGTATTAAATTATTTAAAAAATATACAAAAGGAATTAAATTTATCCTATATATTTATCTCTCATGATCTTGGAGTTATAAAACATATGTGTGATTATATTTATATAATGCACAGAGGAAGATTTACAGAGACTGGAAACAGACAGGACATATATGGAGATCCTCAACATATTTATACAAAGAGATTAATCGCATCTATTCCTCAAATCAATCCTAAGTTAAGAGACGAACTTAGAAAAAATAGAGAATTAGTAGACAAAGAATATGAAACATATTACAACGACTACTATGATGAGAGTGGTAGAGTATATCCTTTAAGACAGTTATCGGATACTCATTTTGTTGCGCAAAAAAAGGGAGGTAAATAAAATGTGGAAAACTATCACAAGAAGAGTTTTACTAATAATACCTCAACTTTTCATTTTGAGTATATTAGTATTTATGTTAGCTAAATTAATGCCAGGTGATGCACTTACTGGAATGACAAATCCAAAGATTGATCAAAATACTATTGAACAATTAAGAATTGCATCAGGTTATTATGACCCTTGGTATGTACAATATGGAAGATGGATTACAAATGCACTACAAGGTGATTTTGGAATGAGTTATAACTACAAACTTCCAGTTATGCAAGTAATAGGACCAAGAGCAATAAACAGTTTAGCATTATCACTTTTAGCTCTTATTATTATGTATGCAGTAGCTATTCCTGTTGGAATTTTTGCAGGAAAAAATCAAGGAAGTGCTTTTGATAAAACAGTTGTATTTTTAAACTTTTTTACCTTTGCAATACCATCCTTTGTATTATATTTATTCTTTATATTAATATTTGGATATAAACTTAATATTTTCCCAACAATAGGTTCTGTTGCATCGGGACTTACTAAGGGAAGTTTTGCATACTATATGAGTAAATTACATCATATGATAATGCCTGCAATTTGTATTGCAATTATCAGTTCTGTAAGTACAATACAGTATTTGAGAAATGAAGTAATAGACGCAAAGACTCAAGACTATGTAAAAACTGCAAGAAGTAAAGGAGTTCCAATGAAAAAGGTGTATACTCACCATATTTTTAGAAACTCACTACTTCCAATAGCAGCTTTCTTTGGTTTTCAAATTTCAGGATTATTAGGTGGTTCTGTAATAGCAGAATCAATATTTAATTATCAAGGAATGGGAAAATTCTTCCTAGAAGCAATAAATACAAGAGATTTTAGTGTAGTAACTGCATTAATTCTTATATACGGATTTTTATTCTTATTAGGTTCGCTTGTTTCTGATATTACAATGAGTATTGTTGATCCAAGAATAAGAATAGAATAGGTGGTGTATTTTTTGGGAATTTTTAATAAAAAATCTGAAAAGGCAAATAATTCAGAAGGGAACTTAAATGAAATGTCTAATATAGAAAATAAAGAAAAAGAAGAAAATCCAGTTGGATTTGCCGTAATAGTTAGAGAATTCAAAAAAGATAAACTAGCTAGATTTTCATTTTATGCTGTAACTGCATTTATACTTTTTGTATTTGTTGCATCAATGTTTATAGATTCTACAAAGTTAAATACAGTTGACATCTTAAGAAAATACGACCCACCTACATTTGATTCTATTTGGAATATTCTAGGTAGAGAAGCAGGTGGTAGATCTGTACTAGGACTACTAATAGTAGGAGCAAGAAACTCACTATTAGTTGGATTTTCAATAACAATTATAACAACTTTCGTAGGACTTCTAGTAGGTCTTACTATGGGTTATTATGGCGGAAGAGTAGATAAAATTGGAATGAGAGTTGTAGACTTCATTGGAATATTACCAACACTTCTTATAATAATCGCATTTGTAACAATAGTTCCAAAGTATAATTTATTTACATTTATACTTATAATGTCTGCATTTTACTGGATAGGTACAGCAAGACTTGTGCGTTCAAAAGCTTTATCAGAAGCAAGACGTGACTATGTAAGTGCATCAAAGACAATGGGAACAAGTAATTTAAAAATAATGTTTAAGGGAATATTACCAAATATTTCATCAATTATAATAGTAGACTCAACTTTAGCATTAGCAGGAAATGTTGGTATTGAAACTTCACTTTCTTATTTAGGATTTGGACTTCCAGCATCAACACCATCACTAGGTACATTGATTTCTTATGCTTCAAAGCCAGAAATCATTCAATACAAACTTTATGTATGGTTACCTGCAGCACTTGTAGTATTATTTATGATGCTTTGCATTAACTATGTAGGACAAGCATTAAGACGTGCATCAGATGCTAAACAAAGACTTGGTTAAGGTTGTTAAGGAATTATCTTTACAATAAAAAACATTTAGGAGGAATTACTTATGAAGAAGAAATGGTTTAGTAAACTAACTGTTGTTCTTTCTATGGCCCTAATGCTTACTGCTTGTGGAAGTGGTTCAGGAGAAGGCAATGGAAAAGAAACAGCATCAGCATCATCTATCGAACAAGAGTATCCTGCTCGTATTGAAAACGAAGGAGATACAGTTGATGGTGGAACATTAAAAGTTGCTGTAGTATCAGACTCAGGATTTAAGGGAATCTTTAATGGATTTTTATATTCTGATGGAATAGACGATGCTTTTATGAAGTACACAATGGATGGAGCATTCCCAGTAGATGGAGATTTTAAACTAATTGCAAATAGTGATGAAACTCCAATTAATTTATCATTTGATACTGAGAAAAAAACTCTAACTTATAAAATTAATCCAAACTTTAAATGGTCAAATGGTGAACAAGTTACAACTGCAGATATAGCAAAAACATATGAAATTGTTGCAAATCAAGACTATATTATAAAAGCACAATCACCAAGATTTGATGATGAGATGAAAGTTATAGAAGGAATTGAAGAATATAACGAAGGAAAAGCAGATCATATATCAGGTCTTGAAATTATAGATGATTCTAATATGGTAATACATCTTAAAAAACTTACACCAGGTCTTCTTTGGGGTGGATCTTTTGCAGGAGAATTTGTAAATGCAAAACAACTTGAAGGAATACCAATGGATAAAATAACTGAGTCAGATGCACTTAGAAAAAATCCACTTTCTTATGGACCATATGTAATTAAAGACATAATCCAAGGAGAAAAAGTAATTTTTGAAGCAAACCCTCATTTTTATAAAGGTGAGCCAAAAGTTAAAAATGTAGAAATGGAAATACTTCCAACATCTCAACAAGTAGCAGCTATTCAAGCTGGAAAATATGACCTTGTATATATGGCAAGTGCTGATGTTTTCCCACAACTTGAAGAACTAGACAATATTAAAATTGCATCAAGACAAGAATTATATATGTCATACATGGGCTTTAAACAAGGTAAATGGGATTCAACTACTAATACAGTAGTAACAGATCCTAATGCAAAAATGAATGATGTAAATCTTAAAAAAGCAATGGCTTATGCAATTGACAATGATACAATTGGAGAAAAATTCTATCATGGTTTAAGATTTAACGCACCAAGTCCAATTGCACCACTTTTCAAATCATTACATGATCCAGAAATGACAGGATACAAATATGATATGGAAAAAGCAAACAAACTTCTTGATGAAGGTGGATTTAAAGACGTTGATGGAGATGGAATAAGAGAAGATAAAGATGGAAATCCATTAAAAATTAACTTCGCTATGATGAGTGGTGGAGAAGTTGCAGAACCTCTTTCTCAATACTATATGCAACAATGGAAAGAAATAGGACTTGATGTAACACTTGTAGATGGAAGACTATTAGAACTTCATGATTTCTATGACAGAATGCAAGTAGACGATCCAGGAATTGATGTATTTATGGCTGCATTTGGTCTAGCATCAGATCCAAATCCAAGTGGATTATACGGAGAAGGAGCAGCATTTAACTACAATAGATACACATCACCTGAACTTCAAGCAGCAATTGATAAATTAGGCTCAGAAGAAGCTTTAGATGATGCAAAAAGAGAAGAATTCTATCATGAATTTGAAAAAGTATTCTTCAATGAAGCACCATCAATCCCAATGCAAAATAGAGTTGAAATCTTACCAGTAAATAATAGAGTTAAACTTTATGACTGGAACCAAGATGATTCAGCAGCAAACTTTACTTGGGCAGATATTGAATTTACAGAAGCACAACCAGTTGTAAGTTCAAAATAATAAGATTTTAAAACAGCTTTGAAAACTCAAAGCTGTTTTTTTATTGCAAAAAATTAAAAGAGTATGGTATAATTAATTCTACCTAGTAATATGTTATCTTATAAAAGTGTTGTATATTTTTGTGAAAATGTTATCCTCAAATTATATAATATTAAGTTAATAAAATATAAAAAATATTTTAAAATTATTTTTTTGTATTATATAGTATCAATTATACTTTATATAAGGATAATTATATACTTTTAAATGGCTAAATTTAGGCGTTTAACCAGAGAGATAAGCATATAATTTGGCAACGTAAAGAAGTAGTTTTTAATAAAAAATACAATTATTCTATTAAATTACACGTTGCTATTGTAAACTGTTTGTGTTAACATTAATAAAAATAATGTAAAGTAGGAGGACGTTATATGAAGAAGAAATGGACAGTAATGTTAAGTTTGCTACTAGTATTTTCTTTTGTACTTACTGGTTGTGGAAAAGGTAGTTCTGCAGAAGAGGGTGTATTATATACAGCTCTAGGTTCAGAACCAGGATCACTTGATCCAGCACTTGCACAATCAACACCTGAATCATGGGTAATGAGTCATTTATACACAGGACTTTTAACTTATGATAAGGAAGGTAACTTAGCAGAAGGAATGTCAGCAATGCCAGAGGTATCTGAAGATGGGCTACAATATACTTTCAAAATTAAAGATGGTATGAAATGGTCAAATGGAGATCCTGTAACTGCTGATGATTTTGAGTACGAATGGTTAAGAGTATTAAATCCAGAAACGGCATCTGTATACGCTTTTCAACTTTATCACCTAAAAGGTGGAGAAGCTTATAACTCAGTTGAAAAACCAGGAATCATTTATGTAAAAGATGATGATGGAAAAGATACTGATGAAGTAGATCATGAAGTAAACTATACTGATGCAGATTTAGAAGGATTAGAAGTAGATGGTAAATCTGAAGATGAAATAAGCGATATGGTTTATGAAAAATGGTTAGAGGAAAAAAGAGCTGAAGTAGGAGTTAAAGCTGTTGATGAAAAAACTCTTGAAGTAACTCTTGAAAATCCAACACCATATTTCCCAGAACTTACAGCATTCTACACACTATATCCAATAAACTCAAAAGTTGCTAAGGAAAATCCAGACTGGGCTAAAAAGGGTGGAGACACATATGTATCTAATGGAGCTTTCACACTTAAGGAATGGAAACATAATGATCAAATTGTATTAAGTAAAAATGATAATTGGTTTGATGCAGAAAATGTAAAACTTAATGGAATTACATTTGATGTACTTGAAGATAAAAATACAGCATGGCAAAACTATGATGGAGGAAAATACTCAATAGTAGTAGATCCACCACAAGAAATAGTTGCTCAAAAATTTGAAGAGAAAAATGAAGAACTTGAAATAGGTAAACAAATTGGAACTTACTATTACAACTTAAACAATCTAGCGATGGAAGGAACAAAAAATCCATTTGTTAACAAAAATATAAGAAAAGCATTTTCAATGGCTCTTGATAGAGAAACTCTTGTAAATAGTGTTACAAAGGGTGGACAAATAGCTGCTGAAGGAATGGTACCATTTGGACTACATGATGAAAATGGTAAAGACTTTAGAGAAGAAAATGGAAATCTAATAAATTATGATCCTGAAGAAGCAAAAGTTTTACTTGAAAAAGGACTTGAAGAAGAAGGATTAAAAGCAGAAGATCTAAACGATAAAGTTCTTCTTTACAATACAGATGAAAACCACAAGAAAATTGCACAAGCAGTTCAACAAATGTGGAAAGAAGCACTTGGAGTTGAAATTCAACTTGAAAATGTAGACTTTAATGTAAAGATGGCTCGTGAACATGCTCATGACTTTGAAATAAGCCGTGGAGGTTGGGTAGGAGATTTCGCAGATCCAATGACAATGCTTGAAATCTTTGTAACAGGTGGAGCAATGAATGACACAGGTTTTAGCAATCCAACTTATGATGAGTATATAAATGTTGCAAAATCTTCTGGAGATCAAGAAGTTAGAATGAATGCTATGAGAGAAGCTGAAAAAATATTAATGGAAGAAATGCCATTAATTCCAGTTTATTTCTACACTCAACCATATTTTGTTAAAAAGGATGTAAAAGGAATTTATAAGCCATTAATTGAATATCCAGTTATGACTTATGCAGAACTAGGTGAGTAATGTAAGTCAAGGAAACCTCTAGATGGGGTTTCCTTTAATTTTTAACTAGCTAAAAACAAACAAAGTGAGGAGTCAACATGTTTAAATACATTTTAAAGAGAATAGCAATGTCTTTTGTGACAATATTTGTTATTATCACATTAACATTTTTTTTAATGCACGCTGTTCCTGGAAATCCTCTTCAACAAGAGGGTAAAATTCCACCAAGTGTATATCAAAATTTAAGTATAAGGTATGGACTTGATAAGCCAATATCTGAACAATATAAAATTTATTTAAAAAATATTGCACGTTTTGATTTTGGAGAAAGTATGAAATCAAAAACTGAAACAGTAAATGATATGATAAAAAGAGGATTTCCTGTGTCTGTAAGACTTGGATTTCAAGCTCTTGTTATTGCTTTAATTATAGGACCAGCATTAGGTGCTTTAGCAGCACTATATCAAAATAAAGCTCCTGATTATTTAGCGATGATGTTTGCAGTAATTGGAATTTCTGTTCCATCATTTATTATGGGTACATTATTAATTCATTTTATAGCAAAGGGAGGAGCATTTCCTATAAGTGGATGGGGAACATTTAGCCATACAGTTCTTCCATCAATTGCATTAAGTCTTATGCCAACT
Source organism: Peptoniphilus stercorisuis (assembly GCF_017874395.1). Classification (GTDB taxonomy): domain Bacteria; phylum Bacillota; class Clostridia; order Tissierellales; family Peptoniphilaceae; genus Anaerosphaera; species Anaerosphaera stercorisuis. The sequence goes on along the minus strand of NZ_JAGGLJ010000011.1, from coordinate 53,331 downwards.
GCTCAAATAGCAAGACTGATGAGATCATCAATGCTTGAGGTACTTGGTCAAGACTATATGAAAACAGCAAAAAGTAAGGGATTATCAAAACTAACTGTAGTATGTCGACATGCAGTTCGTAACTCATTATTACCTATTGTTTCAACACTTGGTACAGTTGCATCAAATTTACTTATGGGTTCATTTGTAATAGAGAGAATCTTTGGTATTCCAGGTCTTGGAAGATTTTTTGTAAAGAGTATAACAGATAGAGATTATACTTTAATTATGGGAACTACTGTATTTTATGGAATAGTATTAGTATTTATGATATTACTTGTAGATATTGCATATGTACTTGTAGATCCAAGAATAAATATAACAGGAGGAGAAAATTAATGGTAGGAAAAATGGTAAAAGATTTATTCGTGCCTTCTCCTGAAATGTTTGAAAAGGTCGATAGATCAAAGGACAATACAGAGAAAATTCAAAGGCCTACTATAAAATATTGGGCTGATGTTTGGAGAAGACTTAAAAATAATAAACTTGCTATGGCAGGACTTATAATTATAGTTGGAGTTGTATTATTTGCAATAATAGGACCCCTTATAAGTGGATATACTTTTGCAGAGCAAGATATGTTAAATACAAATCAAAAACCAAGCTCACAATTTTGGTTTGGTACAGATTCACTAGGACGTGATTTATTTACTCGTGTAACTTATGGAGCTAGATATTCTTTAATTATTGGATTTTTAGCAGCATTTGTTAATATCACAGTTGGTGTAATATATGGTGGTATTGCAGGAATGGGCTCAAAAATCACAGATAATGTTCTAATGCGTATTGCAGAAATTATCTATGCTATTCCATATATGCTTGTTGTAATACTTCTTTCAGTTGTATTTTCTGAAAAAGGATCAGGTACATCTCTAGGTGTAATGGTTCTTGCAATGAGTTTATCAGGATGGGTGCCAACAGCAATTCTTGTTAGAGGACAAGTTTTATCTCTTAGAGAATCAGAATATGTTTTAGCTTCTAGATCAATGGGAGCAAATAAAAGTTGGACTTTTATGAAACATATACTTCCTAATACTTTAGGACCAATTCTTGTAAATCTAACTTTAATAATTCCATCAGCAATATTTTCTGAAGCTACATTATCTTATATTTCCTTAGGACTTCAACCACCAAATCCATCTCTTGGAAATCTTGCAAATGATGGACTTGAGGCGTTGTCAATAGGACTTGGTTATCAAGTAATGCTTCCTGCATTAATGATTTCATTAATAATGTTTGGATTTAATGTACTTGGTGATGGACTTCAAGATGCACTTGACCCAAGACTAAGAAAGTGAGGACATAAATGGAAAATATTTTAGAAGTAAATAACTTACAAGTATCTTTTAAAACTTTCTTTGGAGAAGTTGAAGCTGTAAGAGGGATATCTTTTACAGTTCCAAAATCTCAAACAGTTGCAATAGTAGGTGAAAGTGGATGTGGAAAAAGTGTTACAGCTAATTCCATAATGAAACTATTACCAGACCCACCAGCATTTTATAAGGGTGGAGAGATTTTATTTAAAGGTGAAAACTTAGTACCAAAGACAGAAAAAGAAATGGAAGACTATCGTGGAAATAAAATTTCAATGGTATTTCAAGATCCAATGACATCATTAAATCCAACTATGAAAGTTGGAAAACAAATAGTTGAAGGTATTTTAAAGCATGAAGATATATCAAAGGAAGAAGCAAAACAAAAGGCAATAGAAATACTTGATCTTGTTTCTGTTCCAGAACCTGAAAAGAGAATAAATCAATATCCTCATGAATTTTCAGGTGGTATGAGACAAAGAGTTATGATTGCAATTGCAATGGTTCTTCATCCAGAGCTTATGATAGCAGATGAGCCAACTACAGCTCTAGATGTTACAGTACAAGCTCAAATACTAGAACTTATGAAAAAACTTCAAGATGAACTTGGAATGAGTATTATATTAATTACTCATGATCTTGGAGTAGTAGCAGATATGAGTAATAAAGTAGAAGTAATGTATGCAGGACAAATTTTAGAAGAGGGATCAACTGATGAAATTTTCTATAATACAAAACATCCTTATACTAAAAAACTTCTAGCATCAGTTCCAAGAATTGATATGAATAAAACAGATAAATTACATGCAATTAAAGGTACACCTCCAGATCTTTATATTCCTCCAAAGGGATGTCCATTTTATGAAAGATGTGACGAGGCTATGAAAATTTGTAAAGAACATATGCCTGAAGTTACAGAACATGGAGAAGGACATTTTTGCAGATGTTGGTTATATCATCCAATGAATGAACCAAATCTTGAAAGGAGCGATATAAATGACTGAGCCTTTAGTAAGTGCTAGAAATATAAAGAAATACTTTAAAGTAAAAGGTGGAGGAACATTAAAAGCTGTAGATGGAGTATCCTTTGATATATACAAAGGAGAAACTCTAGGTCTTGTAGGTGAATCAGGATGTGGAAAATCAACTACAGGAAGAACTCTTTTAAGGCTTTATGAACCAACAGGTGGAGAGATGATTTTTGAAGGTAAGGATATTTATAAACTTTCAAATAGTGATTTGAGAAAATCTAGACGTGATTTTCAGTTTATATTTCAAGATCCCTATGCATCATTAAATCCACGTATGACAGTAGAAGCACTTGTAGCAGAACCATTAGAGATTAATAAAATATATAGTAGTCAAAAGGAAATTCACGATAAAGTTATAGAACTTTTAAAACTTGTAGGACTATCAGAAGAACATGCTTCAAGATTTCCTCATGAGTTTTCAGGAGGACAAAGACAAAGAGTTGGAATTGCAAGAGCACTTGCTCTTAATCCTAAATTTATCGTATGTGATGAGCCTATTTCTGCACTAGATGTTTCAATACAAGCTCAAGTAATAAATTTATTAATTGAACTTCAAGAAAAGTTGAATTTAACTTATTTATTTATTGCTCATGATCTTTCAATGGTTAGATATATATCAGATAGAGTTGGAGTAATGTATCTTGGAAATATGATGGAACTTGCACCATCAGATGAACTTTATGAAAATCCAATGCATCCATATACAATTGCACTTTTATCAGCAATACCAATTGCAGATCCAAAAATTCAAAGACAAAAACAAAGAATTGTACTTGAAGGAGAAGTTCCAAGTCCAATAGATCCAAAGGATAATTGTCCATTTGTAGAAAGATGCCCAAAAGCATGTGATCAATGTAGAGAATCAAAACCAGAATTAAAAGAAGTTTCAAAGGGACATTTCGTAGCATGTCACCTTGTTAAATAAAGAAAAAGGGTTTAAGTTTAACTTGGGCCCTTTTTTGTATATAATAATATAGAGGTGTTTATATGGATGAGAAAAAAGCATATGAAATATTAAAGAAATATAATATAGATTATAAAAAATTTAACCATAAAGTTTTAACTACACTTGAGGGAAATTTAAACTTAGTAGAAGGACAACAAGTTAAAAATTTAGTTTTGAAAAATAAAAAAGAAAGACAAGTTTATTTTATAATTATAGAAGAATCAAAATATCTAGATATTGGAAAGCTTGAAAGTGAAATTGGAGAAAAAAGGCTATCATTCTTATCAGAAGATAAACTTTTTGAATATCTAGCTTGTCATGTAAGTGCAGTAACTCCACTAGGACTTGTTTATGATGTAAATAATAAAGTAAAAGTATTAATAGATGATTCTCTAGACTTAGATACAACACTAGGAGTACATCCCTTTGTAAACAATATAACTTTAAATATTAAATTTAGGGATTTACTTAGAATATTTGATGATATTAATACAGAATATGAATTAGTAAATATATGATATAATAATATAAAGATTACTATTATTATATTTTTGATTAGATATGAATTGGGTATATAATTATTAATGTAATTTATAGAAAAATCTTTACAATTTAAAAATATAATGTTAGTATAATCTACTAAGAAAATGCAGTATTTTTTTAACTTAAAAGGCAAAGATGGTCAAAGGGTGATACTATGGCAAAATTATCAAATTCCATAGAGGAATTTTTAATAGATTTAATTGAGGAAGAAAATGGTAAGTTAGAAATACAAAGATCTCTTATAGCTGAGAGGTTTAATTGTGCTCCTTCTCAAATAAACTATGTTTTAACTACAAGATTTACTCCATATAAAGGGTATTATGTAGAATCAAGACGTGGTGGAGGAGGGTATATAAGAATAATAAGAGTTGAATTTAAAAATAAAAACTCTGTTGATAAAATTTTTAATGATGAAATAGGTAATTCAATTACTAAAGACAAGGCTGATCAAATTATTAATGAACTTTTAAGACTTGATTATATTAATGAAAGAGAATCGGAAATAATAAAAGTTTCTTTAAGTGATAGAGCATTATCTTTAGGATGTGAAAATAAAAATGAGATTCGAGCAAATATTTTAAAGAATGTACTTCTTGTTATTTTCAAATAGGAGGTAATATATATGTTATGTGATAGCTGTAAAAAAAGAGATGCAATAATTGCTTATACAAAGATGCAAAATAATGATGTAGAGATTGTTCATTTATGTGCAAAATGTGCTGAAGAGAAAATGAAAGAAGATTTAGATTTTAATAATATAGTAACTGAAAAAGTTGAAAATTTTATTGGAGAATTATTTAAATTAACAAATTCTATTGATGAAAAAGAACTTGAAAAAGCTTGTTCTTATTGTGAAACTTCTTTAAAGGATATGGTAAAGGGAAAAACTTTAGGATGTGAACATTGTTATGATGAATTTAGAGAAGAAATAAATGGTATTTTATTAAATTTAAGTTCATCTACAAATCATAAGGGAAAAATTCCAAAGTCTGCTGGAGAAAAATCTATTAAAAAAAGAGAAGAAATTAAACTTTTAAATAGATTAAATGTTGCAATAGAACTAGAAGAATATGAAGAGGCTGCAAAGCTTCGAGATGAAATAAATATGTTAAAAGAGGGATGAGATGGCAGTTGTTTTAAATTCAAAAGTTAGACTTGTTAGAAATGTAAGAGATTTTAATTTTCCATCAAGAATATCTAATGGTGATGCCAAAGAGATTATTGAAAAGGTAGAAAGCATAGCTACTCCTCTTGGATATAGTTCAATAGATTTAAAGAATACAACATCAATTGAAAAGTTGAAACTTTTTGAAGATGAAATAATTACAGGTGAACTTTTAAAAAATATTGAATTTGCATCTGTATTCTTAAAGGAGGATTCTCCTGAAATATTAGTAAATGAAACTGATCATATTGTAATTCAAAAATCTAGAAATGAATTAAATTTAGAAACTAGTTTTTATGAAATAATGAAACTAGATGATGCTTTTGATGGAAAAATAAATTATGCCTTTGATGATGAGTTTGGATATTTAGCAAGTAATCCTTTAAATTCTGGATGTGCAATGATTCCAAGTGTAATGATGCATCTTCCAGCAATTAGTTATTATAATTTAACTGATGTTTTTAAGAAAATTCGTGCTAAGGGATATAAGATTGAAGGTATTAATAAGGAAAAGAAAAAAGCTTTAGGTAATATTTATATTATCTCACCAGTTAGAACTATTGGTTTTACTGAAAAAGATTATATTAATAGATTAAATGTGCTTTGTGCAAGTATTATTACAAAGGAACTTGAGAAAAGACAGGAGTTTTATCTTGAAAATATTATTGAGTTAAAAGATATTGTAAGTAGATCTTATGGAATATTATCTAATGCAAGAATTATTGATGAAGAAGAAATGATGCAACATTTTTCAAATATATTTTTGGGACTAGAACTTAATATTATAAAGGCAAATAGAGAAATTGATTTTGTTGAAACTATTAAGAATTTTAAAAATGGGCATATTCAAATAGAAAGAGGCTCTTTACTTGATTCTAAATCAAGAAATATATTAAGAGCTAATAATATTAGAAAACTAATGAAGGAGGTCTTTTAATGAGCGTTTTTGGAAGATTTACAGAAAAAAGTCAAAAGGCCATTTTATTTGCTCAAAATGAGGCAAGAGAAGATAGACATTCATATATTGGTTCTGAGCATTTATTGTTGGGAATAATTAAGGAAGAAACAGGTCTTGGAGCACAAATTCTTTTTCAAATTGGACTTAATTACGATAGGGTAAAGGCAGCTACACTTGAGATAGTTCCTCAAGGTCAAGGTGCAATTCCTTCTACTATAAGTTATGCACCAAGAACTAAGAGAATTTTTGAGCTTGCTTTTGAAGCTGCAAAGGAAGAAAAGAAAAATTATGTTGGAACTCATCACCTACTTCTTGGAATATTAAGAGAAGGTCAAGGAGTTGCAATGCTTGTTTTAAAAAGACTTGGAGTAGATGAGATTTCTCTTCAAGAGGGAATTTTAAAATCTGCTCAAATGCAAATGAATTCTCAAAATAATGAAAAATCTAAAGTTTATGAAAATTTAGAAAAATATACAGTTAATTTAATAGAAAAATCAAAAAGTGGAAAGATAGATCCTGTAATAGGTAGAGATGAAGAAATTGAAAGAGTAATTCAAGTTTTATCAAGAAGAACAAAAAATAATCCTGTTTTAATTGGAGAGCCTGGTGTAGGAAAAACTGCAATTGCAGAGGGGCTTGCAAAGGAAATATCAGAGGGCAATGTGCCTGATATGATGAAGGACAAAATCATTAGAACTCTTGATGTATCTGGACTTATTGCTGGGGCAAAATATAGAGGAGATTTTGAAGAAAGGCTTAAATCTGTAATTAAAGAATCTATTGAATCAGATAATACTATTTTATTTATAGATGAGCTTCATGTAGTAATTGGAGCAGGTGCTGCAGAGGGTGCAATGGATGCATCTAATATTTTAAAGCCAATGCTTACAAAGGGAGAGCTTCAAATTATTGGAGCAACTACAACTTCTGAATATAGAAAAGAAATTGAAAAAGATCCTGCCTTTGAAAGAAGACTTATGCCAATAATGGTAGAAGAGCCAAGTGTTGAAGAATCTATTGAGATTTTAAAAGGCATAAAAGATAAATATGAAAAACACCATGATGTAATTATTACAAATAGAGCAGTAGAGGCTTCTGTAAAACTTTCAGATAGATATTTAAATGATAGATTTTTACCTGATAAGGCAATTGATTTAATAGATGAAGCATCTTCTAAAATCAAAATTAAATCTTATAAGATTCCAGATTTTAGAGATGAATATAATGAAAAATTAAAAGAAATTGAAATTGAGAAAAATAAAGCAGTATCTTCTCAAGATTTTGAACTTGCTGCAAGTTTAAGAGATAAGGAAAAATTAGTTAAAGAAGAGTTAAATAAAAAAGAAGAAGATTTTAAAGAAAATGCTAAAAAAGAAAAAGTAACTTATGAGGATATTGCGGAGATAGTTTCTGATTGGAGCAATGTTCCAGTATCTAAAATGACAGAAAAAGAAACTGAAAATCTTGCCAATTTAGACAATAATATTAAAGATTATGTAAAGGGACAAGAGGAGGCAGTAGATAGTCTTTCTCGTGCTATAAAAAGAGCTAGAATTGGACTTAAAGATCCAAATAAACCAATAGGTTCATTTATATTTGTAGGTCCTACAGGAGTTGGTAAGACTTATCTTGCAAAGATACTTGCAAATGAGTTATTTGGATCGATGGACAATATGATTAGAATAGATATGTCTGAATATATGGAAAAGCATACTGTTGCAAAATTAATTGGATCACCTCCAGGATATATTGGTCATGATGAAGGTGGACAACTTACAGAAATTGTAAGATCAAATCCATATTCTGTAATATTATTTGATGAAATTGAAAAAGCTCATCCAGATGTATTTAATATACTTCTTCAAATATTAGATGATGGAAGACTTACAGATTCTAAGGGAAGAACAGTTTCCTTTAAAGATACTGTAATTATAATGACTTCTAATGCTGGAGCTACTATGATGTCTAAGAAAGCTGCTATAGGATTTAATCAAGAAAATGACAATAAAGCTGAATATGAAAGAATGAAAGATGTTATAAATGAAGCTTTAAAATCAACTTTTAGACCAGAGTTTTTAAATAGAGTTGATGAAATAATTGTATTTAAAGAACTTACTGAAAAAGAAATAAAAGAGATTGTAGTATTAATGCTTGATAAATTAAAAGATAGACTTCTTGAAATGGGTATAAAAGTAGAATTTACAAATAAAATTGTAAAATATATTGCTGAAAAGGGATTTGATCCAGAATATGGAGCAAGACCATTAGAAAGAGCTATAAGAACTTATATTGAAGATGAAATAGCCCAAATGATTTTAGATAAAGAAATTTCAAAGGGTGATGAAATTACAATTGATTTTTATAGAAAATTAGTAGTAAAGAAAAAATCTACTGAGGTGACAAATGAAGAAAAAGACGGTGTTCAAGTGTAATAGTTGTGGATATATTTCTGCAGGTTTCTTTGGAAAATGTCCTCAATGTAATGAATGGGGCACTATTGAAGAAGTAGAGGAATCATCAGGAGCTATATCTTCTAAAACAAGTTCAAAAAAAACAAAAGCAAAAAAACTTATAGATATAAAATCTCAAGACTCCTTTAGATTAAAAACAGATATTGAAGAATTTAATAGAGTAATGGGTGGAGGAATAGTAAGAGATTCTATTTCAATACTAACAGCAAAACCAGGAGCAGGTAAATCAACACTGCTCTTTCAAGTTGCCAATGACTTAAGTGAAAAGGGATATAAGGTTTTATATGCATCAGGTGAAGAATCTGAAAATCAAATAAAACAAAGAGCTATTAGAATAACTAAGGATATATCACAAAATATTTATGTATATTCTGATACTATATTAGACAATGTACTTGTTGAAATAGATGAAATAGATCCTGATTTTATAATTATAGATTCTATTCAAACTTTTACATTAAATGAATATCCATCAAGAGCAGCAAGTCCAACACAAGTTATGGAATGTGCTCATAAAATGGTGGAACTTGCAAAAAATCAAGAAAGACCTAGAATGGTTTTTTTAGTAGGACAAATGACTAAGGAAGATGAACTTGCAGGCGCAAGAGCCTTGGAGCATTTAGTAGATACAGTTTTAATAATAGAAGGGGAAAATCAAGAAGAATTAAGATCTTTATTGACATCAAAAAACAGATATGGTTCAACTGGGGAAATGGGATTTTTCTTAATGACTGAAGATGGAATGATGTCTCTTGATAATCCTTCTGAGTATTTTATGACAGTAAGAAAAAAGGGAGAAGAAGTCCCAGGATCTGCTCTAAGTGTAGTAAGAGAAGGAACTAGACCTATAATTCTTGAGATAGAGGCACTAACTGCTAGATCTTTCTTACCTTATGCATCTAGAATAGGTGAATGTATAAGAAGAGAGCATTTAAGTACTTTGATTTCAATACTTGAAGAAAGAGCAAGTTTAAGATTAATAGATAAAAATGTTGTAATAAAAACAACTGGTGGAATTAAACTTAAAGAAACAGCGTCAAACTTAGCTGTAATGATGAGTATTGTATCATCACTATTAAATAAACCAATAGATATTGATACTGTATTTATTGGAGATGTAGGACTTACTGGAGAACTTAAATCTGTACCTTCTTTAGAGTTAAGACTTAAAGAGGCAGAGAGAATGGGCTTTAAAAAAGCCTATGTTCCTGAAGTGTCTGATAGAATAAAAAAATCATTAAAAGATATAAAAGTTATTGAATGTAAGACAATTTTAGATGTAATAGAAAAAATAATGAAGTAAGCTTTAGGGCTTACTTTTTTTATTGTTAAAGAAATTACTAAGAGTATTTCATATCTTAAAGATTGAAAAATCAAGGCTCTTTATAAAAATAATTCTAATTATTAATATTATTTTAGATAAATCATAGATAAGTTAACAATTATTTAACTTGAATAAAATTTAACACACTGATAGAATTTAAATATCTTCTAAAAAAAACTTTGCATATGAATTCAATTTATGGTATTATAATATGTTTACTTTTATTTTCATTTTTGATATACTAATAGTGGGCGTATATCAGGAGGGATAAAATGTTTGACATAGGCGATAGAGTTGTATATCCAATGCATGGAGCTGGCATTATTGTAGGAATTGAAGAACGTGAAATTTTAGGGGAAAAAAGAAAGTATTATATACTAAAAATGCCAATTAATGATATGAATGTAATGGTACCAGTTGGAAATGCCAATGAAGTAGGCGTACGTGAAATTTTAACAAAGGAAGAAATGGACGAAGTATTAAATATACTAAGTTTGTATGAAGAAATTGAAATGCCCAAGAATTGGAATAGAAGATATAGATTTAACATGGATAGAATAAAATCAGGAAAGATAGAGGAAATTGCTCGAGTTGTAAGATGTTTAGAAAGACTTGATGAGAAAAAAACCCTATCTACAGGAGAAAGAAAGATGTTAACTGCAGCAAAACAAATCATTATTTCAGAAATGGTTCTTGTATATGAAAAACCAGTTGAAGAAATAGAAAAAATAGTAAATGAGGCTGTTATGAGCATCTGAAAGGGGGAGACGTCATTAGCAAAAACAAGTCGATTGTAAATAAAATCTTTAAATTACTTTTTACAATAATTGGAGCAGGACTTGGAGTACTATTAGTTGCTATTTTAGAAAAACTTGAACTAAAGATGTTTGCTACTTGGAACGTAAAAGTCGTTTCAACGATACAAATTATTATTATCATTATTTTTGCACTTATATTTTTTATATTATCTCCAAAAGCATTAAAATCTTTAGAAAGTTTATTAAACATATGGGAAGATGAATTAAAAGATAAATCTATTTCAGAAATTGTAATAGGAAGTGTTGGTTTAATACTTGGATTCTTAATAGCATTTTTAGTAAGTCAACCACTTTTTATAATACCAGGAGCCTATGTAGGATCTGCTCTTTCAGTAATATTATATGGTATGCTTGGTTATTTAGGTGTCAAAATTGCACTTAAAAACAAAGATGAAATAATATTAAAAAATAAAAGAGATCCCGGCATCAAATAAAAAACCTGTAAAGGATAAATCTAAAGTTCAAAAACTAAAAGGTATACCAAAGATTTTAGATACATCAGTAATAATTGATGGTAGAATTAGAGAAATTTGTCAATCTAGTTTTCTTGAAGGACCTTTAGTTGTACCAGTATTCGTCTTAGAAGAATTGCAGCATATAGCTGATTCTGAAGATTCTCTTAAAAGAAATAGAGGAAGACGTGGACTTGATGTGATTAAAGAAATTCAGGAAGATAAAAATTTAGAAGTGATAATTTTTCAAGGGAAATATGAAGAAATTCCTGAAGTTGATTCAAAACTTCTGCAACTTACAAAGGATTTAAAAGGAAAAATTGTAACAAATGATTATAATTTAAATAAAGTTGCAACAGTTCAAGGACTTGAAGTTCTAAATATAAATCAACTGGCAAATGCAGTTAAACCTGTGTATCTTCCAGGAGAAGAAATGCAGATTTTAATTGTAAAACTTGGAAAAGAAAATGGCCAAGGTCTTGGGTATTTAGATGATGGAACAATGATTGTAGTAGAATCTGGTAAAGACTATGTAGGTGAAACTATTAATGTAGTAGTTACATCAGTTCTACAAACATCAGCAGGAAAGATGATTTTTGCTAGACCAAAAACAAATTAATGTAATGAATAGTATACACTTTTTAGGATTTGTAGTATCTAAACTACAGATTTTAAAAGGTGTATTTTTTATGCTACATAGTAATACAGTTGTATATTGAAGTGATACCATAGAGGTATATAATTAAATTAGGTGGTGTGTATGACAATTTTAATTTTAGTATTAATAAGTATTGGAGTATCACTAGATACTTTTGCTCTAATGGTAACACAGGGCTCGTTAATGCCTAAAATTAAATTTAAAACAGTTTTATCCTATATTGGAGTTTTCTCTCTTTGGCAAATTATAGCTGTTCTAGGAGGAAATATTATAGCTAAATATCCTCTTGGATTATATATTAAAGAAACTTTAAATAAGGATTATATATTTTCTGCAGTTTTAATTTTAGTTTTGGGAGGACTTGTAATATCAAAAACTTCTAAAAAGACAAAATTTTTAGAAAGAAGAATGGATTTAATTGATTTTAGAAATGTCCATTACCTTGCAATGGTTACAAGCCTGGATACTTTGCTTGTTAGTTTTAGTTTGACTCTTAGTAGTATAGGACTAACTATATTAATGATATTTGCACTTGTAAATACTACAATTTCTATAGTTTTAGGTATGTATGCAGGTTATGCCTTTGGTTATGAAATAAAAAATAAATTGAGATACTTAAGTGCAACGATATTAATTATTTCAGGAATAGGGATAATTATTTAAGGAGGTAATTATGGTAAATTTAAGTAATATAAAACATAATGCACTAAGATTTACAATAGGTACAGCTGTAGATGAGGTGGTAAGAAGTTATAAGAAAAATCCAGAAAAGGTAACTGAAAACTTACTTAAGTTAAATAATATAGCAAAAAGATATTTTTCAGATATGTATAATCCTGAGGCTTTTGATAATGCTGAGAGATTAATTCAAGAAACTGATAGTAAATGGTATAAGTTTTTTGAAAAGGCATTAAATGAGATTCATCCAAATATAATAAGACAAATGACTTTGAATTTAGGATATGAAGCAGCTTTTTATGGAAATAAAAAATTAAGAGAATCAAGAGAAAAATATGAATGTCCAGTTCCTTGGGTTATTTTAATGGATCCAACAAGTGCTTGTAACTTAAAATGTACAGGATGTTGGGCAGCAGAATATGGATATAAAATGAATCTTGATTATGAAACTCTTTCTAAAATAGTAAGAGAAGGTAGAGAACTTGGAACATATTTCTATATGTTTACAGGTGGAGAACCTCTTGTTAGAAAAGCTGATATTTTAAGACTTGCAGAAGAATATAATGACTGTGCTTTTAATATATTTACTAATGGAACACTTATAGATGAAGAATTTTGTAAAGAAGTTCAAAGACTTGGAAATATTGTATTTTCAATAAGTGTTGAGGGAGAAGAAGAAGTAAATGATCAAAGACGTGGAGATGGAGTTTATCAAAAAGTAATGCATGCCTTTGATTTAATGAAAGAATATGGATTATTATATGGAACATCAATTTGTTATACTTCTAAAAATTATAAATCAGTAACAAGTGATGAATTCCTTGATACTTTAATAGATAAAGGTGTTAGATATAACTGGTATTTCCACTATATGCCAGTTGGAAATTCAGCATCAACAGATTTACTTTTAGATGCAGATGAAAGAGCATATATGATAAAAAGAGTTAGAGAAATAAGAGCTATGGAAGGTGGAAAACCAATATTTTGTCTTGATTTTCAAAATGATGGAGAATATGTTGGAGGATGTATTGCAGGTGGAAGAAACTATTTCCATATAAATGCAAATGGAGATGTAGAACCTTGTGTATTTATTCACTATTCAAATGTAAATATTAAAGATTGCTCTATTGTAGAAGCTTTACAATCACCGATATTTCAAGCCTTTAGAAAACATCAACCATTTAATCACAACCACCTAAGACCATGTCCAATGCTTGAAAATCCAGATATTATTCAAGAGCTAGTTCATGAAACTAATGCTCACTCTACAGACTTAGTTTCTCCTGAAAGTGTTGAACATCTAACTAACAAGTGTTATCATTATGCTAAGGATTGGAGTAGTGTTTCTGAAGAAATCTGGAAAAACTCAAAGAAAAGAGACAGAGCTTATTACAACTATGATGATAGTAGAATAGAAGAAACCAAAATAAGATAATATGAAAAAGATTCAAATTTTAAAAGCAACATTGTTTTTTATAATAGTAGGACTTGTAATATATGTATTTTGGAATCAATTCCCACCTATTATAAATGAAATAAAAACTACGAATATAAGTACGCTTATATTAATAGCAATATTGGGATTAATGTATCAATTTTTTGATGGTTTGAGTCTAAGAACAATAGCAAAGAGTCTAGATTCTCAAGTATCTATAATAGATGCTTGGGGATGCTCTTTATATAGTGCTTTTTATAGAGTAATTACTTTTGGATCTGCAACATATATATCAATTATTTACTTTTTTAAAAGACTTGGCCTAGAGGCTACAAAAGGCTTTTCAATATCAACATTAAATTATATGGCCCAAAGAATTGCCGTAGTACTTACTGCTATAATTTTTTATTTAATAAATTATAGTTTTATGCAGAAGTATTTCTTAAAATATCAAAACTATCTTTTACTTGGAATATTAATTACAAGTATTATAATAATTGTACTAATATTAATATGTGTATCAGAAAATTTTCATAAATTAGTAATGATGATTTTTAAATTAGATAAAAAAGAAAGATTTAGTGATTTAAAAATAAAAACAGAAGATAGTTTAAGTTTAATCAGAAATTCGACAAAAGATTTATTACTTGATAAAGTATTACTTATAAAAATAATAATATTAAATATATTAAAACTATTTTGTTGGTATTTAATACCTTGTATTATCTTTAAGGGAAAATATAATTATACTTTATTTGACTATGTCTCTATAACAGCTTTAGCTGTTTCTCTAATTGGTGTAATTCCAGCACCAGGAGCGATGGGTTCTACTGAATTTGTATTTGGAATGCTATTTTCTCAACTAATGAATGTTAATAGTGCAATGTCTGGAGTGTTTTTATATAGATTTGCAAACTTTATAATTCCAACAGTATTTGGAGCAGTCGTGGCAATTGTAATGAAATTTGGCAAAAAGACAATTAGTGATTAGATGGAGATTTTATGGAAAAAAAAGTAGAGTTAACAAGAGATCTTTTATGTGAGAGTTTTATCGAACTTATGAAAACTCATCCATTTGAAAAAATTACAATAAAAATGATAACAGATGGAGCAGGAGTTATAAGACCTACATTTTATAATTATTATCAAGATAAAATAGAACTTCTTCATTATATATTAGAAGATAGATTATTTTCTCAACTTAGAAACCTAGTAGAAACTAATATGGGAAAAGAAGCCTTTAAGATGCTTTTTTATAAACTTGATGCAGAAAGTGATTATTATAAAAATGCTTTTTCTATAGTTGAGTCCCATTATTTTTTAGATGTTTTTACAGAAAAAATACGAGAGCTTATGTCATTGTTTTTTAATACAATGCACACAAAAAAAATGATAGATAATATAAGCATAGAAACAGTAACTAAATACTATGCGCTAAGCCTTACAAGTGTCTTACACTACTGGCTAACAGAAAAAGACGACTCATTAACAGGAGATGATTTATACAAGGCCTATGAATTTTTCCTGACAAATTCAATAGTAGATATTATAGAACAAAAAAAGCTGTATTAATACAGCTTTTATTTTTTTATTTAATTAAATTTTCTAAAATTTGAATAGTATTAAGTGCAGCACCTTTTCTTGTATTATCGGCAGCACACATTAGATTTAATCCATTTTCAATAGAATTATCTCTTCTTATTCTTCCAACATAAACCTCATCCTTAAAAGCAGAATCAAGAGGAGTTGGATAAATATTATTTTTAACATCATCATAAAGTACAATGCCTTTTTCATTTCTAAAATCTGAAAATATATCATCTAAATTAAATGGTTTTTCAGTTTCAACATTAATGGCGACAAGATGTGAGTTAAAAACTGGAACTCTAGCTGCAGTAGCAGTTATTTTCAAATCATTATTATTAAATATCTTACGAGTTTCGTTTACCATTTTCATTTCTTCTTTTGTATAACCATCATCTAAAAAATCATCAATATGAGGAATTATATTATAAGCTATTTGATGAGGATAAAATTCAGCATCGCCACCCCAAATACCAGTTTTTAGATCTGAAATACCATTTACACCACTTCCAGATACAGCTTGATAAGTAGTATAAATTATTCTTTTAATTCCATATTTTTTATAAATAGGGTAAAGTGCTATTACAGATTGAATAGTACTGCAATTAGGACTTGCAATTATTAAATTATCTTTTTTTAGTTCTTCACTATTAATTTCTGGAACAACTAAAGATATATTATCATCCATTCTAAAAGCAGAAGAATTATCTATAGTTATAATATTATATTTTGCAGCAATTGGAGCATAGGTCTTAGCAAGGCCTGAATCCAATGCACTTAGTGCAAAGTCTATATCTTTGTTTTTTAAGTTTTCTTCACTTAGCTCTTCTATAATATAATTTTTTCCCATAAAAGAAATATTTTTTCCAGCAGAATTTTCTGATGCAAAAAAATAAATATTATTTATAGGAAGTTTTTTTTCTTCTAAAATTAATTTCATTTTTTGTCCTACAAGACCTGTAGCCCCAAAAATTGCCAAATTAAACATAAAGATTCACCCCTTTTAAATTTATCTTATATTAACACTTTAAAAAGATTATGTCAAAGATATAACGTTTTCACTTTTTATAATTCAAAAGTTATGTTAATATAAATAAAATGAATGGAGGTAATTATGATAAATATTGCATTACTTGGATTTGGTACAGTTGGAAAAGGTACATATGAAATTTTAGAAAGACAAAAAGAAGAAATAAAAGAGATAACAGGAGAAGAAATAGTAGTTAAAAAAATCTTAAAAAGAAACTTAGATTTTGAAACTTCTATTAATAGAGATATCTTTACAAATGACTACACAGATATAATTGAAGATGATGAGATAAAATTAATTGCTGAAATGACAGGAGATGTAGATTCTTCCTACAAATATATAAAAGAAGCTCTTCTTAGAAAAAAACACATTGTAACTGCAAACAAGGCAGTAGTTTCAGAAAATTTTGAAGAATTTTTAAAACTTGCAAAAGAAAATAATGTGAATTTTTTATATGAATCATCAGTAGCAGGCTCTATTCCAATTATAAAACCTTTAAAAGATCAAAGTATTATAAATAATATTAAAAAGATAAGAGGTATCTTAAATGGAACAAGCAACTTCTTATTATATAAAATGACAGAGGAAAACTATGATTATAGTGAAGTTTTAAAAATGGCTCAAGAAATGGGATTTGCAGAGTCTGATCCAACAGATGATGTAGAAGGTATAGATGCACTTAGAAAGCTTAGAATACTATCAACAATAGCTTTTAAAGCTAGTATAAAGAACGAAGACATAGACTCTTATGGAATAAGTAGTATTTCAAAAGTTGATATAGAATATTTAAAAGAGAAGAATAAAAAAATTAAATTAATTGCAGAATCAAAAATAGAAGAAGATAAATTTATGGCTTTAGTAGAACCTGTAATACTAAACTCAAAAGATAATCTTGCAAATATTGCAAATGCAGAAAACTCCGTTGAAATAAGTGGCCAAAACTATGGAAGTCTTACATTTATTGGAGAAGGAGCAGGAATGTTACCTACAGGAAATGCAGTTGTAACAGATATATTAGATGCAATTACAAATAATAATTATAATGTAATAATAAATAAAAATCTTAAAAATAATAATAATGACTTTAAAGCAAATTATTATATAAGAGTTAAAAAAGATGTAGAATTAAATAATATTACTTTAGAAGAAGAAATATTTAAAAATTATAAAATTATAAAAACAAAAGAAATTAAAAGAAAAGAACTTATAAATTCTTTAAAAGAAATAAATAAAAAAGATTATTTTTTTGCAAGATATAATTAGAAATTTAAAAAAGTAGAGTTTTTCTCTGCTTTTTTTATATTTTTAAAGTAAGTAATATACTTATTTCTTAGACTTTTTTATAAAAAATGTATAAAAATGTTAAAAAAGTCTTTGCTTTTTTGTAAAAATAAGTTATAATAATAAAGCAGTTGTGATTGAGAGATAAAAAATAAATCAAAAAAACTTTTAAATAATCAAAAAAGTTCTATTGACAAATAACTCTTAATCGCCTATAATAATAAAAGTGGTTCGGCATTAAGAACTCATTTATTTATCGAAGAGAAGTGGAGAAATACTCAAGAGGCTGAAGAGGCTCCCCTGCTAAGGGAGTAGGGCTCGTAAGGGTCGCGAGGGTTCAAATCCCTCTTTCTCCGCCATTTAAAAATAAATGAGGGCCTTTAGCTCAGTTGGTTAGAGCGCCCGGCTCATAACCGGTAGGTCCGGGGTTCAAGTCCCTGAAGGCCCACCATTTTGCCCAGATAGCTCAGTCGGTAGAGCAGTGGACTGAAAATCCACGTGTCGCTGGTTCGATTCCGGCTCTGGGCACCACAACTCTAAGTATATCTTAGAGTTTTTTTTAATTTCTTAAACTTTAATAGAGTATTGTGATATACTAAACTAAGAATCTTATTTAAATTAGTATTGGAGGATATTGTGTTAAAAATTATAAATGGAGATATAACAAATTGTAAAACAGATGCAATAGTAAATGCTGCAAATAATTACTTAAAAGAAGGAAGTGGAGTATGTGGTGCAATATTTAAAAAAGCAGGATCAGAAAAACTTCAAAAAGAATGTGATGAAATAGGATATTGTAATACAGGAGAGTCTGTAATTACTAAAGGATATAATTTAGATTCAAAATTTATAATACATACAGTAGGACCTATTTGGTATGGTGGAAATAAAAATGAAGAAGAATATTTAAGAGCAAGTTATAGAAATTCATTAATACTTGCAAAAAAACACAATTTAAATTCAATTGCATTTCCTCTTATATCTGCAGGAATATATGGATATCCCTATGAAGATGCTCTTAAAATAGCAAAAGATGAAATTAACAAATTTTTGGAAAATAATGAAATAGATGTATATTTAGTTTTGTTTAATTAGAAATCTCCAAGAGGGATTTCTTTTTTTATACTTAGAGAATCCTTAGTAACATCACATTCATAACAAAGACAAATTACATTATTATTAATTGCATTTTTAAGTTCATTTGAAAAATCAATCTGCATAGATTTATTCGGTACAAAATCTTTCATAGGAGACATTTGTATGACAAAAACTACAAAGGCAATATATCCCTTTTCTACAGCAAGGCTAAGCTCCTTTAGATGCTTCAAACCTCTTAAAGTAGGAGCATCAGGAAATGTCGCATGACCATTTTCTTCTAATGTCACACCTTTTACTTCAAGAAAACCTTTAAACTCATTATTGTCTTTATAAGTTCCCTCAAGATAAAAATCAAATCGACTATTATCAAACTTAACTTCTCTTTTAACCATTGTAAAATTATAATCTTTTAAAATACTTTTATTTAAAATCGCTTCCTCAACAACAGCATTTGGAGCTTGAGAATCAATATTTATTAATAGATCATCTTTATAAATACTAATTAAAGTATATTTAGTCTTTCTATTTTCATCATTATGATAAGTTAAATAAACTTTTCTACCTTCTATAAAAAGTTCCTTACATCTTCCAGTATTTGGTACATAAACCTTAACTTTTTCTCCATTTACAAAGCAGTAGCAAATAAATCTATTCTCACGATTAATAAAAATTCCCTCAACTACATTATTATATTTCATAAAAATCACCAATTTGATTATAACATATTGTAATTATAGGTTTTTATTATTAAAATAGAGAAAATAAGGGGGAGAAAAATGAAACTAAGAAAAGCAGAAATAGAAGATGTAGAATTGATATTAGAAATGTATGAAGATGGTTCTAAAAGTCTTGCAAAAGCAAATATAAATCAGTGGCAAGGTAAAGATAAACCAGGAAAAGATGAACTATTAAAAGTTTTAGATGAAATATATGTACTTGATGATAATGAAGCTGTATCAACTGCAAGAATAATAGAATATGACAATCAATATGATAAAATATATAATGGAAATTGGATAAATAATTCAAATAATTACTATGCAATTCATAGAGTAGCAACACTTGCTTCAAAGACAAGAAAAGGATATGCAAGAAAAATGCTCTTAGAAATAGAAGAACTTGCAAAGAAAAATAAAAAGAAAAGTATAAAAATTGACACACATTGTGAAAATACTAAAATGCAAAATTTTCTAAAATCTTTAGATTATGAAAAATGTGGAATAATTATTTTGAATAATGGGGATAAGAGAGATGCTTTTGAAAAGATAATATAGGATAAAAGCTACCTAAATGGTAGCTCTTTAATATTGTGTAAGTTCTGCAAGAAATCTACTTATTTCTGATTCGTTTGAATTATGTTTTTTGGGAAAAAGAAGGAACAAGTCATCTTTTGCTCTTGTCATAGCTACATAAAAAAGCCTTCTTTCTTCTTCTAGAAGTGATTTTTTAGGATCGTCAATTGCCTTAGTTGATGGAAGCATTCCCTCGACTAAATCTATTACAAAAACAGTGTCATATTCAAGTCCTTTGACAGAGTGTATTGTTGATAGTGTAAGGTTAGATTCTACATAGTTAGGTTTTTTCATTAAGTTTTCTAAATGTTTTAATCTTCCTATTAAACTACTTAAATTGTCTTCATTTTTGGCAATATATTCTAAATAGTAAGCATATTCGCTAAGTGTTTTGTAGTTATTTCCAAATTTTTCAGAGCTATCTTTTAAATAGTCATCATATTGGAGTTTATACATTATTAAATTTATTTTTTTATCTAGAGGACTTTTTTGAATTTCTTTAAAGTCTCTTATTAAATGTGATAAATTTTCTTTGTATCTTGTTGAAAGCCCTGGATAGTCCATTAAGATTCTAAAGAGATTTTTCCCAGGATGTTTTTTTAAATAGTTAATATGTTTTTTTGAAATATATCCTTTGATTTTGTAGTAAAAGTTTTCGTATAAATTTATATTTGATAAATCCTCTGAAAATTCAATTATATTTATAATATCTCTTATGACAAAATGATTGAAGAATTTTATTTTACTATCTCTTATATTAAAATTTATATTATTTCTTTCAAAGTATTCAACAAGTCCTAAGCCACAAATATTATTTCTATATAGTATTGCATAAGTTTTGTCTTTGTCTTTTTTTATTTCTTCTTCAATGAAATTGTACTCTTCAAAATTATCTTTTACTTTTATAATATTAACAGGTGTATTAAAGTCATTTTCTGTAGTTATCGCTTTATTAAATCTATTTAAATTATTATTAATAAATAAATTAGAAGTATTTACTATATTTTTAGAAGAACGATAGTTATTTTCCATAAAGTATATTTTTAAATCTTTGTATTCTTTTTTTAGATTAAAAAGCTCTTTTGGATCGGCTCCTCTAAATCCATATATAGACTGATCATCATCTGCTACAATAAATAAATTGTTGTGATTTTTGCAGAGATATTTTATAAGTGTAAATTGAGATGAGGATGTGTCTTGTCCTTCGTCTAGCTGAACATAGTCATACATATTTAGGTATTTATTTTGAAGATTAATATTATTCTTTAAGATATCTATTGATTTTATAATCATATCGTCAAAGTCTATTAAGTTTTTTTCTTCTTTAAATTTTTCAAATTGAAAATAAATTTCTTTAAATCTTGGAATTTCTGATTTAAAGCCATGAAGATTCTTTGGAAGATACATTTTATTTTTGCAATAAGATATGTCTGAAATTATTGTTTCAAGTTTATCTTCTGTAGGAATATTATTATTAATAGAAATATATATACTTTTTAAAATGTCATATTTTCCCTTGGCATTTCCATCCATTAACATATATTGAATATTAGAAATTCTTGAATAGTCTCTAATTATTTTGTAGCTAAAAGCATGTATTGTAGAAAACTTAATATTATATGAAGAGTTTGGAAATAGTTTTTTAAATCTATTTTGCATATCAAGGCTTGAAGCTTTTGAAAATGTAATTGATAAAATTCTATTTGGATTTATATTATTTTCTATTAAATGCATAGTTCTATGTAAAAGCATAGTAGTTTTTCCAGCTCCAGGTACTGCTAGTACAAGGGCAGGTCCATTAATATGGTTTATTGCTTTTAGTTGTGATGTTGATAATTCCATTATATCCTCCTTAATAATTCTATTTAAATCCTACCATAATTTTAAAAATATGTCTTATTTTTTAAAAAAATAGTAATATCCTTAAAAAATGCAATTAATACCTTTATAAAAGATAAACGTTGTTATATAATTTAAAGGAGGTGATTTATGAAAAATCCATTTAAAGCCTTTGATAATTTTTTTATAAATCTAATTAATAAACAGATGCGAAATCCTTTTTTCGATTTTCTGTTTTATCATATAACTAATATTGGTGGGGCTATTAGTTTAATTACTATAACGGCGTTACTAATTTTCTTTGGAAAGGGTAAATATAAAGTATTAGGTATTAAAATTGCATTTGCTTTAATTTTATCTGGAATTATTGTTCAAATTTTAAAAAGAATATTTACAAGAAGTAGACCGTACTGGATACTTAAAAACTTAAATACTTATGGAATTGATTTAAGAGATTATTCATTTCCTTCAGGGCATTCAGCAGCATCTTTTGCAGTAGCTGTAATAATTGCCTTAAACTTTCCAAAAATTTCAATAATTGTAATTGTGCTTGCACTATTAATTGCAATATCAAGAATTTATTTAGCAGTACACTATCCAACAGATGTTGCTGCTGGAATTATAATTGGAATAGTTTCTAGTTTATTAGTAAATTATAAGCTATATCCATTAATTAATCTTTATATCAAAAATAAACTTTAGGGGGTATCATTATATGGTAATGACAAACTTTTTACAAAAAAGAAAATCTGTAAGAGATTTTAAAAACAAAGAAATAGCTCGTGATAGCATTGAAGCTATAAAAAACTATATTGAAGAAATCGAAAAGGAAACTGAAACTGTTTCATTCAAGTTTTACGAAAACGGTTCTATTATTTATAATGGATTAAAGGGTAAAGCTGGATATTCAGGCGTTATGATTGAAGCACCTTCATATATAGCTCTAATGAAAAAAGATGAAGAAAAAGAATCTTGTTTAAATACAGGATATTATCTAGAAAAACTAAATACTCAAATTGTAAACTTAGATTTAGATTCTTGCTGGATAACATTAGATAATGTTGATGATGAAACTAAAAAGAATCTTTTTGGTGCTGAAGGAACAAAAGTAGATTATGTAGTTGCTTTTGGATATGGTGTTGGTAAAAAGTTATTTACTCCAGAAACTACTAGTGGAAGATACACTATGGATCAAATAGTATTCAAAGATGAAATAGGTAATGAAATTTCAGCAGATGAATTAGAAACAACTGGACTTTTAGACATATTTGCATCTGTTAGATTTGCTCCAAGCCATAAAAACTCTCAACCTTGGAGATTTGTAATGGAAGATCATAATGTAGTTTTATATATGGAAAAATCTGATGAAGACTCTAGATCTCTTGTAGATATGGGAGTTGTTATGTTTTACTTTGAAGAAATGGCTAAGACTATTGGAAGATATGGAAAATGGTCTGTAATTTTAGAAGATCAAGATAAATATCTAAAAGTTGCTAAATTCTCAATGTAATAATTTGTTTATTAAATCTTCTACATTTATGTAGAAGATTTTTTTTATGAGAAATTTGGGTATTAGTTATAAATATTATACTCATATTGGAGGTGTTATTTTGAAATTAGCAGAAGCTCTACTTTTAAGAGGAGATTATCAAAATAAAATGGAGCAAATAAAAGAAAGAATTAGTTCTAATGTTTTAATTCAAGAAGGAGATAAACCTAATGAAAATCCAATAGAACTAATAAGAGAATATGAAGGCATTTTAAAAGAATATGAAAAATTAGTAATAAGGATAAATAATACAAATAATTTAACTAAATTCAATGAAGAAATTTCTTTATCTGAGGCTTTAGTTAAAAGAGATGTATTGTCTAAAAAATCAAGAATATATAAAAATGCAGTTGAAGATGCAAGTATAAGGCAGGAAAGATATACAAGAAGTGAAGTTAAATATATTTCAACTATAAATATTAAAGAATATCAAAATAAAATAGATGAAATTTCAAAAGAATATAGAATACTTGATACAAAAATTCAAGGATTAAATTGGACTATTGATCTAATTTAAAAAGTTGGTAATTAATTATAAAGGCGAATGCAAAAAAAACAAACTATGCGGGAACTAGGCAAGCCATTTGATGACTTTTTATGCCTATTAAATCTAACTATAGTACAAGTTAAAAATTACAAATTATAACCAAGCATTGATTTATATTTAATGAGGGTGGGAATGGGGAAAAGAGGACGAAAGTCCTCTTTTTTTATTTTCAATTTATTTTAATATATGATTGACAATTCAAGTATAAGGATATATAATACAAATATGATATATGAATGGTTGAACATATGTAAAATAAAGGAAAAAATAAGGTGGTGTCAATATGAAACACTTAATACAAGGAATGTCTTGTTCTACATGTGTACAGGACTTACAAGCTCATAAAAGTCAAATTCCAGGACTTTTAAAGATTAGATCTAGTGGAGATGATATTTTGCTTGAAACTAGAGATGATGTTAAAGGATCTGAAATTTTAAATAAAATAAAAGAACATTTAACTCATGTTGGACATAATCATAGTGATATGAAAATTTATGAAAGTGAGACAATTTATCTAAAAGGTCTTACTTGTGCAAATTGTTCGGCAAAAATAGAAGACGAAACTAAAAAGTTTAAAGGTGTAAAAAATGCAAATTTTGAGTTTGCAACTGAAAAATATACTATAGTTTTTGATGAAAGTGCCGATTTTGAAAATGTTTATGAAAAATTAGAAAAACTAGTTCCTGCAATGGAGCCAGGTGTTGTAGTTTCTAAGACATTAAATGAAGATGAACATGATCATGAGCACGAACATGGAGAGGGAAGTATCAAGGCAAGAGTTACAAAATATATAATAATTTTTGCAGTATTAATTGGACTTCATTTTGTAGAAATTGATGAAAAAATATCCTTTGTAATATATTTATTAGCTTATATATCTGTTGGACTTCCAGTTTTAAAATCTGCCTTTAAAAATATATTAAGAGGAGATTTTCTAGATGAAAACTTCTTAATGAGTATTGCATCAATAGGTGCAATAGTAGTAGGACAATATCCAGAAGCTGTAGCAGTTATGCTTTTATATGATATTGGTGAAATGTTTGAAGATTTAGCTCTTGAAAGATCAAGAAAAAATATATCTTCAGCACTTGCACTTAAACCTGATTTTGCAAATGTAATAAGAAATGGTGAGATTATAGAAGTTGATCCAGAAGAGGTAAATGTTTCTGAGATTATTGTAGTTAAGCCTGGAGAAAAAATTCCTCTAGATGGTATTGTAAAATCTGGAGATAGTTATGTAAATACAGCAAATGTAACTGGAGAATCAGTACCAAGAAGAACAACTGTAGGGGATGAGGCAATATCTGGTTGTGTAAATACAACTGGTGTTTTAGAAATAGAAGTAACTAGTTCTTATGATGATGGTACTATTGCAAAGATTTTAGATTTAGTAGAAAATGCTTCAGCAAGAAAAGCGCCTGTTGAAAAATTTATTACAAAATTTGCAAAAATTTATACTCCAATAGTAGTAGGTCTTGCTGTATTAATGGTTGTAGTTTTACCATTAACAGGAATACTAGCTTTTAATGATGCATTATTTAGAGCTTGTACTTTCTTAGTTATATCTTGTCCTTGTGCACTTGTAATATCAGTTCCACTTGGAGTATTTTCAGGAATTGGAGCATCTTCAACAAAGGGAATATTTGTAAAAGGTGGAAATTATCTAGAGGCACTTTCAGATGTTTCGGATGTAGTATTTGATAAAACAGGAACTATTACAAAGGGCGTATTTGAAGTTACAGATATTATACCAAGTGAAATAAGTACAAAAGAGGAAGTTTTAGAACTTGCAGCAATGGGAGAATATCATTCAACACATCCAATAGGTAGGGCAATATTAAATAGTTATAATAATGAAATAAATATAAAAGAAATAGAAGACTTTAAAGAAATATCAGGTCAAGGAATAACTTATAATTATAAAAATGATAAAATATTAGTTGGAAATGAAAAACTTTTAAATAATAATAATATAAAATTTAATGAATTAGATAATAAAGTTGCAACAAAGGTATTTGTAGCTAAAAATGATAAATTCTTAGGTCAAATATTTGTATCAGATGTTTTAAAAGACAATATAGCTGAAGATATAAAAAGATTAAAGGATAGAAATATAAATCTTACAATGCTATCAGGAGATACTAATGAGACAGCTATGGCAATAGCAAATGAAGTTGGTATTAATAATGCCTATGGAAATCTACTTCCTGAAGATAAGGTAAATAAACTTGAAAATATAATAGAAAATTCTAAAAATAAAGTTATATTTGTAGGTGATGGAGTAAACGATGCTCCTGTAATTGCAAGAGCAGATATTGGAATTGCAATGGGTGGAATAGGATCAGATTCTGCTGTTGAAGCTGCAGATATAGTTCTAATGACAGATGAAATAGGAAAAATTTCAGATGCAATAGATATTTCGAAATATACAAAGAAAATTGTATATCAAAATATTTTATTTGCACTAGGAGTTAAGTTCTTAGTTTTAATACTTGGAGCTTTAGGATATGCTTCAATGTGGGCAGCAGTATTTGCAGATGTAGGTGTGACACTTATTGCAATATTAAATGCTATGAGAATTTTAAAAATAAAATTATAAATAAAATAAAAAAAGTAGAATCTTAAATTTTAAAATTCTACTTTTTTTATCTAAAAACATTAATAAAAAAGCAATGAATAAAATAATACAACATATTAAAACAGAATTAGTTCCTAAAATATTTGTTACTTTTAAACTTATTATAGCTCCACTTATAAAAGAAATAATAATTCCAATGTATTTAATAAAATT
Organism: Peptoniphilus stercorisuis; assembly: GCF_017874395.1. Taxonomy (GTDB): domain Bacteria; phylum Bacillota; class Clostridia; order Tissierellales; family Peptoniphilaceae; genus Anaerosphaera; species Anaerosphaera stercorisuis. Next base: position 26,489 of record NZ_JAGGLJ010000011.1, on the reverse strand, counting down.
AAATAAATAAAATTTATTCTTTGAAACTAAAAATTTATATAGATTTTCTGAAGCTGATCTTAAATTTCCAGTACACATAGTAGAAGCAAAGGTGTTTTCATGGAATTTTCTAAAAGTTTCCACTTGTAAAGAGCACACAAAGGAAATTAATACATTTGCCAAAATATCGTGAGAGTGTCCCTTGAGAGTTGATACAAAAATTAAAATAAAAATTTCAAAAAGTACTACAAGTTGTCTCCAGTGAAGTTTTCTTTTAATATAAAAAGTTTTCTTCAGTAATTCAGACAAAAATACACCAAGAACAAAGGAGAGTATTGGGATTAAATATTGAAAAGAAGTCTTCCAATTATTATTTGCAATATTAATTCCAAGTAAAACAATATTTCCTGTTTGAGCATTTGCAAAGACTCCACCTCTTGTAATATAAGTATAGACATCTAAATACCCACCAGTAATAGTGAGTAAAACTGCAACAATAAGAGATTCTGACATTTTTAATATTCTTTTTTCTTCTAATAGTATTTCTTTAGTTAAATCCTCTTTAAGTGGCATAAAATCAATCCTTTATATTTGAAATAGTTTATATATTAAAGTATCTTCTCAAGATCTAATATTTCAAGATTTCTTCTTTTTAATTCTTTATCTATTGAAGATATTACAGAGAGTTTGTCTTTAGTCCAAAGTGGTGCAATTAATTTTTCTCTATCTGGATCTCCTGTAAGCCTATGAATTACAATATCCTTTGGCAAGATTTCAATAGCATCACAAACTATATTAATATAATCTTCCTTTGATATGAGATTAAAGGGATTTTCTAAATAGTATTTTGCAAGAGGGCTGTCATTTTGAATATATAAAGAGTGAAATTTCACTCCAAAGGGATGAATATCTCTTACATAATTTACAGTTTTAATCATATCTTCATAGTTTTCATCAGGAAGACCAAAGATAATATGTGTTAAAAATCTAATATTATTATTTTTAAGTTTTTTAATATTTTCGTTAAAAACTTCATGAGAATATCCTCGATTTATAAAATCAATTGATTTTTCATTTATACTTTGCATTCCAAGTTCAACCCAAAGGAAGGTTTTTTTGTTTAATTCAACTAACATTTTCATTACTTCATCATCTAGACAATCTGCTCTTGTTGCAATAGAAAGTCCGATTATTTCTTCGTTTTTAATAATTTCATTATAAAGATTTTTTAAATAATTTATATCTCCATAAGTATTAGTAAAATTTTGAAAATAGGCTATATATTTATTGCTATTCCATTTTTTACTAAGTAATATTTTTTGAGATTTAATTTGTTCATTTATGGAATATTCTCTACTTGCAGCAAAATCACCACTGCCTTTTTCGGAACAGAAAATACATCCTCTATTTGATATATTTCCATCACGATTAGGGCAGGTGCATCCTGCATCAAGAGAAAGTTTTACAACTTTTCCATTAAATTTATATTTAAAATAATCATTAAAAGATAAAAATCTACGCATTTTAATCACCAAATTTATTTTTTAATAATTATATCATATTATTTTTTTGTTTTAATGTTATAATAAAAAAGATTGGAGGATATTTTGGTTAAACATTTAAATTTTGAAAATAAATATAATAATTATATAATAATTGCCAATGAACTTTTGTCAGAGGAGTCTTATTTAAAGGCATATGGTGCTTTTTTTAAAGCCTATAATTATGCTATAAGTGATGATAAGAAAATTGATGCTCTTTTTGAAATGGCAGATATTAAGCTTATATTTGAAGAATATATAGAAGCTAATGAAATATATGAGAAGATAATTGAAATAGATAATAGTAGAAGTGGGGCTTATTATGGTATTGCCCTTGTAAATGATTTTTTGGGACAAGATGTCAACAAATCTATAAAATATTACAAAGAGGCCATAAAAAAGGATGAAAATTATGATAGGGCCTATTACTATCTAGCTCATAGTTATGATAAGATTGGAAATAAAAAACTCGCTCTTGAAAATTTATTTAAGTGTATAGAAGTAGATGAAATGGATTTTATTTCCTATAATGATATTGGAGCAATTTACGAAGAATTGGGACAATATAATTTAGCTAAAGAATATTTTGAAAAAAGTTTAGAGATTAATCCAAGATATTTTAGAGCTCTTTTTAATATGGGAGTAATCTATAAGGATTTAGGCGATTTAGATAGAGCACTTGAGTATTATATGTCTGCTAAGGAATATAATCAAAATCCCTATATATATTTGAATATGTCAGCAATTTATATAGAGAAAAAGGATTTTAATGGTGCAATAAATATTTTAAATGAGGGAATTTATTTTAATCCAGATAGTGTAAATTTATTTTACAATAGGGCATGTTCTAAATCTAATTTAGATAGAGATGAAGATGCATTAATAGATTTAAAAAGGGCTATTGATATAAATAAAGAGGCTTATAATTGGGCTAAAAAAGATCCAGATTTATGTAATATTATTAAGGAGATGTAATTATGGTTATTATAAAAACTGAAGAAGAAATTCAAAAAATGATAGTTGCAGGTAAACTTTTAGCAGAAGTTCACCACGAACTAAGAAGTAGAATAAAACCAGGTGTTAAGACAATTGATTTAGATAGATTTGTAGAGAGCTTTTTAAAAGAAAGAGGAGCTTATCCTGAACAAAAAGGATATGAGGGATATCCATATTCTATATGTGCATCAGTAAATGATGAAATCTGTCATGGTTTTCCTGGAGAATATGCATTAAAAGAAGGAGACATTGTAACTGTAGATATGGTTGTAAATGTTGATGGATGGCTTGCAGATTCAGCTTGGTCTTATGCTGTAGGTGAAATATCTGATGAAGCTCAAAAATTGCTAGATGTAACAAGAGAAAGTATGTATAAAGGAATTGAACAAGCTAAAATAGGAAATAGACTTGGTGATGTAGCTCATGCTATTCAAGAATATGCAGAGTCAAATGGATATTCTGTAGTTCGTGAATTTGTAGGACATGGTATAGGAAGGGAAATGCATGAAGATCCACAAGTTCTACACTATGGAAAGCCAGGACATGGACTTAGAATTCGTGAGGGAATGGTATTTACAATTGAACCTATGATTAATATAGGAAAAAAAGAGCTTGTAATTGATGATGATGGATGGACTGCAAGAACAAAAGACGGTTCACTTTCAGCTCAATATGAACATCAAATAGCAATAACAAAAGATGGTCCAATTATTATAACAGACCAAGGAGATTGCTAAATTCAATTCTAAAATAGTAATGTTATTTACAGCAATTAATAGATTAAATAATTAAATAATTTATTAATTGCTGTATTTTATTTAAAAAAATTTAAGAGTAGGTGATATTATTAAAAAAGACATAGATTTACTTAAAGGCGATATTGCAAGTACTCTTTTTAGAGTTTCTTTACCGCTTATGGGAACGGCCTTTGTTCAAATGGCATATTCTCTAGTTGACTTATTATGGCTTGGAAAACTATCAACAAATGCAGTTGCGGCAGTTGGAACATCAGGTTTTTTTGTATGGATAGCTCAAGCTATTACATTAATAGCAGGAACAGGTATTTCAGTAGGGCTTGCACAGGCCTATGGAAAAGAAGATAATGAAGCTGCAGAAAAAATTGTAAGAAGTGGTTTTCAAGTTAATGCATTTAATTGTATAGCTTTAATGGCCTTTTATTTAATATTTAGAAATAATATAATTGGAATGTATAATCTTGAACCTATTTTAGAGCAAATGACAATTGATTATTTTGTAATAGTAACAATTGGTTTTATTTTTATATTTTCTACAGCTGCAATGTCATCTGCCTTCTATGCAAGGGGAAATAGTATAACGCCCTTTAGAATATCTCTTATATCTTTAATAATTAATATAATATTAGATCCAATTTTAATTTTTGGAATAGGACCTTTTCCAAGACTTGAAATCCAAGGAGCAGCACTTGCAACAGTAATTGCTCAAATTATAAATGCACTTTTATATCTATATCTTGGTGTTAAAGATAGAGAAATATATGTTAGAATAAATTATAGTAAAACTTTTAATAAAGAATCAATTAAAGATGTATTAAGACTTGGAGTTCCTGTATCTATTCAAAGTATTATTCATGCACTTGTTGGTGTAAAATTAAATCAATATATAGCAAGTTATGGATCAGTGGGAATAGCAGTATATGCAATAGGATCTCAAATAGAGTCTATATCTTGGATGAGTGCTGAAGGATTTGCTAAAGCTTTTTCTGCCTTTTTCGGACAAAATTATGGAGCAAGAGATTTTGAAAGATTAGAAAGAGGAAAAAAAGAGGGAATGAAAATTATTGTAGTTCTTGGAATATTTGCAACAGCTTTATTATTTTTCTTTAGTAAACCACTATTTAAAATATTCATACCAAATGATCCTATTGCAGTTGAATATGGATCTTGGTATTTAAAGATAATAGCAATATCAGAACTTTTTATGGCAATTGAAATAGGCGTTACAGGAATGTTAAATGGAATGGGACTTACAAAATATCCTGCAATTAATGCTGTAGTGCTTAATATTGCAAGAATTCCCTTTGCAAAACTTTTAATACCTGTCTTTGCATTAAATGGAATATGGGCATCTATGAGTTTATCAAGTGTATTAAAGGGAATAGTAATACTTGTAATATATAAATATTTATTTAGTAAGACAAATGGATTTAGAGAGAATATGAATAAATATATTCATAAAACAGAACAGATTATGTAGAGGTGAAAAATGTTAGAACAATTAAAAGAACCAATTAAAGGCGAAGAAGTAGTAATATTAAAAACTAACAAAGGAAATATTAAAATAAGACTTTTTGAAGAAGCAGCTCCAAAAACTGTGGAAAACTTCAAAGGACTTATTAATAAAAAATATTATGATAAAACAGTATTTCATAGAATAATAGATAATTTCATGATTCAAGGTGGAGATCCATCTGCAACAGGAATGGGTGGAGAAAGTATTTGGGGTAAGCCTTTTGAAGATGAATTTAATATGAATTATAGAAATATAAGAGGTGCTTTATCTATGGCAAATGCTGGACCTAATACAAATGGTTCACAATTTTTTATAGTTCAAATGGGACCTGTTGAAAAAGATATTATAAATCAAATGAGAAGTGCAGGAGAAAAAAAGGGATATCCAAGTGATGTAGTAGATGCTTATGAAAATCTTGGTGGAACTTATTGGCTAGATGGAAAACATACTGTTTTTGGACAAGTTTATGAAGGAATGGAAGTTGTAGATGATATAGCATCTGTTCAAGTAGATTTTAGAGATAAGCCATTAAATGATGTTGTAATAGAAGAAGTAATAATAGAAGAAGTAAAATAAGAAAACGAGGCTTAAGCCTCGTTTTTTAATGTTAATTTATAATATTTATATCCTAGATAAACTATATATGCATAGGCAATAGTTTTAGGAATCATAAGAAGTCCAACAAGTGGATAAGTTTCAGCAAATAAAACTACTGGAACATAAAAAGCAAAAGACAAAAATATTGCAATATACATAGTTTTAAATACATCATTTAATTTTGATTTTTTATAGAATAAAATTATCATAATAATTCCCATTATTGCAAAAGGAATATTTCTATAAATTGCAAAATTCATTGGTTGATGATATTCAAGCCACATATTTTGTGGAAGTAAACCAATTATAATTCTAATAATTGCAAGTATTAAAATTGTAAAAGTTAAACTTTTATTGTCTTCTTTATAATAGTCTTTATAAATTTTATAAAGTATTAAGTAGAAGATTGTCATCGTAATAGAAGTTACAGCCTTACCAAATCCAAGTGCTGCAGCATTTGCTTCAAATCCTGTAGTATTTAGTGCATAAACTCTAGGTATTAAGTGAAAAGCATCACCACAACCTAGTACAACAGACATAATTCCATAACTTTTTGTAATTTTATCTTTTGCATTTTTAATAAGATAAATTCCCATTCCAATTGCAAAAACTAAATAACAAATATCAAAAATACTTTCCATAATTCTTTGCATAATTCACCTCTTAATTTAAAATAATTTCTAAAGTTTTTCTAAAAAATCCAAGATTACTATTTCTTCTTTTAATTTGAGACAAAATATTGTCTATAATAAAGTCTAAAAATTCATCATCAGTTGTAATTAAATTAATTTTTTCTTTTACATTTATATCTTTGTTTAAAAGTTTCTCTAATTTATTTTTAAGTGCAAAAAGTTTTAAATCCATAGTATTATCACTTGGTTTTGACTTTGAACTCATTAAATAATTTAGAGAAAAATCATGGAATTCTAAAGATTTTTTGTAAATTAAAGAATAAATTTCATCTAAAGATTCTAAAAAATCCCTGCTATTTTCAATGATATTCTCAACTTCTAAATTTAATGTTTCCTTCCAGTAACTATTCATAATTTTATTTATTAAAGTATTCTTATCTTTAAAAAATTGATAAACAGTTCCAACAGAGACATCTGCCTCTTTTGCAAAGGATCTTATTGTAATATTTGAAAGTCCTTCTCTTTGTGCCATATTAATACCTATATTAATTAAATCATCTTCGCTAATATCAAGTTTTTTCATATAGCCTCCTTTATTATTCGAACAACGTTCATATGATTTATATTTAATATATACTCTTTTGGTGAAGTTGTCAATAAATTAAAAAAATAAATTTTAAAAAAGATTTTACTGCTATAATATATAAGATAGTTAATTTTATATTTGAAAGGAGTTTTATATGATTTTTAAAAATGCTAGATTAATAGATCCAAAGACTAATAGAGATGAAATAGTTGATATAGAAATTGAAAATGGAATTATTAAAAGAATTGGAAATATTAAAGAAGATGGAATTAATTTAGATAAAAAAATAATAGCCCCAGGTTTAATAGATATTCATGTTCATTTTAGAGATCCTGGTCAAACTCATAAAGAAGATATAATAACAGGCTCAAATTCAGCTGCTCGTGGAGGGTTCACATCAGTTGTATGTATGGCAAATACAAGCCCTAAAATAGATAATGTAGAGGTTTTAAAAGAATTTTTAGAAAAAGCTAAAAAATCAAATATAAATGTTTATACAGTTTCTGCACTTACTAAAAACTTCAATGGAAAAGATTTAGTAGATATGAAATCTATGCTTGAGAATGGAGCAATAGGTTTTTCTGATGATGGAATTCCTGATAGAAATACAGATATAGTTTTAGAAGCTATGAAAAAGGCGAAAGAATTAGATACAGTTTTAAGTTTTCATGAAGAGGATCCAAGTTTAATTAAGGAAAATGGAATAAATCATGGAGAGGTATCAGAAAGTCTTGGAATTTATGGAAGCCCACATATTGCAGAGGATGTTTTAGTTGCAAGAGATGTAAATCTCGCTTTATATACTGGTGCAAAGGTTGATATTCAACATATTTCATCAGCAAGAAGTGTAGATCTTGTAAGATATGCAAAAGATAAAGGTGCAAAGGTCTATGCAGAAGTTACTCCTCATCACTTTACTCTTACAGAAGATGCTGTTTTAAAATATGGAACTCTTGCAAAGATGAATCCGCCTCTTAGAACATCATATGATAGAGATGAAATAATAAAAGGATTAATAGATAATACTATAGAAATTATTGCAACTGATCATGCTCCACATAGTGAAGAAGAAAAAAATGTTGATTTAACAAAGGCACCAAGTGGAATAGTAGGACTTGAAACTGCTTTAGGTCTTGGAATAAGAGAACTTGTAAATAAAGGACATTTATCTATTCTAGAACTTCTAAGAAAAATGACAATTAATCCAGCGAAACTTTATAATTTAGATTCAGGATATATTGAAGAGGGCAAAAGTGCCGATTTAGTTATTTTTGATATAGATGAAGAGTGGAGCGTTGAAGATTTTTCTTCTAAATCTAAAAATTCACCATTTATAGGAGAAAAACTTCCTGGTAAAATATATTATACAATTTGTAATGGAGAAATAGTTTATAAAGCATAGCCTCGTAAAGAGGCTTTTTAAATTTAAAAAATATAATTTAAGTAATTTTAAAGGAGAATAATATGCATCAATATAAAGGTAAGTTAATAGTTCATACAGGATCAATGTTTAGTGGTAAGACTTCAAGTCTTGAAAAAGAGATGAAAAGATTTACAATTGCAGGTTATAAAACAGTTGCTTTTAAGCCTTCATTAGATACTAGATCAAAGGAAGAAAAAATAATAACTCATGATAATACTTCTTTTTCAGCTGTAGTTGTAAATGATATATATGAAATTAAAAAATTTATTAATTGTCACAATGTAGATGTAATTGGAATAGATGAGGTTCAATTTTTAGGTGGAGAAATAAAGGATATTGTCTGTGAGATAAATAATTTATTAAATATGGGAAAAACAATAGTAGTAGCAGGGCTTGATATGGACTTTAGTGCAAAACCTTTTGAAGTGGTAAAGGAACTTATGCCAAGGGCAGATTATTTAAATAAACATCATGCAGTTTGCTCAAGTTGTGGATCAGATGCTTGGGTATCTAAAAGAAAAACATCTAGCGAACAAAGAATTGTAATTGGTGCAACTGAAGAGTATGAGCCTCTTTGCAGACGTTGTTATAATCAATCCTTAAAAAAAGAACTTGAAAATAAATAAAGATTAGCTTATAATATAAACAATAGTAAAACTAATAAAAAGTTTAGTTTATAAACATTGTTAAAGGAGTTGATATTTTGACACCAAGAGAAAGAGAGATTATGGAATTAATCAGAAAAAATCCCAGCCTTTCTCAACAAGAAATTGCAGAGATGCTTTCAATAAAAAGGTCATCAGTAGCGGTTCATATTAATAATTTAAGCAATCAAGGATATATTTTGGGAAGAGGATATATCTTAAGAGATGAGCCATATATTACTGTTGTTGGGGGAGCAAATCTTGATATTTTTGGATATACAAATGAAAGTATAGTCTATAAGGATTCTAATCCAGGACATATTAGTCAATCAACTGGTGGAGTTGGACGAAATATTGCAGAAAATATTTCAAGACTTAATTTAAGAACAAGTCTTATAACTGCAATTGGAGAAGATGATAAGGGAAAAATTATATTAAATGAATTAAAAGAACTTGGTATAGATACTGAGAATATAATAATACTTCCACATGAGAGAACTTCTGTATATCTTGCCATTTTAGATGAAAATAGAGATATGGAACTTGCAATAAATGATATGGATATAATGGATAAGTTAAATCCTAATTTATTGTCAAAAAAGAAAAAAATAATTGAAAATTCAGTAGGTACTGTATTAGATACTAATTTATCTCAAGAAGCTTTAGATTATTTATTAAAAATGGTAGATCAAAAATATTATATAGATGCAGTATCAGCTAAAAAGGCAATGAAAATAAAAAATCTTTTAGATAAAATATATTTTTTAAAGGCAAATATTTATGAGGCGATGGTACTTTCTGATATGAAAATAAAAAATATATCAGATGCTGAAATCGCAGCTAAAAAACTAATTGATCTAGGTGTTGAGTCTCTTGTAATAACAATGGGTGAAGATGGATCAATTTATGCTGATAAGAAAAATTTAGTATATATAAAATCAAAGCCAATAAAAGTATCAAATGCATCAGGTGCAGGAGATGCCTTTATGTCTGCTTATGTTTATGGAAATATAAAAAAGATGAAGTTAAAGGATAAACTTAGATTTGCAACTGCTGCAAGTCGTGTAGCACTTTTATCTGAAAGAACAAATAGTGAGAGATTTGTTCTTGAAACAATTGAGGAGGAAATGAAAAATGTTGAATAATGAAATGTTAAAAAAATATGTTGAAATAAGCCCTGAAGTACAAGAAGCTATGGACAAAAAACTTCCAATAGTTGCTCTTGAATCTACTATTATATCTCATGGAATGCCATATCCACAAAACTATAATACTGCTAAAGAATGTGAAGATATAATTAGAGAAAACGGAGCTGTTCCTGCTACTACTGCAATAATCAATGGAAAAATCAAAGTAGGTCTTACTGAAGAAGATTTAATGTTTATGTCAACTTCAAAAGATATTGCAAAAACTTCTACAAGAGATTATTCATATATTGTTGCAAATAAGAAAAATGGAGCAACAACTGTTGCAACTACAGTTCTTACTTGTTCACTTGTTGGAATTAAATTCTTTGCAACTGGTGGAATTGGTGGAGTTCACAGAGGAGCAGAAACAACTTTTGATATTTCTAGAGATTTACAAGAACTTGCAAATACTGATGTAACTGTAGTTTGTGCAGGATGTAAATCAATTCTTGATATTGGTCTTACACTTGAATACCTTGAAACTTTCGGTGTACCTGTGTTAGGATATAAAACAGAGAAAATGCCAGCATTTTTCACAAGAGAATCTGAATTTAATCTAGATTATAGAGTAGATAGTCCAGAAGAAATAGCAAATACTGCAAAGACTAAATGGGAACTTGGTATAAAAGGTGGAGTTGTAGTTGCAAATCCAGTACCAGCAGAACATGCAATGGATGAAGATGTAATTAATGCTGCAATAGACAAAGCAATAATTGAATCAAAAGAACAAGGAATCCACGGAAAAGAAGCTACTCCTTTCTTATTAAGTAAAGTTCTTGAAGTAACTGAAGGAAAATCTCTTGAAGCAAATATTGCCCTTGTTAAAAATAATTGTAAATTAGGAGCAGAAATTGCAAAAAACTATTATAAAGAAATCTAAAAAAACATCAGAAAGTAGAATTAGAAGTTCTTATTCTATAATGCCTACAGATTTAAATACGAAGGGAACACTATATGGAGCAAGACTACTTGAATTTGCAGATAATTTAGCAGGTTCTGTTGCAATTAGACATGCAAGAGGTCCAGTTACTACTGCATCAATAGATAGTTTTGACTTTATTAAACCTTTTAAAGTAGGACAATTTTTATTTATTGAAGCATTTATTTCAGGTGTTGGAAATCAATCAATGGAAATATGTGTAAAATTTGTCGGTGAAGATGATTTCACAGGAGAAAGATTTTTAGGAGCTTTAGCTTTTCTAACATTTAGAGCTAAGGGATTAGAAGAAGATGAAATTCTTCCAAAAATTCAAGGTGAAAGTGAAGAAGAAATAAAAATCATAGATGGATATGAGATAAGAAGAGCTATTCTAAAAGAAAAAATAAAGAGAAACGAAGAATTTAAAAAAATTATAAATTTAGATTTTTAATTAAAAGGCTGCTAAAAAGCAGTCTTTTTTTCAATTTTAAAATAAAAAAATTTGGAAAGGTTTTTCTGAATATTAAGGCTTTTATAAAGCTTAATAAGTTGTAAAATATAAGATATAATAGAAGAAAGAAACTTAACATATTAGCAAAAATTTGATATTATTAAGGAAGCTGAATATTTAAAGGGGAAGTTAAATGAAGTTAAAAGTAGAAGAAAACAACTATGAAATAAATATAGGACAAAATATAGATCAAGAACTTAAAGATTATTTATCTAAAAATAAAAATAGAAAGATTGCTCTTATATCTGATGAATATGTATATTTTATTTATAGAAATAGGCTTCATAATATTTTATGTGATTTTGATTATGATATTTTTACATTTCCACAAGGAGAAAAATCAAAATCAATGAAAACTTATAGTGAAATATTAGAGTTTTTGTCAGAAAATGACTATTCAAGAGGAGATGTAATACTTGCTTTTGGTGGTGGAATAACAGGCGATTTAGCTGGTTTTGTCGCTTCTACTTATTTAAGAGGAATAAATTTTATTGCAGTTCCTACAACTCTTTTGTCTATGATTGATTCATCAGTTGGTGGGAAAAATGGAATAAATTTTAATGGACTTAAAAATCAAGTTGGAACTTTTTATTTTCCAGAATATGTTCATATTGACTATTCTTTTTTAGATACTTTAAAGAAGAGAGACTTAAATAATGGTTTGGCAGAAATGTTTAAGTATTCAGTGTTAAAAGATAAAAATTTATTTGAAATATTAAAAAATAATGAAAAACTAGATTATGAATATTTAATTCATAGATCTCTTGAGATAAAAATTGAATTTGTTAAAGATGATATTCGAGATAAATCTATAAGGCAACATCTTAATTTAGGACATACTATAGGTCATGGAATAGAAGGCCTTAGTAAGTATGAAATAAACCATGGAGAGGCCGTTGGGATTGGTCTGATATATGTATCTAGAGCTGCATATAAACTTGGAATTGCAAGTGAGCCTTTTTATAAAGATTTAATTGAGGAATTTAAAAAATATAATCTTCCAACAGAGTATGATTTTAAAACAGATGAAATCTTAGAAATTATGAAACATGATAAAAAAATTAAGGATAATAAAATCAATCTTATTATTCCTACGGAGATAGGAAATACTATAAGTAAAACTTTAAGTTTTAATGAGCTTAAAAATATTATAGAACTTGGAAAAGAAATATGAATATAGTAGTTTATCCTAAAAAAATATCAGGAAGTATTAATGGGATTTCTTCAAAATCCTATGCTCAAAGGGCAATTTTTATTTCGGCTTTATCAAAGGGTGTATCTTTTCTAAAAATAGATACTATTTCAGATGATATAAAAAGGGCATTAGATACTATAAAATCTCTTGGATGTGAAATAGATTTAGATGAAAATATTTATAAAATAAAACCTCCAAATATTTATAAATCAAATACTTATAATGTTGGAGAAAGTGGAACGACCCTTAGATTTTTAATTCCAATTATTTCTGTATTAGGTCTTAATGGAAAAATCATAAGAGAGGGAAGTTTAATAAATAGACCTAATGATATTTATTTTGATTTAATACCAAGTCATGGTGCTTTTATTAAAGAAGATAATGAATATATTATTCAAAGTGGAAGTATTAAAGAGGGAATTTATGAACTTGATGGAGATATAAGTTCTCAATTTATTTCAGGGCTTTTAATAGCTTTATCTTATTTAGAAAAAGAAAGTAAGATTATTGTAAATAAAGAACTTCAATCAAAAGATTATGTAAATATGACAATTGATATTTTGGAAAAATTTGGTGTTGAGATTATTAAAGATAAAAATATCTATACTATTAAAAATACTCCTAAAGGTACAAAATACATTGTAGAAAAAGATTGGAGTAATGCTTTATTTTTCTTAGCTGCTGGAGTTGAAGTTATAGGACTTAATAAAAATTCAAAGCAAGGGGATAAGGAAGCTCTTTTATTTCTAGAAGATTTAGGATTTTTTAATATTTCAAAGGATGAATTTAAGTTAGAGAAAATAAAGAAAGAAAAAGATATAAGAATTTTAGATGCAAAAAATATTCCGGATACTGTTCCGATTCTTTGTATATTATCTGCTATTACAAAGGGATATACAAAAGTAATAAACACTAAAAGGCTTAAGATTAAGGAAAGTAATAGAGTGAAATCTACTATTGAGATGTTAAGAAATTTAGGAGTAGATGTTGTGGAATATAGCGATAGTTTTTCTTTTAATTCTGTAGATGAATTTAAAGAATGTAAAATTAATTCTTATAATGATCATAGAATTGCAATGTCTGCTACAATTGCTTCTAATTTTTCAAAAGGAAAAATAGAAATACTTGGTGCAGAAAGTGTAAATAAATCTTATGTTAATTTTTATGAAGATTTTAAAAATCTTGGAGGAGAAATAGATGTCATATAGTTTCGGAGAAAAATTTAAGATTACTACATTTGGTGAGTCCCATTCAGAAGCTATAGGTATTGTTATTGAAGGAGTTCCCTATGGAACTAAAATAGATTATAATCTAATAAGAAAAGAGTTAAATAGAAGACGTCCTGGGAAAAACTCTTATAGTACAAAGAGAAATGAATTAGATGATTTTGAAATTTTATCTGGAGTTTTTAATGGAGTAAGTGTTGGATCTTCAATAGGTGCAATTATTAAAAATAAAAATCAAATTTCAAAGGATTATTCTAATTTAAAAGTTAATCCAAGGCCATCACATTCTGATTATCCAGCTTTTATAAAGTATAATGGATTTAATGATATAAGAGGTGGTGGGCAGTTTTCAGGAAGACTTACTGCTCCTATTATGATTGCAGGAGCAATAGCAAAAAGTATATTAGAAAAAGAAAATATTTTTATAACATCTCATATTAAAAGTATTTATAATATTAATGATGATGAAATAGATCTTGCTAATATAAAAAAAGAAGATTTAATAAATATAAAAGAAAAAGAATTTCCTGTTATTAATGACAATAAGGGAAATGAGATGATTAGTTTAATTGAAAAAGTTAGTGGCGAAAAAGACTCAGTAGGTGGAATTATTGAAGTTGTAATTTTTAATATGCCAATAGGTGTAGGGGAGCCATTATATGATTCTGTAGAATCTAAAATTTCTTCAGGTATATTTTCTATTCCAGGAGTTCGTGGAGTAGAATTTGGACTTGGATTTGATGCTACAAAGCTAAAGGGAAGCACTCACAATGATGAGTATTATTATGATAAAGATGGCATTGTAAAAACTAAAACAAATAATCACGGTGGAGTGATTGGTGGAATGACTAGTGGAATGCCAATTGTCTTTAAAGTAGCTATAAAGCCTACAAGTTCTATAGCTAAAAGACAAAGTACTATAAATATAGAGAAAAAAGATGTGGAAAATATTGAAATTGCAGGAAGACATGATCCATGTATTGTTCCAAGAGCACTTCCAGCTATTGAGGCAATAACTGCGATTAGTATATTAGATTTGATAATGTTGGGAGATTTTTATGGGATTAGATAATTTAAGAAAAGAATTAGATGAAATTGATAATGAATTAATAGAAGTTTTCAAAAAGAGAATGGATATTACTAAAAAAATCGGCAGATATAAAAGAGTAAGAGATGTTCCCGTTCGTGATAGGGGACGTGAAAATGAAATTATAAAAAGGCTTGAGAATCAAGTTGAAGAGGAATATAAATTTGCAGTAGAGCCTTTATATGAAAAGATATTTCAACTAAGCAAAGAGTATCAAGTAGAACTTATGAATAATAATAAATACTCTCCAGAGGAGTATTATGGTTTAATTGGTAAGAAATTATCTCATAGTAAATCACCTTATATTCACAAAATAATAGGTGGATATGAATATGATTTATATCCTATGGATGAGTTTGAATTAGAGAACTTTTTAAGCAGAAGACAATTTTCAGGAATGAATGTAACTATTCCATACAAGGTTGAAGTTATGAAATATATAGATGAAATATCTTCTTTAGCAAAGGAAATAGGATCAGTAAATACAATTGTAAATAAAAAAGGTAAGCTTTTTGGATATAATACTGATTATAGTGGATTTGAGTATATGTGCAAAAAGGCAAATATTACATTAAGAGATAAAAATGTTTTAGTTCTAGGAAGTGGTGGAGCAAGTAAGACTATTCAAGCTCTACTAAGAGATGAAAAAGCAAAATCAATTACTGTTATAAGCAGACATGGAGAAAATAATTACGAAAACTTATATGATTTTAAAGATACAGAAGTAATAATAAATACTACTCCTATAGGAATGTATCCTAATAATTTAGAGTGTAATGTAGAAATATCTCAATTTGAAAAATGTGAGTCTGTTATAGATATTATTTATAATCCTCTAAAAACTAAAATGATATTAAATGCTGAGAGAATGGGCAAAAAAACAGCAACTGGACTTGATATGTTAGTGAGCCAAGCTTATTATGCATCAAAATTATTTTTGGGAAAAGAAATTCCAATTGAAGTTGTAGAGAGAACTACAAAGAGAATAAAAGCAGAAATGTTAAATATTGTACTTGTAGGTATGCCAGGATCTGGAAAAACTACAGTAGGTGAAGCACTTGCAAAAAAATTAAATAGAAAATTTGTAGATATTGATAAATACATTGAAGAACAAGAAAAGATGAATATTTCTGAAATTTTTAGAACTAAAGGCGAAGGTGAATTTAGAAATATTGAGTCTGAGGTAATTCAAAAATTTGCAAAAGAAACTGGATATATTATTGCAACTGGTGGAGGAACTCCTGTATATCAAGAAAATAGTAATGCAATAGTACAAAATGGCTATGTAATATTTTTAGATAGAGATTTAGATAAATTAGAAAGAATAGGAAGACCTCTTTCTAAGGATATGAATAGTTTAGAAGTTCTTTATAAAAATAGATATAATATATATAGAAGTATTTCAAATAGATATGTACCTGTAAAAGAAAATATAGACGAAACTTTAGATTTTATATTAAGAGGACTTGTAAGAGATGAAATTATTAGTTGTAAATGGGCCTAATATTAATTTATTAGGTCTAAGAGAACCTAAAATTTATGGTAATAAAAACTACTGTGATTTATTAAGATATTTAGAAAAACTTCAAAGTGAGTTAAATATAAAAATAGATCATTTTCAAAGTAATCATGAAGGAGATATAGTAGATACTATTCAAGACTCATATAAAAAGTATGATGGTATTGTAATAAATCCTGCAGCTTATACTCATACAAGTGTTGCAATATTAGATGCACTAAAAGCTGTAAATATTCCAACTGTTGAAGTTCATATTTCAAAAGTTTCAGAAAGAGAAAATTTTAGACAGATTAATTTTATTCGTGAATATGTAATAAAATCCTTTGAAGGTTTTGGAATTGAAGGATATAAATATGCTATAGAATATTTGAAAGATTATTTAAACAATCAATAATGGGAGTTTCTCCCAATACATAATATACTTAATATTGACAAATTATAATAAAAAGTATATAAATAGTTTTTAACATTAGAAAAAAGATATAGTTTATATAGAAGTATGGGAGAGAGAATGGATAAATTAAAATTAACTGGAAAAAAGAAAATTATTAAAGTTAGAGATTTGGAAATAGGAGGAGAAAAACCTATTTTTATTGCAGGACCTTGCTCTATTGAATCAGAAGAACATATTATAGATGAGGCAAATAATCTTAAAAAAATTGGAGTAGATATTTTAAGAGGTGGAGTTTTTAAACCAAGAACAAGCCCTTATGATTTTCAAGGACTTGGATATGAAGGATTAGAATATTTTAAAAAAGCTGCAGATAATGTTAATTTACCAATTATAACAGAAGTTCTAAGTGAAGATGATATAGAAAAAATGATTGATTATGTAGATATTTTTCAAGTAGGTTCTAGAAATATGTATAATTATTCTCTATTAAAAAAACTTGGAAAAACTAATAAACCAGTATTATTAAAAAGAGGTTTTAGTGCAACTATAAAAGAGTGGACTATGGCTGCTGAATATATTGCAATGGGTGGAAATGAAGATATTATTTTATGTGAAAGAGGAATAAGAGCTTTCAATGACTATACAAGAAATACACTTGATCTAGCAGGAGCCCTTGTAGCAAAGAATTTAACAGGACTTCCTGTAATAGTAGATCCAAGTCATGGAACAGGAAGACGTGAGCTAATTGGACCTATGACAGATGCAGCAATTGCCTGTGGACTTGATGGAGTAATAATTGAAACTCATAGAAATCCAGATACTGCTCTAAGTGATGGTGAACAAACTATTACTTATAGTGATTATGAAAAAATACGAGGAAAATATTTATAATGAAAATTATTTTTTCACCTGCTAAGGATATGGATTTTTCTAAAAAAGTATATAGTGAAGATTTATTTATCAGTGAAAAAACAAAGGGTATTTTAAAAGAGATTAGTCTTTTAAGTAAAGAAAATCTTAAAAAATCTTTAAAATTAAGTGATAATTTATTAGATGATGTCTATGATTATTATGAAAATTTTTATGAAAAACCATTTTTTCGTGCAATAGATTTATATAATGGACTTAGCTTTAGACAATTAGATAAGAATTTTACTGAAGATGAAGAAAAATATATAAAAGATTATTTAATAATATTGTCTAGTTTATATGGAATGATAAATGGACTTAAATATATATCGCCCTATAGACTAGATATGAATGCAAAGATAAAAGTTGATAATTTAAATTTAAAAAAGTACTGGATAGAAGAATATAATAATATAAATAAAAACGAAAAAATATTTAATCTAGCAAGTGATGAATTTTCATCTTTAATAAATAGAGAAAATTATGAATTTATAGATTTTGAATTTTATAAGATAAAAAATAATGAATTAAAAACTCATTCTACAACATCAAAAAAAGGTAGAGGGATACTTCTTAATTCTCTTATAAAAAATAAAATAGAAAATTTAGATGAACTTTTAAAAATAGAAATAGAAAATTTAATATATAGAGAAGATTTATCTTCAAAAAATAAAATAGTTTATATTTTAAATAATTAGCTACCTATAATGGTAGCTTTTTTATTGCTTTAAACTTTAAAAAAATACTTTTATTTTGTAATATATATATAGGGAGTGGATTTATGAAAAATAGGAAAAGTAAAAAATTTATTTGTATTTCATTTATAATTAGTTTTGTAGGAACAATAAATTTGTTTTTAAATAGAAAAGAAAATAAGAATATAAAAAAGTTTGAAATTAATGAAAATAATAGTGATATAAAATTAAAAAAGGAGGAAGCATAATTTTAATAAAACATTGTATTAGCATAATGTTTTAAATAGAAATTATGATATAATAATTATGATTATTGGAAGCTGTAAACTTAAACTTAGATTGTATTCTCCTAGTAGTTTAAAGGAGAAGAGAATGATTTTAAAATCGCTAATTGAAAGACTTAAAAATAGATTTAATATTTCCATAGCAGAAGTTTCTGATAATGACCTATGGCAAATTGCAACTATTGGAATTGCTATAGTATCTAAAGATAGAGTATATGCAGATGAGGTGATCAATAAGATAATTAATTTTATTGACTCTTTTGATGCAGTTGAAATTATAGATTATGATATAGAAATGTTGTAGGAGAAAATGAGAAAATTATTGACAAAAGATGAAACAAAGGAAGTATTAGAACTTTTAAATGAAAGATATCCAAATGCAAAATGTGAGCTTGATCACAATAGTCCCTTTGAACTATTAGTAGCTACTATTTTGTCTGCACAATGTACTGATGTAAGAGTAAACTCTATTACAAAGGATATGTTTAAAGATTATAATACGCCCTATGATTATTTAGAACTTGGAATAGTAGAACTTGAAAAAATAATAAAACCTTGTGGTTTTTATAGAAATAAAGCAAAAAGTATTATGGGAACATCTAAAAAAATAATTGAAGAATTTAATGGAGAAGTTCCTCATACTATAAAAGAGCTAATGACTCTTCCAGGTGTTGGCAAGAAAACTGCAAATGTAGTTGCTTCAACTTGTTTTGGAGTACCTGCAATAGCTGTAGATACTCATGTATTTAGACTTGCTAATAGAATTGGTTTTGTTGATGAAAAAAATGTTTTAGATACAGAAGCTTCTCTTCAAAGAAAAATTGATAAAAATATGTGGACTAAGGCCCATCATTTATTAATATTTCATGGAAGAAGAACATGTAAGGCAAGAAAACCTATATGTGAAGAGTGTAATATAAATTCATATTGTAGATATTACTTAAAAGGGGAAGGTAATGGAAAAATATATTGATTTGCTAAAGGCAAAGGACAAAAAAACTGTAATTACAACAGTCATTGCTTTTTTTATATTATTTACATTTATTTATTATGCCCATGAAGTTCGTGAAACTCACATACATCATGGAGTAAAAATAGAAAATATAAAAGTTTCTGGATTAAGTCAAAAAGAGGCTATAAAAAAAGTGGAAGAAGCAAAAGAAGAAGAAAATAAAAATGCTCAAGTTACATTAAAATTAAATGACAAAAACTATTTTATACCTTTTAAGGAACTTGGATATAATGTGGATATAGAAGATGCAGTAGATAGAGCCTATAATGTTGGAAGGACAAAAAATCCTTTTAAAAACTTCTTTGTAATTGTAGGAACAACTGTATTTCATAAAAATATAGAATTATATGAATCTTTTAATAAAGAAAGTGTAAATATTGCAATAGATAAACTTGAAGAAAATATTTATAAAAAGCCAAAGGATGCAAATTTAACTATAAAGGAAAAAGAGCCTATTATTGAATCTGAAAAACTAGGTAGAACTTTAGATATTAAAAAAACTAAGGAAGAAATAAATGGATACTTAGAAAAAAGAGAAGAAATAGAACTTCCTGTAATAGATATTCAGCCAAAAATCTATAAACATGATTTCAATGGAATAGATACATTACTTTCAGAATTTTCAACAAAGTATTCTGCAAGTATAGCTAATAGAAAAGAAAATATTGCAATAGGAGCAAGTTTCTTTGATGGTATTTTAGTAAAACCAGATATGGAAGTTTCTTTTAATGAAACCGTTGGAGATATTAACGAAGATAGAGGATTTAAATCTGCTGGAGTAATAATAAATGGTGAGCTAGATAGTGGTATTGGTGGAGGAATTTGCCAAGTTTCAACTACTTTATACAATGCAATAATAAGAGCTGATTTAGATGTTGTTGAAAGAATTAACCATACAAGACCTGTAAATTATGTGCCTCTTGGAACTGATGCTGCAGTTGTAAGTGGATATAAAGATTTAAAATTTAAAAATAGTTCTAAATATCCAGTTTATATTAAATCCTATGCAGATGGAGATAATTTAGAATTTAAAATATTTGGAAATAAAGAACTTAAAAAATATGATATTAATATTGTTCCAAAGCTTGTATCTGTAAATAATCCTCGTGAAATAAAACAATATTCTACAAGTATTCCAGTAGGAAGAACAGATGTAAAAAAATCTGGTGCAAAGGGATATTATTATGAAACTTATAGAGAGTTTGTAGAAAATGGTGAAATTGTAAAAAGTGAAAAGCTATCAAATTCAAACTATATAGCAAAGGATAGAGTAGTAGTAATTGGTGAGGGAGATCCTGATGAAATTAGAGAAAGAAAACTTGCCAAAGAAAAAAGAGCTAAGGAACAAAAACAAGAAAAATTAAGTATGAATTAAAAAAAGACCATTTTTATGGTCTTTTTTATATTATTCTAAAAAATTTATTGTTATTTGCAATATAAGTTTTGTCTTCTAATTTTTCAAAAAACTGTTCAGCTAAATCGCCACTTATAGTGCCATGTTTATGTCCAAATTCATCTTGGTATTTTGTAGTGGATAGTTTTTCAAACTCATTTCCACTTAAAGGTCCCTTTTCAGACATTAGAAAATTCATTCTATATTCATTAATTGCAATTATTAAACTATCATCATCTTTAACTTCTTTTCCATTTGTGTATTTTATATTTTTAACTCTATTACCTATTTCTTCATCTAAATCTATTTCATATAATAAATTTCCAAAGATATCAAAGGTCTTGTATTTTAGTTTTGATCTTTTTTCATTGACAACGACTTTTTCATCTATTTTATCAAAATAAGAAGCACTCCACTCCATATATTTTTTAAGATGGAAACCTTTAATCTTATATGTAGAAACTTCTCCTCCAGAATAGGAATATAAATTTGACATATGAAATCTTTTTAAAGGTCCATTAGAAAGATAGGCTTTTGTATTATCTATTTGAAAGGAGCATATATCTGCATTAGAAAAACTCAGCATAATATCTGTAATAAAATGAGCTAGTGGACTATCTTCTAAATCTACATTTCTATTTTCTTCTGCGTTTTTAATATATCCTAGAGTCTTATGTGTGAAATCTATTATTTTTTCGTGATAAGTTTTGTAATATTCTATAATATTTTCATCAGGTTCAAAACTTTCTATATCTATAAGTGAAGAACTTTTTGAGATAAGTTTATTATTATCAAATACAAGTTTGATTTTAGAAAGATTTTTACCATAGACAAAGGGCTGTGTAATAAGTATATCTTTATAAAAAAATTCTTCTATTTTTTGATGAGTATGTCCACAGATTACTACATCAAGTAGATTACTATTACTTAAATTATCAATAATAGATAAAGCACCACTATTTAAATAGCTATTTTCATTTTTAAGTCCCATATGAAAAAGACCAATAATTACATCTGATTTATCTTTAATATCTTCTAAAATATTTTCTAGTTCTATTACAGGATCAGTTATAATTAAATCTCCTAAGGCCTCTTTACTTTCAAATTTATTAATTAGGGGAGTATTTACTCCAACAAAGGCAATATTTATTCCATTGATATTTAATATTTTATATTTTTTAAAAAAATCATCATTGGAATTTGCCATTAAAGTTGTATTATTAAATTGCTTTATAACATTTTTTAAATTATACACTCCATAATTAAATTCGTGATTGCCAAGATTCCAAATAGAATATCCTATTTTATTCATTACATCTATTGCAGGATGTGGAATATTTTCGTTAAAGTTTCCAATAAAATTTCCTTGAATCATATCGCCATTATCAACTATAATTTTATTTTTGGAATTTGAGTTTTTAAAAGCTGTATTAATCGCAGCTAAGGAATTAGAACAATTTTCATTTTTAACATAATCATAGTTATCAATAAATCCATGAACATCTGATGATGCAAAAATATTTATTTCCATAAATTCCTCCATTTCTAAAAGAATAGCATATATCTTTAATGAAATAAAGTAAAACTTTCTAGTAATATTAAATATCTTTATATTAAGTAAAAGCATATATATAAGTATAAATATAAATAGTTTTTATTTTTAATGTTTTAGAAATACTCCTAAGTATGATAAAATAACTGAAGGAAAAGCGAGGTTATAAAATGTCAAAACAACTTATACTTGCAGAGAAACCTTCTGTTGCAAGAGATATAGCAAGAGTTTTAAAAGTAAATGGAAAAAATAAGGGCTATTTTGAATCAAATGATAAAATAGTTACATGGGCATTAGGCCATTTAGTCACATTAAGTACGCCAGAGGAATATAATAAAAGATTTCAAAAATGGGATATGGACGATCTTCCAATAGTTCCAGAAGAGATGAAACTTAGTGTAATAAAAAACTCAAGAGCACAATTTAATACTGTAAAATCACTTTTAAATAGAAAAGATGTTTCTGAAATTGTAATTGCAACAGATGCTGGTCGTGAAGGAGAACTTGTTGCAAGGCTAATACTTAAAATGAGTGGATGTCATAAAAAAACAAAGAGACTTTGGATATCTTCTGTAACAGATAAAGCTATTAAAGATGGATTTAATAATTTAAAAGATGGAAAAGAATACTATAATTTATATAGATCAGCTATGGCAAGAGCAGAAGCTGACTGGATAGTTGGAATAAATGGATCACGTGCTTTAACTTTAAAATACAACACACCATTATCCTGTGGACGTGTTCAAACTCCAACATTAAATATTATTAAAAAAAGAGATGAAGAAATAGCATCTTTTATACCAAAGGAATATTTTGGAATAAACTTAAAGACAAATACTATGGAATTTAAGTGGGTTAATAAAAATAATGTTCAATCTATTTTAGATGAGAGTAAAATTGATAATATTATAAATGTAATAAAAAATGAAAAACTTGAAATTGTAGAAGTAGAATCTAAGAAAAAGAAAAAATATCCACAAGAATTATATGACCTTACAAATCTACAAAGAGATGCAAATGTAAGATATAATTTTTCTGCGAAGGAAACTTTAAATATAATGCAAAATTTATATGAAAGACATAAGGTCTTAACATATCCTAGAACAGATAGTAGGTATTTAACAGATGATGTTGTAGGTACTTTAAAGGATAGATTAAAGGCAATGTCAACTGGAAGTTATAGGTCCTTTGCAAGAGAGCTAATGAATAAAAATATAAGTGCAAATAAAAGATTTGTAAATAATTCAAAAGTATCTGATCACCATGCTATTATTCCAACAGAAGAAAGACTTAGCTTAGATAATTTAACAGATAAAGAGTATAAAATTTATGATTTAGTAGCTAAGAGATTTTTATCTATGTTAATGGATCCCTATGAATATGAAGAAGTAAAAGTAGTTGCTAAGGTAAATAATGAAGTATTTATTGCAAAGGGAACTAAGGAATTATCTCTTGGATTTAAAGCACTTGATTCTTATGAAGAAGAGCAAGAAGAAAATCAAAAAATATATAATCTAGAATCTGGAATGAGCCTATCTATAAAAGATATTAAAAAAACTAGAAGAAAATCTCAACCACCATCAAAATTTAACGAAGGATCACTTCTTTTAGCTATGGAAAATCCAACTAAATATGATAGTGATATGAGTAAGGTTAAAAAAGAAACTCTAAGAGAAACTGGTGGAATAGGAACTGTTGCAACTCGTGGAGATATTATTGAAAAATTATATAGTTCTGATTTAATTGAAAATAAAAATAATAAAATTTCAATTACAAGTAAAGGTACTCAATTACTAGAGCTTGTTCCAGAAAGACTAAAAAGTCCAGAGTTAACTGCTTCTTGGGAATTAAAGCTAAGACAAATTGAAAATGGTAAATTAAAGGATAAAGAATTTTTATCTGAAATAAGAGATTTTTCAAGAGAAAATATAGATGAAATTAAAAAGAGTAAGTATAAATTTAGACATGAAAATATTACAAATATAAAATGCCCTGAATGTGGTAAATATCTATTAAAAGTAAATAGAAAAGATAGAGAAATGCTTATTTGTGAGGATTATAATTGTAATTATAGAGAAACTATTTCAATTCTTACTAATGTAAGATGTAATAAATGCCATAAGAGACTTAGATTAATATCAAGTGGTGACAAGAAAACTTATATATGCGATAATTGTGGATATAGAGAGTCTAAGGAAAGTATGGATAAGAAATTTAAAGCAAATAAAAATAAAATGAAAAAATCAGATGTTAATAGATTTTTAAATAAACAAGATAATGAAAATGAGCCAGTTAATACATCACTTTCAGATGCACTTAAAAATTTAAAATTTGATTAGGAGATTAAATGATAGATTTTTTTAAAAAATTTAAAATTAGAAAATATAAATCAATTTATGATAGAATATTAGATCTAGAATCTAAAAAATTATTAGATGAAAATTCACTTATAGACTTTTATAGTGATAAAGAATATAAAGCAGGAACTTTTGAATATGATTATTTAAGAAATAAAGATATTGTAAAAAATAAAAAAACTTTTGATTTAAATAATGGAATAGACTTATTTATGAAAAGAGATCCATCAAGTATTATAGTAATGACAGAATATTTTGAAAAAAATAGAGCATTAGAGTCAATTCATGGCTTTGAATCCTATTTATTATCCCAAGATATATTTGATGAACAAAGGCTACTTGGACTTTCAATTTTATTAATGAGAGATACTAATTCAATAGAAGCTGTTAAATTCGGAATACTTTTAACTAGATATTACCAACTTAAAAATGCTCCTGCTGCAGTAGAAAT
Organism: Peptoniphilus stercorisuis; assembly: GCF_017874395.1. Taxonomy (GTDB): domain Bacteria; phylum Bacillota; class Clostridia; order Tissierellales; family Peptoniphilaceae; genus Anaerosphaera; species Anaerosphaera stercorisuis. The sequence goes on along the minus strand of NZ_JAGGLJ010000011.1, from coordinate 1,129 downwards.
TATTAAAAATTTATCTATTCATCCAGAGTTTACTTATTATGGTTTAGAAGTGTTAAAAGTATTAGATAATTATGAGAAACTTTATAATGAAATAGTTAGTAATACTTTTTCATATGGTAAAAAAATTGGGGAGTTAATAAAATGAAATTAGGAAATCAAAAATTAAAAGTTAATAATATTACAAATCATGGTGCTTATTTAGTATCAGAAGAAAATGAAGAAATACTTCTACCGAAGCAAGAAGGCTATAAAGAACTTGAAAAAGGTGAAATAGTAGATGTATTTGTATATGACAATGGTAGAGGAGAAAGAGTTGCAACTTTAAAAGAAACTTTTATTAAAGTTGGAGAAGTTAAAAAACTTGAAGTTGTATCTAAAACTAAATTTGGATATTTTGTAAATATTGGATTAGATAAGGATATATTTCTACCATATAAAGAAACTGTAGGTAGAATAAATGTTACAGAAAGCTATTTAATGATGTTATATATTGATAAATCAGATAGACTTTGTGTAACTATGAATATTGAAAAGAAATTAAAAACAAATGATAAATTTAATGTAAATGATATTGTATTTGGAACTATTTATTTAATAGACAATAGAGGAGCTCATGTTGCTATTGAAGATAAATATAATGGATTAGTATTAAAACAAGAATTAAAGGGCATATACAAAGTAGGAGATGTAATAGAAACAAGAATTCAAAGAATATTAATGGATGGAAGAATCACTCTTACTTTAAGACAAAAAAGCTACAAACAAATGCATAGAGATGCAGAGTTTTTACTAGAACTTGTAGAAGATAATGATGGAGTATTACCACTTGGTGATAAATCAGATCCAGAACTTATATTTGAAGTTACAGGACTTTCTAAAGGAGCATTTAAAAAAGCAGAAGGTGCTTTATATAAAGCAAGACTTGTAGAACTTTATCCTGAAAAAATAGTTTTAAAAAGAAAATAAATTTAATTAATTAAGAGGCTTAGGCCTCTTTTTTTGTACTTTTTTTAAAAATATGTTATTATATAATTAATAGGTAGTTGCAGAATAGGAATTTGATATTTAAGGATACTTATCCCCAATTAAAATCTTTAATGGGCAAATAAAATAGCTAAATTACTAAGTT